>CAJTVI010000002.1:3738-113061 GCA_910579545.1 uncultured Oscillospiraceae bacterium | reverse complement strand
AGGCTGGGCAGGCGCGGGGGCGGCCTTTGCCGGGCCGCTCACAGGCCCGCCAGCAGGCCGGAAAAGCGGGAATCCTCCGGCTTTTGCAAAAAGAGTACGAGTTTTGAGCCGATCACCTGCACCACCTCGGCCCCGGTGCCCCCGGCCAGCAGGGCGGCCGCCTCCTTGGGGGTATAGGGGCTGGTGGGCAGCACCTTAAGCTTGATCAGCTCCCGGGCGGCCAGGCAGTCGGCCACGGCGTGGGTCAGCGCCTCGTCCGCCTCGCCCTTGCCCAGCTGGAACACCGGCTCCAGGCCGTTTGCCTGCCGGCGCAGCGCGGCGCGTTGTTTGCTTGTAAGCATGGCAGTTGGTTACTCCTTATCTCTCCTGGCGTCCCTTCGTTGAGCGATGCCCCGGCGGGCAGCGCCAGCTTTGCGCGGGTTTACCGCCGGGGGTACTGCGGCGGCCCGCCCTGGGGCCCGCGGGGGCGCAGCACAAGATTGGTTTCGATCACCGGCGCGGCCATGCGGCGGCGGGCGGGCGCGGGGGTGGGATAGAGCGCGGCCCGCCGGCGGCGCACCTCCTCGGCCTTTTTGCGCTTGTTGTGCCGCAGGATCACCGCGATCACCAGCGCGGCAAGCAGCGCCGCCACCGCCCCGGCCAGCAGTACCCCGCCCCGGCCGGCGCTGGCGGCCCGCTGGCGCAGCGGCACATAGGTGCTGGCCCGCAGCACCTGGTCAAGCCCGGTCCAGCCAAGGGGGACGGTGAGCTCGCAGGCGCTCTGGCCGGCGCTGGCCGGCAGCCGGAAGGTCACGCTGGGGGCGAACGCCTGGCCCAGCAGCATCCGCTCGGGGACGTTGTACTCGGTGGTAATGGCCTTGGGGTCGGAATCCTTGTGCAGCAAAAAGCTGGCCGACGCGCCGGACACCTGCAAATTGCCCAACGTCTCGCCGCCGCCCGCCACCGGCACGGTAAAGCCCTTTTCGTCCGCCACATCCACCCGGGTAAAGCTGGCAAAGCAGTAGTCCAGCAGGGCGCAGGCGTCGGTGAACTTATCGTACCGCTGGGGCGCGCCCAAAATCACGCAGATCAGGCGCATGCCGCTCTGCTCGGCGTAGCACACAAAGGTGTACTGGGCCTGGTCGTGGAAGCCCTGCTTGGAGCCCTTGGCGTAGCTGCGGTAGTATTTGCCCGAAAGGCGCATCCAGTCGTTGATCGAGAAAAACCGCTCCTCGGGCTGGAGGTTGGTGGGGGCCATGGTCCAGGTTTCGGTGCGGCAGAACACCTCCGCAAAGCCGGGCTGGCCCAGCGCCCAGCGGGTGATCTGGGCCATGTCCCGGGCGGTGGTGTAGTGGTTTTCGTCGTACAGGCCGTGGGGGTTGGTAAAGTGGGTGCTTTCCAGCCCCAGCTCGCCGGCCTTCTGGTTCATGGCGTCCACCCCGGCCTGGATGCTGCCGCCAACATACTCGGCCAGCACATTGGCCCCATCGTTGGCCGAGGCGATCTCGGTGCCGTAGAGCACGTCCTCCAGCCGCACCTGCTCGCCCTCGATCAGGGCGATGTGGGAGGAGCCGGCCTCCAGCTGGTGCACGTCGTCGTAGCTCACCGTAAGCTGGGTGTCCAGAGCGCCCTGCGCCTTTTCCATCGCAAGGCCCATGGTCATGATCTTGGTGATCGAGGCCGGGCTGCGCCGTTCGTCGGCGTTCTGCTCGATCAGCACCTGGCCGGTGTCGGCGTCCATTACAAGGTAGGCCGCGCTCAAAGCCGGCGGCGGGGCGGCCTCGACGGCGCGGGCAGCCGGGGCCAGGCCCGGCGCCGCAAACAGCAGGGCGGCCAGGATGCAGAAAAGCCGTTTGCGCACACCGCCGCCCCCATTCGCTTTGCAAGGATTTTGCGCAGATGCGTTTTTTGGATGCCGCAAACGCCGCACATCTGCACAATATGATTTATTATACCGCAAAAGCCCAAACCCCGACAACCCCAGCCGGCAAAAAAACACAAAAAACATACATTTCTTTTTAGAGCGGCGGGTCAAACGGGGCGGAGGGGCCGCGGCCGGCAAGGGCGGCGGGGGCTTTGGCCCGGCGGGACGCGCTGCCCAGGGCGCGGCGGTTCAGCGGCGGAAGATGGAGGTGATGCGGCTGAAGTTGTCGGCCGCCTGCTCGATGCTGTCGGCCGCCTCGGAGAGGGAGGCCAGCGCCTCGTTGAGGGCCTTTGTGTCCAGCTGGCCCAGCTGGGTGTGCAGCTGGGCGACCGCCTCGTTGAGGGCCTCGGCATCGAGGCTGCCCACCTGTACCTTGAGCTCGGCGATCGCCTCGTTGAGAGTCTCCACATCCAGCCCGGCAATCGTTTCGGACACGCGCTGGACGTCCACCTGCTCGACCAGCGCGGTGACGCTGCGCACCTCGGCCATCGCCTCGGCCGCAAACACGCCCAGCACCAGCACCAGGGCGGCCAGCGCCATCGCCGCCAGCCGGGTGGCGGCCAGCTGCTTTTTTAAGAGCTGGTTGCCCGCGCGGGTCTCCTCCAAAAGCTGTTGGATGGGCAGACTGCCGGCTTGCTGGTTCATCTCGTTCATGGGTCATCCTCCTCTTTGGGGCGCGCCCGGCCTTGGGCAGCGCCCCGCATTTTGTACTGCATGCTTTTATTCTACCGCATCCCGGCGCAAAAAGCGACCGAAACGGTACATTTTGTGCCGCCGGCTTTTCTTTTTGGGCATTTCGCGGTACAATAGGACTGTAAGCCGACCCGCCGATAAGAAAACGCCGCTTTGGCAGCAGTGAGATGAAGACAAAAAAGCTGAACCGGATCCGACCCACCGCAAATCGCATACACAGAGGAGGCCCGCCGATGACCTGGAAGGAAGTGGACGCCCTGGCCGAGCAGGCCCGCATGGCGCTGTTCGTGGCCGACCCGCCCGATTTTTCGGCCGGGCTGCCGCTGCTGCGCAGGGCCGCGATGGAGGGCAGCAGCTGGGCCATTTGCAGCCTGGGCTGGTGCTTTGAGACGGGCCATGGGGTCGAGGCGGACCCGGTGCAGGCGGTGTGGCTGTACCGGCAGGCGGCCGAGCGGGGCTATGCCCCCGCCCAGTGCAACCTGGCGGTGCTCATGCATGCTGGCTCCGGCTGCGCCCAGGACGACGAGGAGGCCGTGAGGTGGCTTAAGGAGGCCGCCCGGCAGGGCTACCGGCGGGCGCTGTACCTGCTGGGGCGGTTTTACCAGTTTGGGTTTGGCCTGCCCCAGAGCGACAAGCTGGCCTACCAATACTACGCCAACGCGGCCTTTGGCGGCTGGGCGGACGCCCAGTTTTCGCTGGGGGTGTGCCTGGAGCGGGGCCGCGGGGTGGAAAAACAGCCCGAGGCGGCCTTCCGGCAGTACCAGCTGGCGGCCGAGCAGGGGCATATTGGCGGGGGGTTCAACCTGGGCTGGTGCTACGAGATGGGCTTTGGCACCCCCAAAAACCCCGAAAAGGCGGTGGAGTGCTACCGCGTTGCCGCCGAGGCCGGCGACGCGGACGGCCAGTGCAACCTGGCCTGGTGTTACGACAGCGGCACCGGCATTGCCCGGGACCCGCAGCAGGCGGTGGCCTGGTACCAAAAGGCGGCCGCCCAGGGGCACCCCCGGGCCTGCTACAACCTGGCCTGGTGCTGCCGGCAGGGGGACGGGATTGAGAAAAACCCGGAGGAAACCTTCAGGCTGTTTGGCAAGGCGGCCGAGGCGGGCTACCGCAGCGCCATGTACGAACTGGGCTGCTGCCGGCTGAACGGCGAGGGCTGCGAAAAGGACGCCAAGGCGGCCATGCGCTGGTTTTGCAAGGCGGGCCAGTTGGGGCACGCCCGGGCGGCGCTGCGGGCCGGGGCCGGGTATGCCTCCGGCAAGGGGGTGCGGCGCAATTACGCCAAGGCCGAGGAGTATGTGCGGCTGGCGCTGAACCGCACCGACCCCAAGGAGCCGCTGTACACCGAGGCCCTCGATCTGCTGAACATCCTGTTAAAGGCGCGGGAGCAGCCGGAGGACCCGCAGCCGCCGGAGGACGCCCCCGGGGAAAGCGCCCCGGAGGAAGACGCCCCCCAAGCCCCGCCCCCGCCCAAAAAGCCGGGGGTGCGCCGGGCGGCAGGGGCCCCGGCCGAAAAAAAGCCGGGGGCAAAAAAACCGGCCAAGGCGGCAAAGGAGCCAAAACCGGCCGAAAAAAAGCCGGCCAAGGCCGCAAAGGAGCCAAAACCGGCCGAAAAAAAGCCCGGGGCCCAAAAAACCGGCAGGACCCCGGACAAAAAGCAGACGGCCGGGACAAAGCCGGCCAAAAAGAAGAAGTAAACCTCTTAAGCGTTACTCCTGGCCGTCGTCGAGGGTCTGGCCGATGGGCGCGTGGATGACGAGGGTGGCGCGGGCGTCGGCCGGGGTGGCGGTTTTGTTGATGACCACCAGCTCCCGCCCGCCGTAATACCGCAAAAGGCCGGCCGCCGGGTAGACCGCGAGGCTGGTGCCCCCCACGATGAGCAGGTCGGCCGCGGCCAGCGCGCGCACCGCGGCGTCCAGCGTTTCGCCGCTCAGCCCTTCCTCGTACAGCACCACGTCCGGCTTGATGATGCCGCCGCAGCTGCACCGGGGGACGCCCTCGGCGCCGGCAATGGCGCTGGCGGGGTAAAATTTGCCGCAGGCGGTGCAGTAGTTGCGCAGGGTGCTGCCGTGCAGCTCCAGCACATTTTTGCTGCCCGCCGCCTGGTGCAGGCCGTCGATATTCTGGGTGATCACCGCGGTAAGCTTGCCCTCGGCCTCCAGCCGGGCCAGCCGGCGGTGGGCCGGGTTGGGCTGCGCGCCCTTGATCAGCAGCTTTTGGCGGTAAAAGCGGTAGAATTCCTCCGGCTTTTGCACAAAAAAGCTGTGGGAGAGGATGGTTTCGGGCGGGTAGGCGTACTGCTGGTGGTAGAGCCCGTCCACGCTGCGGAAGTCCGGGATGCCGCTCTCGGTGGAGACACCCGCGCCGCCAAAAAAGACGATGCGGCTGCTTTGGGCAATAAGCTGTTCAAGCTGCTGGTTCATGGCGCTTCTCCTTTCGGTTCTGGATGGGGCCAAAGCGGCGCTGTTTTTACCCTTTTTGCGCCGGGCGGATGGTAGGATACTGCCAGGGGCCGGGGGAAAGGCCGCGGGGGCAAAGCCAGGCGGCCGGCGTTTGAAGCCTTTGCAAAAGGGCCCGGACACATTTGTAAAAAGAGAAAGGGATGGCAAAAATGGCCCAGCCGATCACTGAAGAACTGGTTTGGCGCAGCCTGCCCGCCCGGGACCCGGCGGCCCACAAGGGCAGCTTTGGCCGTCTGCTTTGCGTGGCGGGCAGCGCGGCCTACCGGGGGGCCGCCGCGCTGGCGGCCGAGGGGGCGCTGCGCACCGGGGCCGGCATTGTGAGCCTTGCGGCGGTGGAGCCGGTGGCGGCGGCGGTGGCCGCGCGCTGCCCGGAATGTACCTTTTTGCCCCTGGCCATGGGGCAGGACGGCGGCATTGACAGCGCCGAAGCGCCCAGGATCCGCGCCGCGCTGCAAAACTGCACCGCCCTTTTGCTGGGGCCGGGCCTTGGCAATACGGCCGATACCGCCGCCTTGCTGCGGGGGGTGGTGCCGGGGGCCGGCTGCGCGGCGGTGCTGGACGCGGACGGCCTGAACGCCGCCGCGGCGCTGGGCCGGCTGCCCAAGCCCGCCGGCGCGCCGCTGGTGATCACCCCGCACCCCGGCGAGATGGCCCGGCTGTGCCGGCTGAGCCCCGCGCAGGTAAACGCCGACCGGGAGGCCCTGGCCGCCCGGTTTGCCCGGGCCTGGGGCTGCGTGGTGGTGTTAAAGGGGCACGGCACCATTGTGGCCGGGCCGGGGGGCGAGGTGTTCTGCAACACCACCGGCGGCCCGGGGCTTGCGCGGGGCGGCAGCGGCGACGCGCTGGCCGGCATGCTGGCCGGGCTGCTGGCCCAGGGGCTGCCCGCCCTGGCGGCGGCGCTTTGCGCGGTGTGGCTGCACGGCGCGGCGGCCGACGCCTGCGAACGGCGGCTGGGCCAGTACGGCATGCTGCCGCAGGATCTGTTTTGGGAGCTGGGGCGGCTGTTTGCCGCCCACGGCCGGTAAAGCAGAGGGGAGTTGAACCCGGGCCGGCGGCTGTTTTAAAAAACGGCCGCCGGCTTTTTGTGTGCGCCGGCCCGGGGGGAGTCTCCAAACCGGGGAGAGATATCCGGCGGCCGGGTGCGTGGGAGCAGCCTCTCAAGGCAACAGGACCCCTGCCCCGAAAGCCTTTCGAGGCTCTCCCCCGCGCCCAGCCTTAGCTTCCTGATACTCCTTGAAACGGACACGCCCGGCCCAGGGGCCGCGCGGGGCAGGGGCAAAGCCCTCCGGCCCCGCCCGGGCCGCCTTACGCCGCCGGGCGGCTGGTGTTGATGCGGCTTTCGACCTCATCGGCAATGCCAAGGTCCTGCCGCACAAAGTCCAGCGCCAGCGCCACCGGCATGGGGCCGCGGCGCAGAAGGCTCTCGTGGAAGGCCTTGAGGTCAAAGGCGTCCCCCAACTTTTCCTCGGCCTCGGCGCGCAGGTCCTCAAAGCGGCCGCCCGTGATGTAGTAGGGCAAGAAGGCGCCGGGCCGGTAGATAACGTCGCCCAGAACATCCCAGGCGTCCTCGCTGTCCGGGTCGTCCACGCCAAACTCCTGGCAGATGATCTCGCGCGCGTCGGCCACGGTGGCGTCGGAGCAGGCCAGCAGGTAATCGATCTGTAAGATGATGAGCACGGTGTACCGGTCCATGAGCTGGGCCAGCTTTGCGGCGTTCGGGTCATCGCAGTAGTTTACCGCCACCCGCTCGATATAATTGGCGTAGCCCTCGGTATAGCCAAGCTGGCCCAGCAGGTCCAGGATGAGGGGGTGCTCGGTTTCGGACACATAGATGTGCTGGTACATATGCCCCGGGAAGCCCTCGTGGGCGATGGTGGTAAAGTCCTCCTGGCTGTACTCATTGCAGAGCATCATGGACTGGGGGTTGTCCGGCTTATCCAGCATGCCCACCATATAAAAGGCGGCGGTACCGGGCAGCAGCTCCTGCATGGCCTTTGGCAGCACCTTCATGGAATACTCCACCTCGCGCACGGCGGGGAAATCGGCCTGCATGGCGTCGTGCAGGTAGGCGAGGATCGCCTCGGGGTCGGTGGAGCTGTAAAGCACCAGCTCGTCGTCGTAATACTTGTCTATCAGGGTGGGGTCCTGCATCATGAGTTCCCGCAGCTGGGCAAAGGTGTCGTCGTACAGGCCCACAAGGTACTGGGCGTACTCCTTGGGGTCGGTAAAGCCGGTGCGGCTCTCGATCAGGCTGGCGTAGTACTGCTTGCCCTCGGGCAGGGTGTTGAGGCAGGCGTCCTCCCGCTGCTTGACCTCGATGCCGTCGATGCCGGCCAGAAGGTCCCGGAAGAACTGCCGGTAGCCTGTATCCAGCAGCTGCTCCCCCTTTGCGGCGGCCTCGGCGCGTTCGGCCTCGCCCAAAAAGTCGGCCGCGGCCAGCTTTTCCACAAAGGTGTCCTGCAAAAACTGTACGTCGCCGTCGATGTTTTCCACGCACATCTCCCGGACCTTGTCCAGCTCCCGGGCGGTCATGCCGTAGCCCTTGTCCTGCCGCTCCTGCTCAAAGCGCAGAAGCTCGGCCGCAAAGGCGGGCAGGGTCTCCATCAGGTGCAGGTAGGAGTCGAGGTCGTTCTGGGTAAAGATGTTGAAAAAGTAGAGGGTGATGGGGATGTCCGAAAGGACCCCCTCGTAAGCCCCCAGGGGGTTGTTGGCCAGGTAAAAATACGCCTCGTCGCTCGGCTCGTTCTCGCCCTCCCGCAGGCTGGCCTCCAAAATGTCGTAGGTGTCCCGGTTGGCAGCCGAAAGCTGGGCCCGGTCAAAGCCGGTGAGCAGCGCGTACTGCTCGTCCCAGGTTTCTTGGTCGGCCAAAAACTCCTCCAGCGAGTATTCGCCCCACTCGCAGAGGGCCTGTTCAAACCCGGCGGCCTCGCGGTCGTAAAACAGCTGGTTCAGGCCGGTGTCGGTCTTGTCGATCGCCAGCGGCGGCAGGCTGACCAAAAAGGCCTCGAACCGCTCGTCCTCGGTTTGGGGCTTGGGGCCGCAGCCGGCCAGGCAGACGGCCAACAGGCCCAGGGCCAGCAAGAGGGCCAGCGCCCGGCGGAAGGGGTGGTTGTACATCATGTCCGTTTCTCCTTTTTTGCACTGCGCCGCCGGGCGGGGCGTTCAGCCCCCGCCCGGCGACGCTGTTTTTATACTTTTTGGGGCGGATAGCTGCGCGGGCCAAAGATGCCGGTACCCACCCGCACCATGGTAGCGCCCTCGGCAATGGCGGCGGCAAAATCGCCGCTCATGCCCATCGAGAGGGTGTCCCACACGGCGGTCTCGGGGCAATGGGGGGCCAGCCGCTCAAAGAGGGCGCGGGCCTGGGCAAACCAGCGCCGGGCCTCCCCCTCGCTTTCGGCCGGCGGGGGGATGGTCATCAGCCCCCGCAGCCGCAGGTGGCGGCAGCCGGCCGCGGCCTCCAGCAGCCGGTCCAGCTGCCCGGGCGGGACGCCGGTCTTGCTCTCTTCCCCGCCTAACTTTACCTCCAAAAGGATATCCTGGCAGATGCCGCGCTTTGCGGCCTCGGCCTCGATGCCCCCGGCCAGGCGCAGGCTGTCCACCGACTGGATCATCCCGCAGCCCACCGCCTGGCGGATCTTGTTGGTCTGCAGATGCCCGATCAGGTGGCAGGGCTTTGTGCCGTAGGCCCCGGCGGCGGTTTTTGCGGTGAGCTCCTGCACCCGGTTTTCGCCAAAAAGGTCGATGTCCAGCCCGGCGGCAAAGGCCACCGTCTCGGCGGGCTGGGTCTTGCTGGCGGCGCAGAGCAGCAGCCCCGCCCGGCTGCGGCCGGACGCGGCCAGCGCCGCGTCGATGGCCTCGCGCAGCCGCCAGAGGTTTTGCCGGATGGCCTCCTGTTCGGGGTTTGTCATGGGCGGCACCTCCGTTTTTGCAGGGTGTTTTCTTTCTGGGGTTGTTGGCCCCGGAAGCTGCTTTTATTCTACCATGCCCCGCCCGGTTTCTCAAGGGGCCGGACGGGAACAGCCGAACCGGGGGCTTTTGGGGCCCGGCCGGCCCCCTAAAACGCCTTGAAACGGGCACGGCCCAAGCAGGCCGCCGTTACCCCAAAGCCACGTCCAGCGCCATCATGAGCGCAAAGCCCAGCACGATGCTGATGACGCCCGCCGCCCCTTCCTCCGCGGCGTCCGGGATCATCTCCTGGGCCGTGACCGTGATCATGGCGCCGGCGGCCATGCTGAGCAGCCAGGGCATCCAGCCGGCCACCCACACCGCAAGGGCGGCGGCCAGCACCCCGCCCAGCGGCTCCACCAGGCCGCTGGCCACCCCGCCCAGAAAGCTCCTGAGCCGGCCCGCGCCCGCCTGGCGCATGGGCAGGCTGATGGCCGCGCCCTCGGGCAGGTTTTGCAGCCCGATGCCAAGGCTGAGCGCCATGACCCCGGCCAGGTGCTCGGGCTGGCCGCTGGCCGCAAGGGCCGCCGCCAGGCCCACCACCATGCCCTCGGGCAGGTTGTGCAGGGTCACGGCCAGCACCACCCGGCCGCTGTGCCCCCGGCCGCCGGCCAGCAGGTCGCCGGCCGCGCGCTCCAGCCCCATCAGCCCCGCGGCCCCCAGCACCAACCCCAGCGAGGGCGAGAGCCAGCCCGGCCCGCCCCCCTCGCCCGCCCGCTCGATGGCGGGCAGCAAAAGGCTCCAGACGCTGGCGGCCAGCATCACCCCCGCCGCAAAGCCCATCATGGCGCGGCGGGCCGGCTCCTTGGGGCTGCCCCGCAAAAAAAACACCACCGCCGCGCCCAGCGCGGTGCACCCGCACGGGAAGGCGGTGGCCGCCAGCGCCAAACCGATCTCCTGCATCATCCGTTCCCTCCTTGCTTTGGGCGCGGCGGCCGGCCCGGCCCGGGCCCGGCCCTTGGGGCCGCCGCGCCCCTTTCCCCCCCACTGTATGGCGGGGCGGCGGGGGGTGTGCCTTTTTGGGGCGTACCTTTTTGGGTGTGTGCCCTTGTCAAGCAAGCGCGAAACATGGTATACTTGTTGTGTTTCGGCAGAAAACATGGGATGTTTTTTGTTCGGGCGCGGTTCCCCTTACCAACCATCCGGGGAGGAACGACATGTCCATATTCAACGTGATCGATCTTGCGGGCGGCGTGGCGCTGTTTTTGTACGGCATGAGCATTATGGGCACCGGGCTGGAAAAGATCGCCGGCGGCCGGATGCAGGGCGTTCTGCAAAAGCTGACCGCCTCTACCCTGCGGGGGGTGCTGCTGGGCACCCTGATCACCGCCGTGATCCAGAGCAGCGCCGGCACCATCGTGATCGTGGTGGGCCTTGTAAACTCGGGCATCCTGGCCCTGCCTCAGGCGGTGGGGGTGATCATGGGGGCCAACATCGGCACCACCGTGACCGGCCAGCTGATCCGCTTAGCGGACATCTCGGGCGACAGTTTGCTGCTGACCCTGGTGCAGCCCTCCACCTTCAGCCCCATCGTGGCCTTTGCGGGGGCGATCCTGTACGTATTCTTCAAAAGCCCCCGCCGGCGCAACATCGGCCAGATCATGCTGGGCTTTGGCATTTTGTTTACCGGCATGTTTATGATGGAGGACGCGGTGCGCCCCTTGCGGGAGAGCGAGATGTTCGTGCAGCTGTTTACCAGCCTGCAGAACCCCATTTTGGGGGTGCTGGCCGGGCTCATGGTAACGGTGGCGATCCAGTCCTCCTCGGCCAGCGTGGGCATTTTGCAGGCGCTTTCCACCACCGGGGCGGTGCGGTTCGGCAACGCGGTGCCCATCATCATGGGCACCCACATCGGCACCGCCTTTACCCCGCTGATGGCGGCAGTGGGGGCCTCCAAAAACGCCAAGCGCAGCGCGGTGATCCACCTGTACTTTAACCTGATCAGCTCGGTGGTATTCCTCGCCCTTTTGTACTTAGTGCAGTTTGCGGTGGGCCTGCCCTTTTGGGAGGCGGTGCTGAACAAGGGCAGCATTGCCAACATCCATACCTTCTCGAGCATTCTGGCCACCATCGCCTTTTTGCCCTTTACCCGGGGGCTGGTGCGGCTGGCCGAGCTGACCGTGCCGGACGCGGACGGCGAGGTGCAGGACCTCAGCCTGCCGGTACTGGACGAGCGCTTGTTTACCAGCCCGGCGGTGGCCATCCAGCAGGCAAAGAGCGCGGTGGAAAAGATGGCCTCCCGCGCGGCCCACAACTACCGCAACGCGGTGCAGATGGCCCTTAGCTACGACGACGAGGTGGCCGCCCGGATCAACCAGCGGGAGGACCTGATCGACCGGGCCGAGGTGAGCGTGGGCAACTACCTGATCAAGATCGCCGACCACAACCTCTCGGAGGGGGAGAGCCACGGGGTAAGCGAGCTGCTGAACTTTATTACCGAGTTTGAGCGCATTGGCGACTACGCCATCAACATTTTAGAGCGCGGGGCCGAGCTGCGGGACAAGGAGCTGGCCTTCAGCGAGACGGCCAAGGGCGAGCTGCTGGTGCTGAGCGACGCGATCAACGAGATCCTGGCCCTGACCGCCAACGCCTTCCGGGACGCGGACCTGACCCCCGCCGAGCGGGTGGAGCCGCTGGAGGAAACGATCGACCAGATGTGCGAGGAGCTGCGCGAGCGGCATATCCTGCGGCTCAAGACCGGCTCCTGCCAGATCGAGACCGGCATCATCTTTTTGGACGTGCTGACCAACATGGAGCGCATCTCGGACCACTGCTCCAACGTGGCGGCCCGGATCATTGGCAGCGAGAGCGACACGGGGCTGGACTCCCACCGGCTGCGGCGCACCCTGCACGAGGGCGCGATGCCCAACTACAACGAACTGCTGAACGGCTACATGGGCAAGTACTACGCCGGGCTGCGGCAGTAAAGGGGCTCTGTTTTTTCATTGCAGTCTAAGAAAGGGCCGGGGGCCGCTTCCTTTACGGGAAACGGCCCCCGGCCCTTGTTCTCTGTGCAGCCCCAAGGATCAGGGGGCGGATGACGTACTGGGCAGGGTCGAGCTGTTTGGGTCGGGCGCAAAGGCCACGTTGTAGATCTCATCGCCGTCCTGGGTCTCAATGAGGATGCGCAGGCGGGGGCTTTCCAGCTCCACCGAGCTGCGGATCAACTCCACCTGCATGATCACCCCGGGGATATTGCGCTCCATCGAGGCCTGCACATACTCCGAGAGCCAATCCAGGTCAACATCTTCCCCGGTCTGCCACACAAAATGGATCACCAGTTCGTCACCGTCCGGGTAGATGGTATAGTCCTTTTCCCCGCTCATTTTCAGGGCCATCTCGTCGTACTTGGCATAATACTGCGGGTCGGCCAGCATCTCCTCCAGGCTGGCAAAGGGCTTGTTTTCCGGGACTTCCGGCAAAAACCCGCCCTCCGGCCGGGACTCGGCCCTGACCACCGGCGGCTGACCGAGGGCCGGGCTGCTGGAAGCGGCCGGGGGATCGCCGGCGGGCTCCGATCCCAAAATCACCCCGGAAGGGCCGCAGCCTGCCAATGCCGCTGCCAGCAGGCAGGCGGCCAGGGCCGCTGCAAAGCATCCTGCCGGCGGGCAGGCCGCCATACGCCCCCTGCCCGCGGGGGTACTGTGTTGGCAATTCATTCCTACAAACCTCCCTTTATCCTTTCAGGGGCCTGCCCGCGCCCAAAGCGGCCGCCTTACAGCACTACCCCGTCCTTAAAGATGGAAATTTCGCGGAAGCCCTTTTGCTCGGCGCAGGTCTTGCGGCCGGAAG
The DNA here is from genome assembly GCA_910579545.1 of uncultured Oscillospiraceae bacterium. Taxonomy (GTDB): domain Bacteria; phylum Bacillota; class Clostridia; order Oscillospirales; family Ruminococcaceae; genus UBA7177. Next base: position 100,263 of record CAJTVI010000002.1, on the reverse strand, counting down.
CGGTATCCAGCACAAAATCCAGCAGCCGCTGGCCCGCCTCGGCCAGCGCCTCGCCCTCGGCCACCGGGCCGGCGTTGAAGTCGATCCAGCCGGGCTTTTTTTCAAACAGGGCGTTGTTGGTGCTGATCTTGACCACCGGGGCCGGCGCGCCAAAGGGGGTGCCCCGCCCGGTGGTAAACAGGATGATGTGGGCCCCCGCCGCGGTGAGGGCGGTGCAGGAGACCATGTCGTTGCCCGGGCCGGAGAGCAGGTTGAGGCCCGGGGCGGTTACCTGCCGGCCGTACTCGATCACATCCATCACCGGGGCGGCGCCGCCCTTCTGCACACAGCCGCAGCTCTTGTCCTCCAGGGTGGTGATGCCGCCCTTTTTGTTGCCGGGGCTGGGGTTTTCGTACACCACCTGGCCGTGGCTGGTAAAGTAGTGCTTGAAGTCCTCGACCATTTTTACCGCCTTGTCGAACACCTCGCGGCTGGCGCAGCGGTCCATCAGCATGGCCTCGGCTCCGAACATCTCGGGTACCTCGGTGAGCACCGTGCTGCCCCCCTGGGCAATGAGCAGGTCGGAAAAGCGGCCCACCGTGGGGTTGGCCGTGATGCCGGACAGGCCGTCCGACCCGCCGCACTTCATGCCCACCACCAGCTTGGAGGCCGGCAGCGGCTGGCGCTGGAACCGCCCGGCGTACCCGGCCAGCTGGGCCAGCAGGGCTGCGCCCTCGGCGTATTCGTCCCCGGCCTCCTGGCAGACGAGGAATTTGACCCGCTCGGCGTCCCATTCGCCCAGCTCCTGCTTGAACTGCTCCATGGTGAGGTTTTCGCAGCCAAGGCCCAGCACCAGCACCCCGCCCGCGTTGGGGTGGCGGGCCAGCGCGGCCAGCAGCCGCCGGGTCTGGGCGTGGTCGGCCCCCATCTGGCTGCACCCAAAGGGATGGGGAAAGGCGTACAGCCCCTCCACGCTGCCGCACACCAGGTGCTGGTTGTCGGCCGCCAGCTTTTGGGCCACCGAGTTGACACAGCCCACCGTGGGGATGATCCAGAGTTCGTTGCGTACCGCGGCACGGCCGCCCGGCCGCAGGTAGCCCATAAAGCTGCGCGGCGCGGTTTCGGGCAGCGGGCAGGGGCGGGGGTTATAGCTGTAGGCGGCATTTTCGGAGAGGTTGGTTTTGACATTGTGCACATGCACCCAGCCGCCGGCCGGGATGGCCGCGCTGGCGTGGCCGATGGCAAAGCCGTATTTGATGATATCCTCGCCCTCGGCAATGGGGCGCAGGGCGATCTTGTGGCCCTGGGGGATCTCCTCCAAGGCGGTTACGGCGCGCTCCCCCGCCGCGGCCTCGGCGCCCTTTGCCAGCGGGCAGAGGGCCACCGCCACATTATCGCGCGGGTCGATCTGGATAAGCTGTTTCATGGTATCCCCTCCTTGCCGGCTCACAGGCAGCCCTTCATCGCCGCGTAGGCGCCCTCTTTGAGGATGGCGGCAAGGTCGGCCTTGACCGCGCCGGCAAAGCCGGGCAGGGCGGTGAGGTCGCGGCCCCACATCTCCTCGTTTTTGAGCACCGCCTCAGCCAGGGCCTCCGGCGCGTCCTCCCTGTGCTGCCAGTAAAAATCCAGCACCCAGCCGTCGTCCAGTACCTTGTAGGGGTCCCCCGCCGGGCGGCGGCAGCAAAGGGCGTTCGGCTCCCTGCCCTCGATATAGCAGCCGTAGAAGGCGATGAGGGCGGCAAGGCTCATGGTAAGGCAGCGGGGCAGCCGGCCGTTTTTGGCGATGTACTCCTCCAGGCTCGGCTGCACCCGGGCGCGCCACTTGCTGGTGGAGTTAAGGCTGATCGAGAGCAGTTCATGGTCCACAAAGGGGTTGTTGAACCGGTCGGCCACCGCGGCGGCAAACTCGTCCAGCTCGGCCTTGGGCAGCGGCAGGGTGGGGATGATCTCCTCGTAGATGGCCTTGTTCATAAAGCCGCGGATGGTCTCGTCCTGCATGCAGCCGCGCACGATGTTCTGGCCGGCCAGCCAGGCCCCCAGCACCATGCTGGTGTGCGCGCCGTTTAAGATGCGCACCTTGCGCTTTTTGTAGGGGGTCACATCGTCCACAAAGATCACCGGCAGGCCGGCCTTGGCAAAGGGCAGCTCCTCGGCCAGGCTCTGCGGCCCCTCGATGACCCAGAAGCCGAACACCTCGCCCACGTCCAGCAGCTGGTCGTGGTAGCCCAGCTCTTCTTCCAGCTTTGCCACCGCCGCCGCGTCCCGGATGCGGCCGGGCACGATGCGGTCCACCAGGGTGGAGCAGAAGATGCAGCTGGCCTTGACCCAAGCCGCGAACTCCGCGGGCAGGCCCCAGGCGGCGATGTGTTTGTCCACGCAGGCGGCCAGTTCTTTGCCGTTGTTGTCGATCAGTTCGCAGGAGAGGATCACAAGGCCCTTGTCGGCCGCGCCGGCAAAGGCGGTGTACCGCTCGTACAAAAAGCGGGTAAGCTTGGCCGGGAAGCTGGCGGGCGGGGTGTCCTCGAACCGGGGGGCGGGGTCGTAGACGATGCCGGCCTCGGTGGTGTTGCTTACGATAAAGCGCAGGTCGGGGTTGTGGGCCGCCCCGAGCAGGGCGGCGTAGTCTTCATAGGGGTTGAGGCAGCGGGAAACACAGCTGATCACCCGGCGGTCGTCCACCGCCCGGCCGTTTTCGCTGCCGCGCAAAAGCAGGGTGTAAAGGCCCTGCTGCTGGTTGATGAGCGGCGCAAGGCCGGGCGCGATGGGCTGTGTGAGCACCACCTTGGTGTTGAAGCCGGCCTTTTCGTTCATCATATCGATGAAATGATCCACAAAGGCGCGCAAAAAATTGCCCTCGCCAAACTGCAAAACCCGCTCGGGCGCGTCCTTGAGCAGGTAGCCCTGGTAATTTTGGTCGGCCAGGGTTTTGTAATTGAGCTGCTGCATACTGCATCTACCTCCTGTATTTCAGTGCTTGTTGAATGTGGGCGTTTATGAACAAGACCTTGCGGCCTTATGGGCGGACGGAAAGCGGCTATCCGTACCGGTAGAGGCCGCTGCAAAAGAGCACCTGGGCCTCCACCTCGGTTTCGGGGGCGGCGGGGGGCGGCAGGTCCGGGTGCAGCAGCCGCTGCACCAGCAGCCGGGCGGCCTGATAGGCCTGTTGGCGGGGGTTTTTGTAGAGGATGTTGTGCATGACCCCCGCGCGCATGGCGGCGATATTTTCGGGGAACACATCGCTTCCCACCAGCCGCACCCGGCCGGCAAGGCCGGCCTGCCGCACCGCCCCGGCCAGCAGCACGCTGCCGCGGGAGTTGACGCTGAGCGCGCCGGCCGGCGGCGTTTGGGCCAAAACCTGCCGCAGCCGGCCCGGCAGGGCGGGGTCCCGGTAGCCGGGCAGATCCAGCACCCGCAGGGGGCTGCCATGCTCGGCAAGGTAGGCCATAAAGCCCCGCGCCACCCCGCCGTGGGAGGGGATGGCCTCCTCGCCCGAGAGCAGCAGCACCTCGCTGCCCGGCGCAAGCTGGGCCGAGAGCAGCTCGGCCCCCAGCCGGCCGATGGTATCGTAATTGGCCTGCACACAGGCAAACCGCGGGCAGCCGGGCGCGTCGTCGCAGGCCAGCACCACCGGCAGGCCCAGCGCCGCGCACCGCTCCAGGGCCGCCTTGGGGGCGGGGTCGGTGCTGGCAAGGCCAAGGGTGAGCAGGCCGTCCGGGCGCTGGGGGGGCGTCCCGGCCGGGGCGGCCGGCTGCGCGGGCGGGGCGGCAGACTGTGCGGCAGGGTCCGGTGCTGCGCCAGCAAACGCCGGCGGGCTGTTTAAGGGCGCGCCCTCCCCCAGCGCCGCCGCCAGGGCCGCGGCCTGCCCGCCCTCGGCAAAGGGGTACTCCAGCAGGGTGAGGTTGAGGGCCGATTCCTCGGCAAAATACTCCCGCAGGCCGCGCCAGACGTCGGTGTAAAAATACCGGCCTTCCCCCTCGGGCGCGGGGAAGCAGGCCGCGACCCGCAGCGGCCCCCGCTTGAGGGCGGAGGCGGCGGTATTGAGGGTAAAGCCCTGCTGGCGGGCGATGGCCAGCACCTTTTGGCGCACCGGCTCGCCCACCCCTTTTTTGCCGTAGAGGGCCCGGTGCACCGTGCCGGAGGAGACCCCGGCCAGCCGGGCGATATCCCGGATGGTAACCTTTTGCGGCAAGGCGCTCCCCTCCTTTGCGCAGCGGTGAATCGGGTGCTGCGCGCGGTATTGCTAAAACGTTTTAGCTTTTCTCTGAGGCCATTGTAGCCCCCGGGCGGCGGGCTTGTCAATTCCCCCGGCGTAAAATCGGCATTTTGCCCAAGGGCGGGCGGTTTGCTTGGCAGTTTTGCCCATAAAATTGGGGGCGGCCGCACAAAAAACGCCCCGGCCCTGCCGGAGGGGAAGCAGGCGGCAAGCCCCGCCGGGGAAGGCAGACGGCGGGCCAGATGCCCCACTGATAAACAAAACCGCCCCAGCGTCCGGCCTGGACGCTGGGGCGTTGGGCACTGGAAAAAGGGGCCGGCCGGCAAAAGGCGGCGGGGGTACGGCTTGGGATGGGCTTATTTGGGGCCGGCCTTGCTGCCGGCGCGGCCGGCCGCGCCGGCATGCCCGGCAGCCCTGCTTACCCCTGCCCGGCCAGGGCCGCCGCGATGAACTCCCGGAAGAGCGGGTGGGCGCGGTTGGGCCGGCTTTTGAACTCGGGGTGGAACTGCACCCCGATGTGGAAGGCCCGGTCGGGCAGCTCGACGGCCTCGACCAGCCGGCCGTTTGGCGAGAGGCCCGAGAGCACCAGCCCAGCCTTTTGCAGGGCCTCGCGGTACTCGTTGCTGAACTCGTACCGGTGGCGGTGCCGCTCGGCGATCTGGTCCTGCCCATAGCAGGCGTGCAGCCGGGTGCCGGGCAGCACGGCGCAGGGGTAGCTGCCCAGCCGCATGGTGCCCCCCTTGGGCAGGCTGCCCTGCTGGTCCGGCATGAGGTCGATGACCTTGTGGGCGCTGGCCGGCGCAAACTCGCTGCTGTTCGCGTCGGCAAGGCCCAGCACCCCGCGGGCGTATTCCATGACCATGATCTGCATGCCAAGGCAGATGCCAAAATAGGGCAGGCCGGTCTCGCGGGCATAGCGGGCGGCGGCAATCATCCCCTCGATGCCGCGGCCCCCAAAGCCGCCGGGGATCAGCACGCCGTCCGCCCCGGCCAGCAGCCGGGCGGCGGCATCCGGGCCTTCCAGCTCCTCGCTTTCGACCCAGCGGATGCTGACGCAGCAGCCGTTTTCGAACCCGGCGTGGTAGAGGCTTTCCATCACCGAGAGGTAGGCGTCGTGCAGCTTGACGTACTTGCCCACCAGCGCGATGGTGCAGCGCCCCTGCCGCCCGGCGATCCGCCCCAGCATCGCCTTCCAGCCGGCAAGGTCGGGGGTGCGGGCGGGCAGGCCCAGCTCCCGGCAGGCCACCCGGGCAAGGCCGGCGGCCTCCAGCATCATGGGGCACTCGTAGAGGGTGGGCAGGGTGAGGTTTTGGATCACACAGTCCGGCTTGACGTTGCAGAACATGCTGATCTTGCGGCAGACCTCGGGGTCGATGGGCTCGTCGGCCCGCAGCACGATGATATCCGGCATGATGCCCATGCCCTGCAGCTCCTTGACCGAGTGCTGGGTGGGCTTGGACTTGTGCTCGCCCGAGCCCTTGATGTAGGGCACCAGGGTGACGTGGATGAACAGGCAGTTCTCCTTGCCCTGCTCCAGCCCCACCTGCCGGATGGCCTCCAGAAAGGGCTGGCTCTCGATGTCGCCGGTGGTGCCGCCGATCTCGGTGATCACAATGTCGGCGTCGGTGTTTTTGCCCACGTTGTAGATAAAGCTCTTGATCTCATTGGTGATATGGGGGATGATCTGCACCGTCTCGCCCAGATACGCCCCCTGCCGCTCCTTGTTGAGCACGTTCCAGTAGACCTTGCCGGTGGTGAGGTTGGAGTACTGGTTGAGGTCCTCGTCGATAAACCGCTCGTAATGGCCCAGGTCCAGGTCGGTCTCGGCCCCGTCCTCGGTAACGAACACCTCGCCGTGCTGGTAGGGGCTCATGGTGCCGGGGTCCACGTTGATGTAGGGGTCCAGCTTTTGGGCCGCCACCTTCCAGCCCCGCGCCTTGAGCAGCCGCCCCAGGCTGGCCGCCGTGATGCCCTTGCCCAGGCCGGACACCACGCCCCCCGTTACAAAGATATACCGCGTTGCCATTGCCGTTTCCTCCCCCATTTTTTGCCTTGCCTGTGTGGTTTTTATGCCGGCCTGCCGTACCTTGGGGCCGTTTGCAGGCGCTTTGCCGCCCTGCTGCGCCCCGCCGGGCTTTGCCGGTTTGCGCCGCACCGGGTTTTGCCGGGTTGCGCCCCGCCGGGCGGCCTATTCGGGCGGCGGGCCGCCCGCCAAAATCTCCTGCGCCACCTCGCCGCGGGTGCGGCGGGTGTCCATGGCCAGCTTTTCGATGCGGCGGTGGGCCTCTTCCTCGGTGATGCCCTCGGCCGCCACCAGCAGGCATTTGGCCCGGCTGACCAGCCGCACCTGGGCGATTTTATTTTGCAGCCGGCGGTTTTCCTCCCGCAGGCCGGCCAGCCGCCGGCTGCAGGCCGCGCACAGCTGCACCGCCCCGGCAAACTGCCCGCCCGAAAAGGGCTTTGCCAGCACCAGCACCCCATGCTGGCCCAGCCGCCGGGCCAGCGCGTCGGCCGAATCCCGCCCCGCCAGCAGCAGCACCCCGGCGGCGGAGCCCGCGGCCAGGTCCAGGGCCAGCTCGTGGCCAAACTCGTCCGGCAGGGGGGTGTTGATGGCCATCACGGCAAACTCCTGCCCGGCGGCCAGCCGTCGCGCCTCGCTGCCGCTGGCCGCGATGACCGGCCGGGCAAAGCCGCACTCGGCCAGATGGTCGGCAAGGTACTGGTTTGCGCTGCTGCCGGCGCTTACGATCAGCGCACGCTCCAAGCTGGCCACCTCCCCTTTTGGCGTTTTGCCTTGTTTGCTTTTGCCTCAAAAACCGCGCACCCGGCCAAAAGCGGCGCCCGCTTTGCGCCCGGCCGCGGCAGGCCCCGCGGCAGACCCTCAGCGGCCCCGCAAGGGCGCTCAGGTCAGGGCAAAATAGCGGGCCTTTTCCCGCTCGGCCTCGGCGCCGCCGGCCGCCATGCGGCGGATGCGCCGCTCCTGCCCCTCAAAATAGTTTTGGGCAAGGCTTTTGGGCAGCTCCCGGGCGATAAACTCGCTTGCGCGGGCGGCCTCGAGCGCCTCGGCAAGGCTGCGGGGCAATGGCTCCAGCCCTTTGGCCGCGCCCTGCTCGAACAGGTTGCGGTTGACCGGCGGCGGCAACGGCCGCTTTTGCCGGATGCCCTCCAGCCCCGCCGCCAGCACCAGACCAAAGGCAAGGTAGGGGTTGCAGGCGGGGTCCGGGCTGCGCAGCTCCATCCGGCAGGAGGCCGCCGGCGCGGCCGGGATGCGCACCAGCTGGCTGCGGTTCTGGCGGCTCCAGCTTACATAGCCGGGGGCCTCGCAGCAGCCAAACCGGGCGTAGCTGTTGGGGATGGGGTTCAAAAACAGGGTGAGCTCCCGGGCGCGGGCCAGCACCCCGGCCAAAAAATGCCCGGCCGGGCTGTCGCCCTCCAGCGGGCCCGCAAACAGGTTTTTGCCGTTTCGGTGCAGGCTGATGTTGACATGCAGCCCGCTGCCGCTCTCGCCCGCGATGGGCTTGGGCAGAAAGCTGGCAAACAGCCCGCTGCGGGCCGCCACCGCCCGCACCACCGATTTGAAGGTGATCAGGTCGTCGGCCGCGGTGAGGGCCGGGCCGTACAAAAAGTCGATCTCGTTCTGGCCCGGGCCGTGCTCGTGGTGGCTGTGGCGGGGGGCGATGCCCATCTCCTCTAAGGTAAGGCAGATCTCCCGCCGGATGTTTTCGCCCTTGTCCAGCGGGGCCACGTCAAAATAGCCGGCCCGGTCCATGGGGATGTGGGTGGCCTCGCCCCGCTCGTCCGCCTCAAAGAGGTAGAACTCGCACTCGGTGCCCACGTTGCAGCCAAGGCCCAAAGCGTCAAACCGGGCCGCCGCCTGCTTGAGGTAGCCCCGGCAGCTGCCGGCAAAGGGCTGGCCGTCCGGCAGGCGGATGTCGCAGAGCATCCGCATCACCCGGCCCTCGGCCGGCCGCCAGGGCAGGATGCAGACGGTGGAGGGGTCGGGCCAGAGCACGAGGTCGCTCTCCTCCACATGCAAAAAGCCGTCCACCGAGCTGCCGTCAAAGCTGACCCCCTCCCGGAAGGCGCGGGGCAGCTCGCCCGCGGGCAGCGAGACGTTTTTTTGCGTTCCAAAAAGGTCGCAAAAGGCAAGCTTTACAAATTTTACATCGTTGTCCTGCACAAACTCCAGGATCTCCTGTACACTGTCCATCGGCCTGCTCCCTCCCGGCGCGCTGCATCCAAAGAGGCCGCGCGCATACGATTCATCCACAAAAAAACGCCCGCCGGCGCGGCCGGGGATGCCCCCCGGCCGCGTCTGGCGAACGTCATTGTTCCCTGCCGCCCATTATACCGCGCGGGCAGGGGGTTTGTCAATCAAAAAACCGGCTCGTTCCGCGCTCTTTTGGCAGCCTGCCGGCTCACTCCACATAGAACAGCATGCGGGAGTAGCTGGGCAGCGGCCAGTAGTCCTCGCCGCAGAGCACCTCGGCCGCGTCGGCGGCCGCGCGCAGGTCGGCCATGGCGGGCAGCACCTCGTCGTGGTAGCTGCGGGCCTCGGCCAGGCTGTCGGTAAGGGATTCGGCCTTGTCCACCGCGGCCTGGAGCGCGTCCACCGCGTCGCTCATGGCGTCGGTCTTTTCCGAGAGGGCGGTAAGGATCTTGCTTTCGGCCCTGCAGGAGATGCCGGCCACCACCGCCTGCTTGGCGGCGGCCGCGCCGGCGATGTCGCTCATGTAGCCGGCGGCCGCCGGGATCAGCTGGCGGCGGGCCATGTCCAGCATGGTCAGCGCCTCGATGTGCAGCACCTTGGCGTAGTGCTCCAGCTCCACCTCGTACCGGCTGTGCAGCTCGGTCTTGCTCAGGACCCCAAAATCCTCAAACAGGCGCACATTTTTGTCCGCCATCATGTAGGGCAGGGCGTCCGGGGTGCTGCGCAGGTTGTAAAGGCCCCGCTTTTCGGCCTCGGCCTCCCACTCGGCGCTGTAGCCGTTGCCGTTAAAGATCACCCGCTTGTGGTCCCGGATGGTGCGCTTGACCAGCTTGATGACCGCCTTGTCAAAGTCGTCGGCCTTTTCCAGCTCGTCGGCATAGCCCTTGAGCTCCTTGGCCACGGCGGTGTTCAGCACCGTGTTGGCGTCCGCGATGTTCATGGAGGAGCCGGGCATGCGGAACTCGAACTTGTTGCCGGTAAAGGCAAAGGGGCTGGTGCGGTTGCGGTCGGTGTTGTCCTTGCCGAACTTGGGCAGCACATCCACCCCAAGGTCCATCTTGAGCTTGGCGGGGGCGGTGTACTCGCTGTCCGACGCGATGGCGTTGATCACCGCCTCCAGCTCCTCGCCCACAAAGATCGAGATGATGGCCGGCGGGGCCTCGTTGGCCCCGAGGCGATGGTCGTTGCCGGGGCCGGCCACCGTGATGCGCAAGAGGTCCTGGTACTCGTCCACCGCCTTGATGACCGCCGCCAAAAAGATCAAAAACTGCAAATTGTCGCGGGGGCTGTCGCCGGGGTCCAGCAGGTTCATGCCGGGGGCGCTCATGCTCCAGTTGTTGTGCTTGCCGCTGCCGTTGACCCCGTCAAACGGCTTTTCGTGCAAAAGGCAGACGAGCCCGTGCTTTTGGGCGACCTTTTTCATCATCTCCATGGTCAGAAGGTTGTCGTCCACCGCGATGTTGGTGGTGGCGTAGATGGGGGCCAGCTCGTGCTGGGCGGGGGCCACCTCGTTGTGCTTGGTCTTGGCCGAGACGCCTAATTTCCACAGCTCGTCGTCCAGCTCCTTCATATACTCGCTCACGATCGGGCGGATGGTGCCAAAGTAGTGCTCCTCCAGCTCCTGGCCCTTGGCCGGCGCCGCGCCAAACAGGGTGCGGCCGGTGAGGATGAGGTCCTGCCGGGCCTCGTAGTCCTCTTTTTTGATCAGGAAATACTCCTGCTCGGGGCCGACGGTGGTGGAGACATGCTCCACCTCCTTGCCAAACAGCTTGAGGATGCGGCAGGCCTGTTTGGACAAGGCGTTCATGCTGCGCAGCAGGGGGGTTTTTTTGTCCAGCGCCTCGCCGGTGTAGCTGCAAAAGGCGGTGGGGATGCAGAGCACGTCGTCCTTTACAAAGGCGTAGCTGGTGGGGTCCCAGGCGGTGTAGCCCCGGGCCTCGGCGGTGGCGCGCAGCCCGCCCGAGGGGAAGGAGGAGGCGTCCGGCTCGCCGCGCACCAGCTCCTTGCCCGAAAACTCCATGATGGCGGTGCCGTCCCGCATGGGGCTTACAAAGCCGTCGTGCTTTTCGCTGGTGATGCCGGTGAGCGGCTGGAACCAGTGGGTGTAATGGGTGGCCCCCTTTTCCATGGCCCAGCGCTTCATGACGCTGGCCACCACGTTGGCCACCTCAATGTCCAGCGGCTGGCCGTTTTCCAGGGTGGCCTTGATGCTCTTGTAGGTGGCGCTGGGCAGGCGCTCCTTCATCACATGCTCGTTGAACACCATGCTGCCGTAGATTTCCATCACGTTTGCTGCCATAACTTTCCCACTCCTTTGTTTGGGCACGGGTACCGGCGGCGGCCCCGCGCGGGCTGTGCGGGCTGCGGGCCGGGGGCCATCCTGCGCCAAAACCAAAAAAGGCGCTGTGGGCCGTTTTGCGAACACCCGCAGCGCCTTTGCTGTTTCCAGCTTTGATTATAGGGGCTTTGCCGGGCGGGGTCAATGGTCAAACCGCCAAAATTCCCGATGCTTTTGCACCAAAAACTGTGCGCAGAGCCGGGGCGGACCAAACGAGCTGCGCCGCCGGGCGGGGTGCGCGCAGGGGGCCCGCGGCCGCGGGCTTGGGCCGGGGCGGGTTGGGCCGGGCGCTCAGATCACCTGGAAGATAAAGCACTTGAGGTAGGCGGTTTCGGGTACGCCCCAGAGCACCGGGTGGTCGGGCGAAGCGCCGCGCACCTCCACCTGGCGCAGCTGGCGGCCGGCATCCCGGGCGGCGGCCGCCAGCATCTCGGCAAACATCCGCTCGGTTACAAAATGGGTGCAGCTGGCGCTGACCAGGTACCCGCCCCGGGGCAGCAGCCGCATGGCGCGGCAGTTGATCTCCTTATAGCCCCGCACCGCGGCGGCCGCCGCGCCCCGCGCCTTGGCAAAGGCGGGCGGGTCGAGGATGATGAGGTCGTACCGGCCCCGGCCGGAGGCCTCGAGCGCCGGCAGAAGGTCGAACACGTCCGCGCAGACAAACTCCAGCTTATCCTCAAGGCCGTTGAGCGCGGCGTTGGCCCGGGCGGTCTCGAGGGCGGCGGCGCTCACGTCCACCGCCGTGACCTGCGCCGCGCCCCCCTTTGCGGCGTTTAAGGCAAAGCTGCCGGTGTGGGTGAAGCAGTCCAGCACGGTTTTGCCCCGGGCGAGGGCCGCCACCGCCCGGCGGTTGTATTTTTGGTCGAGGAAAAAGCCGGTTTTCTGGCCGTTTTCAAAATCCACCTCGTACCGCACCCCGTTTTCGGTGATGATCGTGCGGGTGGGGTATACGGCAGGGGCCGCGCCGGGCAGGGCGGGGTGTGCGGCGGATGCTTCGTCCGGGAGGGCGGGGCTGCCGGGCGTGGCAGCCCCGGCCATGGCGGGCGCGCTGGGCGCGGGACCGCCCGCCGCGGCAAAAGAGCCGGGCGCGGCCAGCCAGCCCTTGCATTCGGCAAGGCCCTCCTTGGCGCGCAGGGCCACGTCGCTGCGCTCGTAGACGGCCTCGATGGCCTGCCCGTCCGCCCGCAAAACCTCGGCCAGCAGCGGCAGCAGCCAGCCCTTGACGCCCTCCATGCCCGCCGAGAGCACCTGCGCCACCAGCACCGGGCCGAACCGGTCTACCGTAAGGCCGGGGAACTGGTCGGCCTCGCCGTGGATGAGGCGGCAGGCGGCAAGGTCGCTTGGCCCCAGCACGGTTTTGCGGTAGGCCCAGGCGTACTCCAGCCGGCGGCGCCAGAAGGCGGGGCCAAACTGGTCCGAGGCGTTGCGGCTGAACAGCCGCACCCGGATCTTGCTGGCGTGGCTTACAAAGCCGCTGCCGAGGTACCGCCCCTTTCCGCTGAGGACGTCCGCGATGCTGCCGTTTGAGGGCGGGGCGGCGGGGGCGGCGGTGATCTCGTCGGCATACACCCAGGGGTGCCCGGCGAGGAGGGACGCCTCGGCCTTTTTGCTGACCGTATAGGCGGGATAGGGGCGGGCGGTTTTCATGGGCGGGTCGTCTCCTTTTTACAAGCGGCGGGGCGCGTTTTTTACCAGTATAGCGGGTTTTGGGGGGGATGGCAAGGCCGCCCGCGCCCCGGGAGTGTCCATTTCAAGGAGATTTAGGGGGCTAAAACCGGGGGTGGGGGAGAGTCTCGGAAGGCTTTCGGGGCAGGGGTCCTGTTGCCTTGAGAGACTGCTCCCACGCACCCGGCCGCCGGGTATCTCTCTCCGGTTTGGACACTCCCCGCGTTGACAAGCCGGCAAAACCGGGCTATCCTGAAAGCAGGCGGAGGGCCGGCAGGGCACCGGCCCAAAAAACCATAAAGGGAAAGGCGGCGCGGCATGGAGATTGAGCGCAAATGGATGGTGGCGGGCTGGCCCGAGGGGCTTATGGCCGCGGCCGAGTGCCGGATGCGGCAGGGGTATTTTTCGGTGCGGCCCACCGTGCGCCTGCGGGAGGAGGCCTGGCAGGGCGGGCCCACCGAGTGGGTGCTCTGCTTTAAGGGCGCGCCCGTGGCCGGCGGGCTGGCGCGGGAGGAGATCGAGCACGGCATTGACCCGGAGCTGTTCGGCCGGCTGGAGGGGCTGCTGGGCCTGCCGATGATCGAAAAGCTGCAGCGGCGCTATCCCCTGCCGGGCGGGCTTACCCTGGAGGTGAACCGGGTGGACGCCGGCCTGCCCGGCGAGTTTTGGTACGCCGAGGTGGAGTTTGCGGGTATTGAGACGGCAAACGCCTGGCGGCCGCCGGCGGGCCTTGCCGGGTATCTGGCCGACGAGGTGACTGGCCAGCCCGGCCAGAGCATGGGCGAATACTGGCTTGCCACCCGCGGCGAAGCGTAAAACAGGCATGCCGGCAGCCATAAAAACTGCCGGCAAAAATTTTTGGGATTTCCTCTTGACCCTGACCTTACGTGATAGTTTAAGATGGGTTCAGCGGGCAAAAAAGGCCACAAAGGGCAGGCAAAAAAGGCCGCGCGGGGCGGCCGGAAAGGCATGCGGGGTCGGCCCGGGAACCGGGCGCAGCGCAGAGCGGAAAAAGCCGAAAGGGGGCAAACGGGCATGCGGGAGTACACAGTGGCCGAGGTGAGCCGGATGGCCGGGGTGAGCGCGCGCACCCTGCACCATTACGACGCCATCGGGCTGCTAAAGCCCGCCCGGGTGACCCGCGCGGGGTACCGGCTGTACAGCGACGCAAGCCTGCGCCGGCTGCAGAGCATTTTGCTGTTTCGGGAGCTGGAGTTTCCCCTAAAGCAGATCGCCGCCATGCTGGACAGCCCCGGGTTTGACCCTCAGGAGGCGCTGGGCCAGCAGATCCGGCTGTTGGAGCTGCGGGCGGCCCACACCCAAAAGCTGATCGGCCTTGCCCGCAGATTACAGCAAGGAGGAACGGAGCTTATGGAATTTGGCGCATTTGACAAGAGCGAATTAAAGGCATACGCGCAGGAGGCGCGCGAGCGGTGGGGCGGCACGGCCGCCTACCGGGAGTACGAAGAGCGGCAAAAGGCCGCCCCTGCGGGCGGCCAGAACGAAGCAAACCGGCGGCTGATGGCCCTGCTGGCCGAGCTGGGGGCCCTGCGGGACGAAGGGCCGGCCTGCGAGGCGGCGCAGAGCAAGGTGGCCGAGCTGCAGAGCTTTATCACCGCCCACTATTACACCTGCACCGACGAGATCATGCTGGGGCTGGGCGAAATGTATACCGCCGACGAGCGGATGCGCCGCAATATCGACGCCACCGGCGGCGAGGGCACAGCCGAGTTTGCCCAAAAGGCCATCGCGGCATACTGCCGGGCGCGGCGCGGATAACGCGCGCAAGGAACCAATCTGGGGGCCGAAGCCCCCAGCCCCCCAGCACAAGGGCTAATCTGGGGGTCAAAGCCCCCAGGCCCCCATAGCAAGGGCCAAAAAAACCCGCAAAAGACGAAGGCCTTTTGCGGGAATTTTTTATTTTTGCAGTTCGGGTTCCACATTCGAGGGTACCTACATCCTGCGGCTGTAAAAGGCCTTTGCGCCCAAAAACAGCAGCATGAACACCAGCGCGCAGCAGCACAGGGTTTTGAACACCGTGAGATCGATAAAGCTGAACGCCAGCAGCGCGATATACAGCAGCACAAGCCCCAGCGCCGCCGCCGCGCCCTGCGCCCTCTGGTTGATGGCGAGGTTGCGCTCGTCCTGCTCCTTGAGCATCTCCTGGCGCAGGGCGCTTTCATCCTTGAGCAGCCGCCGGGTGCGCAGCGCCAGCAGCACCCCCGCCGCGATCAGCCCCGCGCCAATGCCGCACCAGACCCCCTGCAGGTAGGCGGCGTCCGCCGGCTCGGCGATCTGCCCGCCCATCAGCAGCAGGGTGACCCCAAGGGTGGCCGCGCCCAGCGCCGCCGCACCCCAAAAGCAGCCCACCCGCCTTTGCACCGCGCGGCGGTATTCCTCTAAGGTTTTTGCGTGGCTGCACAGCAGCATCTTCATCATCATAAACGCTCACTCCTCCAGTTCCGAAAAATCAAACACTTCCTCGATCGGCAGACCAAAATACCGGGCGATCTTATAGGCCAGCACCAGGCTGGCGGTGTACCGGCCCACCTCCAGGCTGGTGATGGTCTGCCGGGTCACCCCCACCGCCTCGGCCAGCTCGCTTTGGCTCAGCCTGCGCTCCTTGCGCAGCTGCGCGATCCGCGTTTTGATAAACGATCACCCTTTCCGGCCGGCGCCATGGCCCCCCGTGCATCCCTGCCGGCCGCATGGCTCCGTAGTGTAAAGCTCGCTTTGCATTTTTAGTATAGCTTGCTTTGCAAAAAATGTCAAGCATGCTTTGCAAAAAAAGTGGATGAAGAAAAATTTGGCGCTGCCGCCGGGCCGGCGAAGAGGCCGGCCCGGCGCAAAAAAGTGTTTGAACCGCTGTGTTTTGGAGCGTTTGCCGGCAGCCGGCGGGGCCGGCTTTTGCCGCCGCGTATTGGAGCGTTTGCCGGCAGCCGGCGGGGCCGGCTTTTGCCGCTGTTTTTGCCAACGCTTTTGCCGGGCCTTTTTTATTCAGCCCGCCAGCTCCTCCATGGCCTCCCGCGTGGTATCCGCCGAGAAGATAAACTTGCCCGAGGGGGTGTACACCTCCACATGGCCCCCAACATCCCGCAAAATGTATTCCATCGCTTTGTACCGCCTTTCTGTTTTTTGCTTTATAAGGAACCGCTCTGGTTTCTATAAGGCATTATACAAAAAGATAGGTCCCATAATAGGGATTTTCAAACGCGGCATAAAGACGGCAAAGCCGCCGCCCGGCCCCGCACCCAACAAGGGGCGCGCGGGGCCGGGCGGCGGCTTAAAACTATATTTGGAGCGTATGCAGACCCTTACGCGGTAAAGCGCACTCGCAGGAAAGTGCCGGATCGTCCGTACCTTTGGCGGCAGGTGGCGGCGGGCCCTTACGCGGTAAAGCGCACGGCGGTGCCGTAGGCGATCACCTCGGCCGCGCCCTGCATCACGCTGGCACTGGCGTACCGCACATTGACCACCGCATCCGCGCCCTGCGCCTCGGCCTCGTCCACCATCCGCTTGACCGCGATTTGCCGCGCCTGGTTGAGCATTTCGGTATAGCTCTCGATCTCGCCGCCCACCAGGGTCTTCATGCCGGCCATAAAATCCTTGCCAAAGTTTTTGGTCATCACCACGTTGCCCTTTACAATGCCCAGGGCCTCAAAGCTTTTGCCGGGGATATGGTCAATATTTACGAGCAGCATCTTCTTCTCCTCTTTCCAATTCTTTTTTGCGGGCGCGCAGGGCCTTGACCAGCCCGATCACAAACAGCACCGGGGCCGCGGCGGCCAGCGCCCAGAACACGATCCCCCATAGCCCCAAGGGGGCCGCCAACAGCCAGCTAATACTTTGCTGCAAGGTCTTCCTCCCCTTCCTCGATCTGGCGGAACCGGTCCCGCAGGGCCAGCAGCACCCCAATGACCATGACGGCCGGCACCGCCATAAAGCCCAGCGCCAGCGGCCAGGGGATCGGGTCGGTGAGCATCGCCCAGCCCAGCATGCCCTCTAAGACGGCCATCAGCAGCATGAACACCGCCGCCGCCATCACCGCCCCGCGGTACCGCCGGGCCTTATCCTGCTTTTGAATGTTGATAAATCGCACCCCCTTTTTTTCCAGTTCGTCCATCTGGGCCAGGTGGGCCTTTGCGTCCAGATCCGCCAAAAGGCCCGCCTCCTGCGCCAGCGCCGCGGTGAGGTTTTGGGCGCTGGCAAGGTTGGCCTGCCGGTGTTCCAGCGTAATAAGGTGCCGCCGCATCCCCTCGGCCAGAGGCAGCTGCCCGGCCAGCATCTGGCCGATCTCGCCCAGCGGCACGTCCAGCTTGCGCAGCAGCTTGATCTGCTCAAGCCGCGCCACGTCCGCCTCGCTGTAGTTGCGGTAGCCGTTGCCGGCCTGCCGGCTGGGGGCCAGAAGCCCCTCCTGCTCGTAAAACCGGATGTTCTTTTTGGTGACGCCCACCAGCCGCTCCACCTCGTTGATCTGCACTGCGATCCCTCCCTGATCCCGTGCCGGCCAAAGCGCCCGGCTGCCGCCCTTTTGAGCCCGCCGCTTTGCGCTTTGGCTGGTTTGCACCCTTAGTGTACCCCTTCCCCCTGCGGGAAGGTCAAGGCTTTTTTGAAAATATTTTTTACCGCACTGGTTTTATTTTTATGCGATTTATCGTTTGTTTTATTGGCAGGCCCGCCGGATAAAAAAAGCCGCCGGGGGTCTTGGACCTTTCCGGCGGCTGGAACGCTGACTGTTTGGGCGGCTTTTGCGCCCTGGCGGGGCTTGTCCCAGACAAGGGTTTTTTGGCGGGCCGCACAGGCCCCCGCCCCGGCAAAGGCCTGTAAAGGGCCCGGCCCTGACAGGGGCTTGTGAAAAGCCTGCCCCCCAAAAACCTGCCCCGGCGGGCGGCTTAAAAATACGCCCGCACCTGGAACTTGTCGCCCTTTTCGATCTTTTCCTCGATCAGCTGGTTATGCTGCTCGTCAAAATGCACCGGGATGGCAAGGTCGGCGTTGCGGGTAAGGCGCAAGAGCTCGTCCACCCGTTTTTGCTCCTCCTCGGTGTAAAGCAGGTAGCTTACCCCCTCCTTTTTGGCCCGGCCGGTGCGGCCGATGCGGTGGGTGTAGTACTCGTTGGAGGGGGGCACGTCGTAGTTGATCACCGCGTCCACATCGTCCACGTCGATGCCGCGGGCGGCCACGTCGGTGGCCACCAGCATCTGGAGCTTGCCCTCCTTAAAGGTGGCCATGATCTTGTTGCGCTCGGCCTGGGAGAGGTCGCCGTGCAGGCAGTCCACCTCAAAATTGAGCCGGGCCAGCTGGTTTGTGAGGATGGCGGTGGTGAACTTGGTGTTGCAGAACACCATCACCCGGCCGTAGCCCCTGCCCAATACGATCTGCGCCAGGTCGGCCAGCTTGTTGCGGCCGG
This sequence comes from uncultured Oscillospiraceae bacterium, assembly GCA_910579545.1. Classification (GTDB taxonomy): domain Bacteria; phylum Bacillota; class Clostridia; order Oscillospirales; family Ruminococcaceae; genus UBA7177. The sequence goes on along the minus strand of CAJTVI010000002.1, from coordinate 82,448 downwards.
TGGTGCGCAGAATGTACTGGGTGATCTTGGGCTGGCTTTCCTCCAAGGGCTGCACCATGATCTCGGCCGCGTCCCGCTGGTAGAGCCAGCCGATGTCCATTACCTCCCGGCTGATGGTGGCGCTGAACATCGAGAGGCTTTTGCGGGCCTTCATGCTGTCGATGATGCGGCGCACATCCTTGTAAAAGCCCATGTCCAGCATCTCGTCGGCCTCGTCCAGCACGATGGTGGTCACCCCGCTGACGTCGATGGTGCGGTGCTTCATGTGGTCCATCAGCCGGCCGGGGGTGGCCACCACGATCTGGCAGCCCTTTTTGAGCCTGTCGATCTGCTTTTGCATGTTGGCCCCGCCGTAAACGCAGGCGATGCGCACCTCGGGGATGTAGTGGGCCAGGTCCTCCAGATCCCCCGCGATCTGCTGGGCCAGTTCCCGGGTGGGGGCCAGGATCACCGCCTGGGGCGAGGCCTTGGCCTTGTCCAGCCGCTCGATCACCGGGATGCCAAAGGCGCAGGTTTTGCCGGTGCCGGTGGGGGCCTTGGCGATCACGTCCTGCCCGGCCATCATCACCGGGATCGCCTTTTCCTGCACCTCGGTCATCTCGGTAAAGCCCATGCGCTCCACCGCTTTTAAGATCGGCTCGCTTGCCTTGAGTTCGCTATACAGCATAAATTTACTCTTCTCCCTCCGGGGCCGCCCGTACCCTGCCTGCGTTTTTGCCGCAGCGCCCCGGAGCCGCCCTCTTCACTCTCTCAAACCCCTCCAAAAGCCGCGATCGCCAAACCCATCGGCCGCTTTTGGGGCAGTCCTGCTTTTTTTATCCGGCCCCCCGCTATCCTGCCTGCCGGGGCCGGCGGTTGTTACCTGTTTTTATACATTTCGTCATAATACTTTTGGTAATTACCAGAAGTAACATTGTTCATCCAGTCCTCATGGGCCAGGTACCAGTCGATGGTTTTTACGATGCCCACCTCAAAGCTGGTCTCGGGATACCAGCCCAGCTCGGCCCTGATCTTGGCGGGGTCGATGCCATAGCGGCGGTCGTGGCCCAGCCGGTCGGCCACATGCTGGATGAGGTTTTCGCCGATGGCCTCGTCCCCGAGCCTCTCGTGCAGCTGGGAAAGGATGGTTTTTACGATAAAGATGTTGGGCCGCTCGTTGTGACCGCCCACGTTGTACACCTCGCCGTCCCGGCCGCCCTCGGCCACCATGTCGATGGCCTTGCAGTGGTCCTCGACATACAGCCAGTCCCGCACGTTCATGCCGTCGCCGTACACCGGCAGGCTTTTGTGGTGCTTGGCGTTGTTGATCATGAGCGGGATGAGCTTTTCGGGGAACTGGTAGGGCCCGTAGTTGTTGGAGCAGCGGGTGATGTTGACCGGCAGGCCGTAGGTGTCGTGGTAGGCCATTACAAAAAGGTCCGCGCCGGCCTTGCTGGAGGAATAGGGGCTGTGGGGGCACAGGGGGGTAGTCTCGGTAAAATACCCCTCGGCCCCCAGCGAGCCGTACACCTCGTCGGTGGAAACCTGTACATACTTTTTGCCCGGCGCCCACTGGCCGTTTTGCAGCCAGGCCTCCTTGGCGCACTGCAGCAGGTTGACCGTGCCCATCACGTTGGTGGCCACAAAAATTTCGGGGTTGGTGATGCTGCGGTCCACATGGCTTTCGGCCGCAAAGTTGATCACACAGTCAAAATCGTACTGCGCAAACAGCCCCTTGACCAGCGCCTTGTCGCAGATGTCCCCCTGCACAAAGATGTGGCGGGCGTCCCCCTCGGCCCCCTTGAGGTTTTCGAGGTTGCCGGCGTAGGTAAGCTTATCAAGGTTTACAAGCCGGATATCCTTGTGCTTATTCAACATATAGTAAACAAAATTGGAACCAATAAACCCGGCGCAGCCGGTGATCAGATACTGCTTCATGCTGTCTCCTTTTTTGGCCGCGGCCCGGGCGGTGCTTGGGGGGCAAAGCGTCCCTGCGCCCCAAAGCGGCGGCCCGGCCGCCTTTATTTTTTCATATCCGCGGCGCGCATCCTGCGCGCCGCATGGCGGGGGTCCAGGGGGGCGCGCCCCCCTGGATCGGCCCATTCGGCCCATTACCCGGCAAACCCGCCGCTGGCAAAGAACTGCGCCAGGGCGTCCTGCCAGGGGCGCATGCCGTCGCCGATGGTGCAGGCAAGCATCCGGTTTTCCAGCGCGCTCCAGGCGGGGCGGCGGGCGGCGTCCGGGTGCTTTTGGGCGTACTCCCCGCTTGTGCAGGGGGCGATCTCGGCCACCGCGCCGGTGAGCCGGAAGACCTCGCGGGCAAACTCGTACCAGCTGCAGACCCCCTGGCCGGTGCAGTGGTAGACGCCGTAGTTGTGGCTTACCGCCAGCCGCAGCAGGTGATGGGCCAGGTCCTCGGCGTTGGTGGGGTTGCCGCGCTGGTCGTTTACCACCTCGACGCGGCCCGGTTTTGCGCCCAGGGCTGCCATGGTGCGCACAAAGTTTTTGCCGGTGCGGCCGTACAGCCAGGCCGTGCGCACGATAAAATACCGCCGGCAGAACTGCCGCACATACTCCTCGCCCAAAAGCTTGGTGGCGCCGTAGGCGCTTTGGGGGGCGGGCAGGGCGGTCTCGTCCAGGGCGACGCCGCCGGTCTCCTTACCCGAAAACACATAGTCGGTGGAGACATGCACCAGCCGCGCGCCGATCTTTTCGGCCGCCTGGGCCAGGTTGGCGGGGCCGAGGGCGTTGGCCTTAAAGGCATCGTCCCGGTTCGTTTCGCAGCCATCCACATTGGTATAGGCCGCGCAGTTCAGGATCGCATCCGGCTGGTGCCGGCGCACAAAGGCGATCACCTCGGCCCGGTCGGCAATGTCCAGCTGGGGCAGGTCCACCGCCAGCACACTGGCGTTTTTCAGCCGCTCCGGGATGGGCCCCAGCGCGCTGCCCCCCTGGCGCAGCTGGCGCTGCAGCTCGGTGCCAAGCTGGCCGTTTGCCCCTGTGATCAGTAGCTTCATACCGCCGCTCCTTTCTGGTTTGTGCTGCACTTAACGCAGGGGGCGGGTTTGCCGCCCCCCTGCCCCGGCCGCGGGATCAGTACCGGATCTTGTGCTCGGCCACCTGCCGCAGATGCTCGCCGTAGGGGCTTTTGCCGTAGCGGGCGGCGCTTTCCAACAGGCTTTCGCGGCTGATCCAGCCGTTTTTGTAGGCGATCTCCTCCGGGGCCGAGATCTTGATGCCCTGCCGCTTTTCCACCATCCGCACAAAGTCGGCCGCGTCCACCAGGCTGTCCATGGTGCCGGTGTCGAGCCAGGCAAAGCCGCGGCCCAGCAGCTGCACGTCCAGATCGCCCTTGTCCAGATACATGGCGTTGAGGGTGGTGATCTCCAGCTCGCCCCGCGCCGAGGGCTTTACCTGCTTTGCCAGCTGCACCACCCGCTGGTCGTAAAAATACAGGCCGGTGATGGCGTAGTGGGATTTGGGCTGGGCGGGTTTTTCCTCCACGCTGATGACCCTGCCCGCCTCGTCGAACTCCACGATGCCGAACCGCTCGGGGTCGTTGACATAGTAGCCAAACACGGTGGCACGGCCCTTCTCCTCGGCGTTTGCGCGGGCCGCCTTGAGGATGCGGGAAAAGCCGTTGCCGTAAAAGATATTGTCGCCCAGCACCATGGCGCAGCAGTCGCTGCCAATAAACTCCTCGCCCAGCAAAAAGGCCTGGGCCAGGCCGTCCGGGCTGGGCTGCACCTTGTACGAGAGCCGCAGCCCAAACTGGCTGCCGTTTCCCAAAAGGTGCTCAAAGCGGGGGGTGTCCTCGGGGGTGGAGATGATCAGGATCTCCTGGATGCCGGCCAGCATCAGGGTGGACAGGGGGTAGTAGATCATCGGCTTGTCGTATACCGGCAGCAGCTGCTTGCTGGTGACCATGGTAAGCGGATAAAGCCGGGTGCCGGCGCCGCCGGCGAGGATGATCCCTTTCATGGGTGCGCATCGCTCCTTTTTTGCGGGGCCCGCCGGCCGCAGCGGGCCGGGGCGTCCCCCTTTTTGTAGTTGTGCGACTTAGCACAAAGCGGAGCCGCGCCGCTGTATACAAAACAAACGCCGCCGGGGCAGGGTCTCTTTGGCGCGCGGGGCCGCGCGCCGGAACAAAAGCCGCCGGGGCAAACGCCGCCTATTTGAGCGCAAAGCCCCATTTGGCAAAATACCGGCCCATGCTTTTGAGCTGCATCCAAAAATGGCTGCCGCGGTGGGCGGGGGTGCGGTGCCAGGCGTGCACGGCCTTAAACTGGGGCAGCAGGCAGACCCGGCCGTACTGCAGCGCCTTTTGGGTGATATCGGCGTCCTCCACATACATAAAATACCCCTCGTCAAAGCCGCCCATCTGCCGGAACACCTCGGTGCGGATGCAAAAAAAGCTGCCGGTGCAGAACTGGATGTCCCGCACCTGGGAGAGGTCCTCGTCCTGCATGGTGTAGTGGAGATTAAAGCGCTCCAGCGCGCCGCCGGGCAGCTGCCGGGCCAACAGGCCCATCAGGTTGGGCTTGCGGCGGGGCAGGTGCTGGAGCCGCCCGTCCGGGAAAAAAAGCTGCGGGGTGGCCATCACGACCTCGGGGTGCTCGTCCATCCAGCCGCAGATGCCGCCCAGCACGTCCCCATTTACCAAAATGTCCGGGTTGAGCACAAAGTGGTAGCGGCTGGAAAGCCGGCCCAGCACCGCGTTGTGCCCGCCGCCAAAGCCCTTGTTTTGGGGCAGGCAGAGCAGCTGGGCCCGCTCGTCCCGCACCGCCCCGGGCAGCTGCCGGGCCGAGTCGTCCGGGCTGGCGTTGTCGATCAGGTACAGCGTAAAGGGGCGGGCGGCGGTGTGCTCCAGCACCGAGTTGGCCGCGGCGGCGGCCTCCTGCCAGCCGCCGTACACCACAATGCTGGCGCTGACCCCCGTATCCTGCATGCCCTGCCACCCCTTTTTGGGGCGGGGCCTGCCGCCCCGCGCCGCCGTTTTGCCCTATGGGACAGCCGCTCATGGCCCCGCGGCCCCGGCGCCCATATTTATTTGATTATAGCATGTTCCAAAAGGGATTGCAATTTTCAAAAAAGGCGGGCGGCAAAAGGCCAAAAGGGCGCAAAAAAGCCGCCGCAGGCGATAGGACGCTTGCGGCGGCTTGGAGCAGGTGATGGGAGTCGAACCCACGTCATCAGCTTGGAAGGCTGATGTACTAGCCGTTGTACGACACCTGCAAGGCGCGGCGCCCGGCGCTTTGGCCGCCGGATGCCGTGCTTTATTATACCCGCCCGCGCGGCGGCTTGTCAAGCCGGGGCGGCGGCCGGGAGCGCACAGGCGCACATGTGATGCCCAAAAAAGCGGCAGGCCGCAGGCCAAAACCGGGCGGCGCGGGCAGGAAGCCCCGGGGCCAAAAGGCAGAAAGCATGCATTTTGATATTTTGGGCAGGATGCTGATATATTGCCCAAAAAGAATCCTATACAATATAAATTACTTAAAAGCGATGCTGCCATAAATGACGAAAAAGGCCGGATGGCACAGAGGGGGCGCGCGCATGAAAATGCCCGGACCGGACAGCGGGATCATACGGTTTTTGACCACGGTTTGCGACCTGATTTTTTTGAACGTGATCTTTGTGCTTGCCTGCGCCACCATCGTTTGCACCGGAGCGGCGGTGACCGCCCTCTATTCGACCGTGCTGGGGATGCTGAAGGAGAGCGACCGCACGCCGGTGCGGGATTTTTTGCGGGATCTGAAAAGGTCCTTTACCGCCTCCACCCCGGCGGCCCTGCTGCTTTTTGCGGACATTGCGCTGCTGGCGGTGCTTTACCGGGCGCTTTACGCCGAAACGCTGCTGTTTTCGCCCGAGCTGTTCGTGCTGCTGTGCATGGGGGCGGCGGCGCTGACGGCGGTGCTGTCCTACCTGTTCCCGCTGATCGCCTGCTTTGAAAACCGCTTTTGCCGGCATCTGGGCAACGCGGCGCGGCTGGCGCTGGCAAACCTGCCGGTTACCTTTTTTGTAACGGCGGTAAACCTTTCGCCGGTTTTGACCGCCGTATTCCTGCCGCGCTTTATCGGGCCGTTCACGGCCGCCTGGCTGGTGATCGGCGCCGCCGGGGCGGCCTGGGTAAACCTGTTTTACCTGCGCAGGATCTTTGGGCGCTGACCCGGCCGCCGGGCGGCAAAAGGAGATGGAACGCTGTGGGCGAACTGCTTTGTTACAAAGGATACGACCTGGTTTTTGAGGACCGGTTTGACGCCGGCGCGCTGGACCGGCGCAGCTGGAACGTGGAGCTGCACGAGCCGGGCTGGGTGAACGAGGAGCTTCAGGAGTATGTGGATTCAGAAGAGGTCCTCCAGCTGCGGGACGGCCGCCTTGCCCTTCGCGCGGTCAAAACCATCCAGCCGGACGGGAGCGCTTCGTACCGCTCGGCGCGGATCTCCACCCAGGGCAAGCGAGAATTTGCCTATGGGATCTTTGAGGCCCGCCTCAAGGTGCCGAGGGGGAGGGGATTTTTGCCCGCCTTCTGGCTGATGACGGCGGATGAGGGCCGCTGGGGGCAGTGGCCGGTCTGCGGCGAGATCGACATCATGGAGGTTTTGGGGCACCAGCCAAAAACCTGCTTTGGCACCCTGCATTACGGCCTGCCCCATACCCAGGACCAGGGCTGCTTTACCCTGCCGCGGGGGGATCTTGCCGGGGGCTTTCACACCTTTTCGCTCGAGTGGCTGCCCGGCCTTGTCCGCTGGTATCTGGACGGCCGGCTGTTCCATCAGGCCAGGCACTGGTTTTGCGCCGGCGGGGGCGGCGCGCGCAGGCCGTACCCCGCCCCCTTTGACCACAGGATGTACCTGATCCTGAACCTGGCGGTGGGCGGGGTGTGGCCGGGCCCGCCGGACGAAACGACCGACTTTGCCCGCGCCGCCCTTGCGGCGGAATATGTGCGGGTGTACCAGAAAAAAGCCTGACCGGGAGGATATACCATGGAAACCATCCGCTTTTTGGACGAAAACGGAACATTCCGGCTTGAAAACCCCGAGGCGGTGAGCGGGCTCTACTTCCCCCTTGCCAGCGAGACCGGGCTGAAAAGCGCCATTGCGCCCAACCTGGCCGGGGACAGCAAGCTGGACCAGGAGTCCTTTTTGCTCCAGCCGGTGAGCATCGAGGACCTGCACGCCAGCCGCAGCACCCGGAATTTTTGGTGCGTGACCGAAAAGGGCTGCTGGTCCGCCGCCGGCGTGTCGGCCCAGCAGGAGGCCGACCGCTTTACGGCCAGGCAGGACGCAAGCTCGCTGACCGCCGGCCTGATGTGGCAGACGGTGCGCCGGGAATCGGAACAGTTTGGCCTTGCGGCCAAGCTGACCTCGTTTGTGCCGCCGGACGAAAACCTGGAAATTTTGGAGGTGCGGATCACCAACCGGGCCCCCCTGCCCCAGCGGGTCGCGGCCATCGCGGCGGTGCCCATCTATGGCCGGAGCGCGGACAACCTGCGGGACCACCGGAACGTGACCTCGATGCTCCACCGCATCCAGACCACCGAGTACGGCGTATGCGTAACGCCGACCATGTCCTTTGACGAAAAGGGCCACCGGCAGAACCACCGCACCTATTACGTGCTGGGGGCCCTGGGGGACGGCAGCGCCCCCGCCGGGTTTTACCCGACCGTGCAGGAGTTTTTGGGGGAGGGCGGCAGCCTGCTGCGCCCCAGGGCCGTGTATGAGGAGCGGGAAGCCCGGCCCGCCGGCGTCCGGGTGGACGGCCGGGAGGCCATGGGCGGCATTTGCTACCCCGCCGCTGTGCTGGAGCCGGGGCAGACGGCCGTGTACCTTGTGCTGCTGGGCGTTACCGAAAAGGCCGGGGAGATCGACCGGGTCCTTTGGGCCTACGGCACCGGGGAGCGGGTGCAGGCCGCCCTTGCGCGCACAAGGGACTATTGGCAGGCCAAGGTAAACGTGCGCTGCCGCACCGGCTGGGAAAGCTTTGACCGGCTGATGCGCTGGGTGAGCTTCCAGCCCTTTTTGCGGCGGATCTACGGCTGCTCCTTTTTGCCCCACCACGACTACGGCCGGGGCGGCCGGGGCTGGCGGGACCTCTGGCAGGACTGCCTCTCCCTGCTGCTGATGGACCCCGGCGGGGTGGGCGAGATGATCCGGGCCAACTTTGGCGGGGTGCGGATGGACGGCACCAACGCCACCATTATCGGGGAGGGCCTGGCAAACTTTGTGGCCGACCGCAACGGCATCGCCCGGGTCTGGATGGACCACGCCCTCTGGCCGCTGATGACCGTGCGGCTGTACATTGACCAGACGGGGGATCTGGACATCCTGCGCGCAGAGGTTCCCTACTTTAAGGACCCCCAGGCCATGCGGGGGACCGGGATCGACGAGGAGTGGAGCCCGGAATATGGGAACAGCCAGCGCACCGCCGCCGGCGAAATTTACACCGGCAGCATTTTGGAGCATCTGCTGATCCAGCATCTGGCCGCCTTTTATGAGGTGGGCGAGCACAACATCCTGCGGCTGCGGGGGGCCGACTGGAACGACGCCTTGGACATGGCCCCCGAGCGGGGGGAGAGCGTGGCGTTCAGCTGCGCATACGCCGGGAACCTGCGGGAGCTGGCAGGGCTGGTGCGGCTGCTGGAGCAAAAGGCCCCCGGCGGCGCCGCCGAGCTGGCGGAGGAAACGGCCCTTTTGCTGGAGCTGCCCGGCAGCTGCTACGACAGTGTAAGCCAGAAGCAGGAGCTGCTGCGGCGGTATGCCGCGCGGTGCCGCCACACGGTGAGCGGCAGGCGGGTACGGCTGCCGCTGCTGAAAATTGCCGAAAACCTGGAGGAAAAGGCCGACTGGATGGCCGGCCACATCCGCCGCCAGGAGTGGATCGCGGACGGCGGGGACGGCTGGTTCAACAGCTACTACGACAACCACGGCCGCCCGCTGGAGGGGGTCTGCGATGGCCGGGTGCGCATGATGCTGACCGGGCAGGTGTTTGCCATTATGAGCGGGACCGCCTCGGAGAGCCAGGTACAGGCCATCACCCGCGCCGCCGACCGGTACCTCTACAAAAAAGAGCTGGGGGGCTACCGCCTGAACACCGACTTTGCGGAACTGAAATTTGACATGGGCCGGATGTTCGGCTTTGCCTATGGGGAAAAAGAGAACGGGGCGGTGTTCTGCCACATGGCTGTGATGTACGCCAACGCCCTGTACCGCCGGGGCTTTGTGCGGGAGGGCTGGAAGGCCCTGCGGGCGCTGGCCGACGCCGCGCTGGACTTTGAGACCAGCAGGATCTATCCCGGCATCCCGGAATACTTTAACGCCGAGGGCCGGGGGATGTACCACTACCTCACCGGTGCGGCCAGCTGGTACCTGCTGACCCTGCTGACCCAGGCGTTTGGCGTGCACGGCGAAAACGGCGATCTGGTCATCACGCCCAAGCTGGTGCGGGAGCAGTTTGACGAAGCCGGGACGGCGGCGGTGGATTTTTGCTTTGCCGAAAAGCGGTTTTGCGCGGTATTTGCCTGCCCGGCCGGCAGCGGCCCCGACGGCCGGGACCCCGACGGCAGCGGCCCCGCCGGCCGGGACCCCGACGGCTGCCGCGTTTTTAAGGCGTACCTGCGCGGCGCGTCGCCCGCCGAAAACCGGGATATCCCGGTGGAAAACGGCCGGGCGGTGCTGAGCCGGGCGCTGCTTTGCGGCCTGCCAGAGGCCCGCAATACCATGATGATCGAACTGATGTAAGGAGGAGGCACCCATGCAGTACGGATATTTTGACGGCCCGGCCCGGGAATATGTGATCACCCGGCCGGACACCCCGGCCCCCTGGGCCAACTACCTGGGCTCGCCGGAGTATGGGGCGCTGATCTCCAACAACGCCGGCGGTTACAGCTTTGTGCGCTCCGGGGCCAATGGGCGGATCCTGCGCTATGTCTTTAACCAGTTTGACCAGCCGGGGCGGTACCTTTACCTGCGGGACGACGAGACCGGCGACTTCTGGTCCGCCTCCTGGCAGCCGGTGGGCAAAAGCCTGGATGTTTACCAGAGCGAATGCCGGCACGGGATGGGCTACACCGTCCTCTCGGCGGATTACAGCGGCATCCACAGCGAGGCGGCGTACTATGTGCCGCTGAACGGGGCCCACGAGGTCTGGATGCTTACGGTGGCCAACCGCTCGGGCCGGCCCCGCACCCTGACCCTGACCGGCTATGCCGAATTTACCAGCCACGGCAACTACGAGCAGGACCAGGTGAACCTGCAATACTCCCAGTTCATCACCCGCACCCTGTTTGACAAAGACCGCATCCGCCAGCAGATCCACGGCAATCTGGACGCCGCCGGCAGCGAGGTGGACGCCAAGACGGTGATCGAGCGCTTTTTTGGCCTGGCCGGGGCCAGGGTCACCTCCTACTGCGGCGACAGGGCGGAGTTTTTGGGCCCCTACCGGGGCTACGGCAACCCCATCGGGGTGGAGCGCGGCATCCTTTTGAACCAGCTGGGCTATAACGGCAACAGCTGCGGGGCCCTCTCGGCGTCCGTGGCGCTGGGGCCGGGCGAGAGCGTGACGGTGGCCTTCCTGCTGGGGGAAAAGCCCCCCAAAGAAAGCGCCCGCCTGATGCAGGCCTACCAGAACCCGGCGGCGGCCTGCGCGGCCGAGCTGAATGCCCTCAAGCAGTTTTGGCACGGCAAGCTCTCCCGGTTCCAGGTCAAAACCCCCTGCCCGGAGTTTGACGAGATGGTCAACACCTGGAACGCCTATAACAGCTTTATCACCTTTACCTGGTCGCGGGCCGCCTCCTTTATCTACTGCGGCCTGCGCAACGGCTACGGCTACCGGGACACGGTGCAGGACATCCAGGGCATCATCCATCTGGAGCCGGAGGCGGCGGCGCAAAAGCTGCGCTTTATGCTCTCGGCCCAGGTGGACCACGGCGGCGGGCTGCCGCTGGTAAAGTTCACCCACGATCCCGGCCATGAGGACACCCCGGAGGATCCCTCGTATGTGCAGGAGACCGGCCACCCCGCCTACCGGGCCGACGACGCCCTCTGGCTCTTCCCCACGGTGTACAAGTACATTGCCGAGACCGGCAGCGCCGCCTTTTTGGACGAGGTCATCCCCTTTGCCAACCGGGGCGAGGGCACCGTGTACGAGCACCTCAAGCGCGCCTTGGATTTTTCGCTCCAGCATTTGGGCCCGCACGGGATGCCCGCCGGGCTGCATGCCGACTGGAACGACTGCCTGCGGCTGGGGGCTGCGGGGGAATCCTCCTTTGTGGCCTTCCAGTTCTACTACGCCTTTACGGTCCTGCGGGCCTTTGCCGCCCACAAGGGGGACGGGCAGTACCTTGCCTGGCTCAAGCGGGAGCAGGAGCGGCTTCGCATCCGGCTCAACGACCTCTGCTGGGACGGCGACCGCTTTATCCGGGGCTTTACCGAGGCCGGGGAGGTGATCGGGCGGCACGGCAGCCCGGAGGCCAGCCTCTGGCTCAACCCCCAGAGCTGGGCGGTGATCAGCGGCCTGGCCGATTCCAAACAGGCCGAGCTGGCCATGAACAATGTGCACGACCGGCTGAACACCGAGTACGGCGCCATCCTGATGGACCCGCCCTACCACGCCCACGCCTTTGACGGGGCGCTGGCGGTGATCTACAACGCCGGGGTAAAGGAGAACGCGGGCGTCTTTTCCCAGTCGCAGGGGTGGCTGATCCTGGCCGAGGCGCTTTTGGGGCACGGGGACCGGGCCTTTGAATACTTTGCCGAAAACGCCCCCTCGATGCAGAACGACCGGGCCGAGATCCGCAGGATCGAGCCCTACTGCTACGGCCAGTTTACCGAGGGCACGGCCAGCCCCCACGCGGGGCGCTCGCATGTGCACTGGCTTACCGGCACGGCCTCCACCGTGATGGTGGGCTGCGTGGAGGGCATTTTGGGCATGCGGCCCGACCTTGGGGGCATACGCATAGCGCCCTCCATCCCAAAGGAATGGAAGGCGCTGGAGATTTGCAGGGAGTTCCGCCACAAACAGCTGCACATCCTGGTGCAGAACCCGGACGGCAAACAGTGCGGCTGCCGCAGCATGACGGTCAACGGCAGGCCGGTGGAGGGCAGCTACCTGCCGGAGGAGCTGCTGACGGCGCAGACCGAGATCGTTCTTACCCTGTGACCGCCCCGGGATCATTTTGCGGGGCCGGGCCCCGGTTGACGTTCCAGTTGTTCAGGTAGTTTTTGTCCCGGTAAGCCTTGGGGGTCATGCCGGTCTGGCTGCGGAAGTGCTGGATAAAGTGGCTTTGGGAGGAATAGGAGAGCATGGCGGCGATATCGGCAAAATTGTAGCCGCTGAACCGCAGCAGGTTTTTGGCCATGTCGATCTTCCTCTGGCGGATATACTCGCTCACCGAGACGCCGGTCTCCTGCTTGAAGATGCGGGACAGGTGCGCCGGGGAGACCGAGATGGCGGCGGCCAGGTCCTGGATGGTGATGCGGTCCATGATATGGACATAGATGTAATCGATGGCCTCCGCCACCTGCCGGGAGGACGCCACCCGCTTTTTGAGATTGCGCATCCGGCAGACATAGTCCAGGGCCATCTGGTCGTGGACGTAAACGATCTCGGCCATGTTGTTGCAGCAGTCCATCCGGCGGATGTACTCGTCGCTGAGGCCGAACGCCTCGTCCATCGCCATGCCGCCCTCGGTGCAAAAGCGGGCCAGCATGGCCGCCGTTACCACAAAATGGTAGCGCAGGTTGGTGACCGGGTTGTCGGAGAGCCGCCCCGCCCCCTTCATGTTCTCAAAGGCGCCCCGGCTGCAGTTCTCCTGCACCGCGTCGATCATCCCCGCCGCCACCGAGCGGTAGAACAGGAACTCCTCCCCCGGCTCCCGGTGGGTGATGATCTCCCGCGCGCCGTCAAGGGCCAGCGGCCCGCGCCCGCCTGCCTGGTTCATCCGCACGCCCCCTTTTTTTCATCGGCAAGGCTGCCGTTTTCCGGGGCCAATATATCATAGATTTGATATTTTATCAAGGGGAAATAGTACGATTTTTTTGCCTGTTTTTGATGAGGTCTATGTAAAATGTCTAAACAGGGCATGGATTTGACATATCTTCCCCTATTTTTGTATACAGCCCTCGGGCCGTTCCATACAATAAAAACAGCATCACAGCAGCAGGCTGTATCAAATTTGGAAACAGGAGGAAACGATCATGAAGAGAAGGGTTTTGTGTATCGCTCTGATGGCCGTTCTGATTCTGGGCCTTCTGAGCGGCTGTGGGTCCAGCCCCGGGGACCTTGGCGTCACGCCGGGCGTCGAGGGCAGGATCCTCAACATCTATGTGTGGAACGATGAATTCCAGCAAAAATTCAACGCCAACTACCCGGAGGTCGATCATCTCTCCAACGACCGGTCCATCACCTACCTTACCGACGGCACCGAGATCCACTGGGTCATCAACCCCACCCAGGACGGCGTTTACCAGCAAAAGCTGGACGAGGCCCTGCTCAAGCAGGGCAAGGTGCCGGCCGACGAGCGGGTGGACATGTTCTTAGTGGAGGCCGACTACGCCCTGAAATACATCGACCCGGAGGCCAACGTTGCCATGCCCATCTCCCAGCTTGGCATCACCGACGCGGACATCGCCAACCAGTACCGCTACACCCTGGACGCCATGCGCACCGCCGACGGCGAGATCCGCGGCCTGAGCTACCAGGCGACCCCCGGCATGCTGGTGTACCGCCGCTCGATCGCCAAAACCGTTCTGGGCAGCGACGACCCGGCCGTGGTGGCCGCCGCCGTGGCCGACTGGGACAAGTTTTATGAAACCGCCGAACAGATGAAGGCCGCCGGCTATTACATGTACTCCGGCCGCGCCGACACCTACCGGGTGTACTCCAACAACGTCTCCTCCCCCTGGGTGGAGAACGACAAAACCGTTGTGGTGGACCCCAACATGATGCGGTGGGTGGAGCGCTCACTGCAGGATACCCAGAACGGCATCAACCACAACGTGCCGGGGCAGTGGATCGACGAGTGGAACAAGGACATGGGCCCCGATTCCAAGGTCTTTTGCTTCTTTTTGCCCGCCTGGGGCCTGGATGTGTGCATCAAGCCCAACGTGACCGACACCGCCGCCGCCCAGGACTGGGCCGCCTGCCCCAGCCCCCAGAGCTTCTTTTGGGGCGGCACCTGGCTGGTGGCCGCCCAGGGCACCGACAACCCCGAACATGTAAAGGACATCATGCTCAAGATGACCACCGACCGGGAGATCCTGCGGAGCCTGGCGGTGAACAACGGCGAGATGAGCAACGACCAGCCCCTGATGGAGGAGCTTGCCCAGTCCCCCGATTTTGGCATCGAGCTGCTGGGCGGGCAGAACTACCTGGGCGTGCTGAGCGAGGTGGCCGCCAACATCGACCTGTCCAACATCTCCTCCTACGACCAGGGCTGCGTTGAGGAATTCCAGAACACCTTTGGCGATTACTTCAACGGCAAGATCGATCTGGAAAAGGCCAAGGCCAACTTTGAAATGTCCATCACCGAACGCTACCCCTGGCTGGTAGGCGGCGGCGTGCGGTGGCCGTAAGGGCGGCAGACCGCTGACACTGTGAAAGGGGGACCTGTTATGCAGGAACACAAAAAACTTAAAAGCATCAGCTACGCAAAATGGGGCTATCTGTTTATCCTGCCCTTCTTTTTGTCCTACGCCATCTTTTCCCTGATCCCGCTGGTGGATACCGTGCGCAACAGCTTTTACGAGTACTACGCCTTTGGGCTCAAGACGGTGGGCCCCAACTGGGTGGGGCTGGACAACTACGCCGCCCTGCTCTCCTCCGACCTGCCCAAGTATGCCTGGAACACCTTTGTAATGTGGATCCTGGGCTTTGTGCCGCAGATCGTGGTGGCCCTGATCCTGGCGTCCTGGTTTACCGACGCGCGGCTCAAGATCCGCGGCAAGCAGTTTTTTAAGGTCGTTATCTACCTGCCCAACCTCATCATGGCTTCGGCGTTTTCCATGCTCTTCTTTGCCCTCTTTTCCAACGCCGGGCCGATCAACAACATCCTTTTGCGCATGGGCGTGATCGGGGAGGCCATCCGGTTTATGGAGTCCACCTTTGGGGCCCGCACCCTGGTGGCCATGATGAACTTTTTGATGTGGTTCGGCAACACCACCATCATGCTGATGGCGGCCATCATGGGCATCAACCCCTCGATCTTTGAGGCGGCGGAGCTGGACGGCTGCACCCACCTGCAAAAGTTCTTCAGGATCACCCTGCCCCAGATCAAGCCGCTGCTCACCTACACCCTGATCACCTCGCTGATCGGCGGCCTGCAGATGTTCGACGTGCCCCAGATCCTGACCGGCGGCAAGGGCGCGCCCGACCGCACCACCATGACCCTGATCATGTACCTCAACAAGCACCTCCAGGCCAAAAACTACGGTATCGCCGGCGCGCTGTCCGTCTTTTTGTTCATCATCAGCGCCATCCTGTGCTGGTTCGTCTTTAAGATGAACACCGACAGCGACCCCGACGGCTCCAGGTCCGCGGCAAAGCGCGCCAGGAAAGGAGGCACCCAGTAATGCCGGAAAAAAGGTCCCACGGGCGCGAGATCCTCGCCCACGTTGTTTTGATCATCCTCGCCTTTATGTGCCTGTTCTTCTTCTACATCCTCATCGTGAACGCCACCCGTTCCCATGCCCAGCTCCAGCTCGGCTTTTCCGCCCTGCCGGGGGCCAGCCTGATCACCAACTTTTTAAATGTTATCAATGACCCGGCCATCCCCATCCTGCGCGGTGTGCTGAACAGCCTGATCGTCTCCGGCTGCTGCGCCGCCATCGTCACCTACTTTTCGGCCCTCACGGCCTACGGCATCTACGCCTACGACTTTCGGCTCAAAAACGCCGCCTTTACCTTTATCATGGCCATCCTGGTCATGCCCACCCAGGTAACGGCCCTCGGCTTTCTGCGCCTGATCACCAGCATGGGCATGGACGACTCGCTGCTGCCCCTGATCATCCCCTCCATCGCCTCCCCCGCCGTCTTCTACTTTATGCACAGCTATATGCAGTCCTCCCTGCCCAAGGACCTGATCGAGGCGGCGCGGATCGACGGCTCGATGGAATTTAGCACCTTCAACCGCATTGTGCTGCCCATCATGAAGCCGGCCATTGCGGTGCAGGCCATCTTTACCTTTGTGGGCTCCTGGAACAACTACTTCATTCCCGCCCTGGTCATCACCTCCAAAACCAAGCAGACCCTGCCCATCATGATCGCCACCCTGCGCGGCGCGGACTACATGAACTTTGATATGGGCAAAATTTACATGATGATCACGATCGCCATTGTGCCGATCATCATCATCTACCTGCTGCTCTCCAAGTTCATTGTGGAGGGGGTCACCCTGGGCGGCGTCAAGGAGTAAAGCAGGCGAAACGGCAAAAGCTTCCTATGCGATCTTCCTATGCAAAGGTGGGCGGTGCGCTCAAGGCGCACCGCCCCCTCTTTTTTTGCAAGGCCAGATCTTGACCGAACCGCAAACGGCAGGCGCCCCGGCTACCCGCCCTGCGCGGGGACGGTGTCGGCCGGCGCCGTCTGGCAGCCGGCCAGCTGGATGGGGGAATACCGATACTCCCCGTTGAGCCGGAAGGTAAGCTTTCTGCGGGTCAGCTCCACCGTGTCATTTAAGAAGCCCCCGGCAGGATAAAAGGCATAGTCGTCCAGCCATACCGAGTAGGTACCCTGCTCAAGCGTTACGGTATTTCGGTCGATGAGATACAGGTGCATCTCCATATTGTACCCTACCCCCGCATAGAGCATCCCCTCCGGGATCGGGTCGGCCCTTTCGGCGGCAATGGCCGCAAAATCGCAGGAACACGAGGGCCCAAACAGCTCTTTGGAGGCGGTGACAAAATCCTCGATGGGGAAATAGTAAAAGCCGCCATCCAACTGGCCAGCGGGAAGCCGGTTGGTCTCGATATAGGAAATGATCGTATGGGCGGTAAGCTTGTACGCGCCCTCGGGTGTGCCTCCGGCCTCGATCTGTTCCAGCGCCCCCGGTTCCAGCAGGGCAAACGGCTGGTCCTTGTTCAAAAAGGTCTCGATCTTGTCCCAGACCGCCGGTTCGATCAGGGCCTGCGGCCCATCGGGGTCCTGCGCATCACCGGGAGAGACCGGCCCGAACGCGGAGATGGCCGGTGCATCGGTGATGGAGATCAACTGGATGGGGGAGTATTCGCAGGCGGTATTCAGCCGGAAGACGAGTTTCTTGCGGCAGTGATCTGTCAAATAATCGCCCGTAGGGAAACTGTAATAGTTGATCCACACAGAATAGTTTCCCTGTTCGGAGGATACGCTCTCGCGGTCGATCAGGATCAGGGATACATTCAAACCATACCCGCTCGTGACACAGAGCGACCCCTCCGGGACCGGGTCGGCTATTTCTGCGGCAAGGGCCGCGAAATCGTAAGAATGCGAGGGGCCAAACAGCTCCCTGGAGGCGGCGGCAAACTCCCCGATCGCAAAATAGGGGACGCCGTCCTCTGTTGTGGGGATGGGGATCTGATGGCTCCTTGCGTGTGCGAGGAGGACCAGCGAGACTGCGCCGCGAGGGCCGCTGGAGGGGGCCTCGCCCGCATAGATGCCTTTGAGGGAATCCGGGTTCAGCCAGCTGAGCACCTTGCTGTCGTTCAAAAAAGCTTCAAGCTCGTCTAAGGTCTCCTCCTCAATGGGCGGCAGCGGCTCGTCTGGCAGCTGCGCGGCGCTAAAAGCGGCGGCCGGCCCCGGCACAGAGGCGCTTGCGCTCGGGGCGGCGGCACTGCCCGGCGAGACCCGCGCGCAGCCCGCCAAAAGGCAGGCCCACAGCGCCAGCGCCGCAAATTGTCTCACTGCCCGCAGGGCTTTGTTCATGGCAAACCTCCTGATGCGGCAAACCGCAGGCTTTATAAGATTCGGTGCCAGGCGTACATCTCCAGCTCCTGCATAAACCAACTGCCCAGCCCGGGCTTGACAGAGGCATTCCAATAAAGATACTCCCCGGTCTCGGGGTCCTGCGTAAAGATCACACAGTCCAGGCGTCCTTCCTCCTGCGGCGATTCCAGAAAGATGGCAATCTGTCGAAGGGTCCGGATGGTATCGCCCGGCATTTTTTCCAGATACCTGTCCAGAATGCCTATGCTGCCGTCCGGGCGGACAAGGGCGTTTACCGACCAGACGAACTTGACCCAGGGGGTCTCGTTTTCCACAAACTCCCGCTGCAGATCTTCGGTGGGGTCCGGCACTTCGAGCGCCGCCTTAAAAATGGGCTGGTCGGCCTCCAGCCTCGAAATATTCTCAAAGAGGGTCCAGTCACAATCGCCGTAGCTCCAGTCCCAGCTGTCGTTTGGCCCGCGCCCGGACTCGAACCCGAGCCCGAACCCGAACCCTCTGTGGGTCAAAAAATACAGCTCCTCCGACAAAAAGTAATCGATCTCGCTCTCTTCGCTGAACACCCGCGATTCCATCGTGCCGTACCAGCAAACCGTAAAGTAATCAAAGGGCGGGTGCTCGGGCAGCGAGTCCCAATAATCCTCCGGCGGGGCGCTGCCCGTGCCGGAGGATACGCCGCAGGCGGCCAGCAGGGCGCACAGCGCCAGCGCGGCATACGGTTTTTTTGTCATTTGACTTCCCTCCTGTTTTGCCAGGGCGCGGCCGCAGGACCGGGCTGTTTGCGCAAAGCGCAGTTTGTAGCCGCGGCCCGCAGGGCCGCGGGGAAAAGGAGCCGCAGCAGGATGAGCGCGCGGTGGCTTTTTATAAAAAAACCGCCGCAAGCGATATGGCGCTTGCGAAAGCGGCCCGCAGGGCCGCGGGGCCCCCGCAAAAGTTTGCGAAGCAAAATTTCGTGGAGAAAAGGAGGAATGACGGAGCGGCACGAGAAAAGCCCGGTCGCGCGACCGGGCTTTTTGAATGGAGCGAAGTCCATTCCGACGTGGTGCCGCTAACCGGGCTCGAACCGGTATGGCATTGCTGCCGAGGGATTTTAAGTGCTTACACCCAAACGGCAGATAAAGCCCGATCTGGTAATCTGAATACCACTAAAAGCCGTACAAACCCGCAATACACTTGGGATTATACCCCATGCGATTTGGAAAAGCAAGCAATCTCAAGGTTTTCGGAAAAATCAGATTTTTTCAAAAATCTTTTCTTTTTTAGAAAAAAACGGCAGACGCCCCTCCCAAAGCCGCATATCAAAAGCGATGGTGGATTGACATAAGAAACACCTATTCACCCAATCGGCGTCCAGCGATCTATCCGGTCGTTGGGCGCTATTTTTATACCCAAAAACAAAACCAAAGGAGGTCATTACACTGAAAAGCAAAAAGCCTCAGATGCGGCGGCGAGACTGCATCTACTGCCTTTACTGGCATAGCCGGATGCGCGGGTGCGAGTTTGAGGGTGCTCCCTGCCCTTATGATGAAACCGTCACGCCAGAAAAATCCCGCAGCGAATGTGAGGGCTGCCCGTATGGGCGGGATTCCCCCTGCATCGGCTGGTGTACCAAGGAGGTTTTGCGCGCCCACGAAAACGTAAAACTGAGAGGGCGCGGCAAGCGGCATGGCCTTTGACTACTTCTACGGCCAACAGGCCGAGCAGTTTGCCTTTTACCGCATTCCCAAAACGCTGTTTTCGGACAAGCGATTCAGGGGCATATCCACAGACGCAAAGCTGCTGTATGGCATCCTGCTTGACCGGATGAGCCTCTCGCTGAAAAACAAATGGCTGGACTATGCAGGCCGGGTATACATCATCTTCCCGCTGGAGGAGGTCATGGAATCCCTTGGCTGTGCCGACAACAAGGCCACAAAGCTGCTTGCCGAACTGGAACACAAGGCGGGGCTAATCGAGCGCAAGCGGCGCGGCCTCGGCAAGCCCAGCTTAATCTATCTCAAGAACTTTATGATGCCACCTGGGCAAGATTCGTGAAAACCGCGATTCAAGAGTCGTGAAAATCACGATTCTGGATTCGTGAAAACCACGAACAAATAAGACTTACAGGAGTAAGACAGTCTATCTATGCTGAAAAAGGGTTTCTGCCAAGGCAGCGGCTTCTCTGTAAAGATTACAGGGCGGCAGGCTGCCTTTTTCAGTACAGTAAACCATTGGAGGAGGGATCATGAACGAAGTAACGAAACAGCAAATCGAACAGGCGCGGCAGATCGGGATATTGGCGTATATGCAGGAATATGAGCCGCAGGAGCTTGTCAAGGTGGGCCAGCACGAGTACAAGACCCGCACACATGACAGCCTGCGGATCAGTGAGAACGGCAAATGGAACTGGTGCAGTCAGGGCTTTGGCGGGACAAACGCGCTGAATTACCTCGTGCATGTAAAGGGGCTTGATTTTGTCAGCGCGGTACAGCAGCTTTGCGGGATTGCGCCGGTTTCGGCCATAGCAGCGCGCTCGACATACGAAAAAGCCTTGAAAGATCAACCGCCGCCCATTTCCTTTTCAGCGCCGCCGCGGGATGCGGACAATGTTGCGGTGCTGCGGTATCTGCGCGGGCGCGGCATCCGTGACCCGGTTCTAAACTACTGCATCGAGCAGGGAACGCTTTATCAGACCGACCACAAAGGTCACAAGAACTGCGTGTTTCTCGGCAGGGATAACCAAAACGTGCCGCAATACGCCTGTGTGCGCGGATGCGGCGGGGATTTTCGCGGGGATGTGGCGGGCAGCCAGAAGCGGTTTGGCTTTTGCATCCCGGCCCGCGACCCGGATGCCGCGCGGGTAGAGGTGTACGAGGCCCCGATTGACGCGCTTTCCGGCGCGTCGCTGCGGTTGCTGGCGGGCCGGGATTGGCGCACCGTGCATTACCTCTCGCTCGGCGGGCTGAACTACCACGCGCTGGAGCAGTTTCTGACAGGCCATCCACAGATAAAAACGCTTCAGCTTTGTCTTGACGCCGATGAGCCGGGGCGGGCCTTTGCCCAAAAGCTGGTCGAAAAGTACAGCGCGCAGGGATATGTGGTAAAAGACCTGCCGCCGCCCAAGGGCAAGGACTACAACGAATATCTGCAAACACGGCTGCGCTCCCTTTCCGAGCGCGGCGCGGAACGCTGAAGGAGGATGCCAATGAAAACAATCGCAATCGCCAACCAGAAGGGAGGCGTAGGCAAGACAACGACCGCCGTCAACCTCGGCGTGGCGCTGGCGCAGCAGGGCAAGCGCGTGCTGCTGGTGGACGCCGACCCGCAGGGGGATCTGACCGCGTATCTCGGCTGTGAGGATTTGGACAGCCTGCCCGTCTCGCTTTCCACCCTTATGGACGCCGAGATCGCGGGCAAAGAAAACGCAGGGCTGTCCGGCGTCCGGCACAGCAAGGAGGGAGTTGACTACATCCCCTCGGATATTGAGCTGGCCGACATGGACGTGAAGCTGGTCAATACCATGTGCCATGAGATCATCCTGCGGGATACGCTGGCCCCTTTTCAGAACCGGTACGACTACTGCCTGATCGACTGTATGCCGTCGCTGGGCCTGCTGACGGTCGGCGCACTGGCGGCGGCCGACAGGGTACTGATCCCGGTGCAGGCGCAGCATTTCCCCATGAAAGGGCTGATCGCGCTGGTGAAAAGCATCCAGATGGTGAAAAAGCGCATCAACCCAAAGTTAGAGATCGACGGCATTGTGCTGACGATGGTGGACAGCCGGACAAATCTTTCCAAGGATGTGGGAGCGGCGCTGCGGCGGACATACGGCCACCAGCTGCACATCTACAAGAGCGAAATCCCGATCTGTACGCGCACAGCGGAAAGCACGGGCGTGGGGCGCAGCGCGCTGGACTACGATCCGTCCGGCAAGGCGTCTCTCGCCTATCTGGCGCTGGCAAAGGAGGTGACAGGACATGAGCGTGTCCAGAGTGTACGGAAGCAGTATCAGCCTGCCCTCGCTCGATAGCCTGTTTTCGACCGAGGAGGAACGGCAGGAAGCGGCACTGGAAAAGGTGCAAAATCTGCCGCTTGACCAGCTGCACCCATTCCCGAACCATCCGTTTCAGGTGCGGGATGACGAGGAGATGCAGAAGATGGTCGAGAGCGTAAAAGAGTATGGGGTGCTCACCCCGCTGATCGCGCGGCCCCGGCCGGAGGGCGGGTATGAGATCGTGGCGGGCCACCGGCGCAAGCGGGCGTGTGAACTGGCGGGCATCGAGACCTTACCGGTGCTGGTGCGGGAGATGGACGATGACACCGCCGTGATCCGCATGGTGGATACGAACTGCCAGCGGGAGAACGTGAGCGCCATTGAAAAGGCAAAGGCGTACAAGATGAAGCTGGAGGCAATCAAGAGAAGGGCGGGCAGACCAACAAAAAATTCTGCCCAAGTTGGGCAGAATTTTTCGGAGGCTTTTTCCGTTGAGAAAGTTGCAGATGATGCTGGAGAAAGTCGATCTCAAGTCCAACGCTACATCCGCCTGAACGAACTCATCCCGCCCTTGCAGGAACTGGTCGAGCAAAACCGGCTGAAATTCAATCCTGCCGTGGAGCTTTCGTATCTCGCCCCGGAGGAACAGCAGCAGTTTTTCGAGTACATCCAGAGCGAGGAATGTACACCGTCCTTGTCACAGGCCCAGCAGCTCAAGGCCGCCAGCAAGGAAAACACTTTGGACGAGGACAAGCTGAAAAACATCATGACCGCCCGCGCGCCGAGCGTATCCCCGCGCGAGCAGCAGGTCAGCATTCCATTGGCAAAGCTGCACCGCTACTTCCCCGCCGCGAAAAACTCCGAGCAGATGATCGCGCAGATCTTCCGCGTGCTGGACGCCTATCTGAAAAAGCGCCAGCTTGGACAGGAACGGTAAAGGGGGCAGTACAATGCGTGTGCTTGTATTGGAGCCGGGATATTCTCCGTATACCGCGTCTTTCCGGGATGAGGCGGAGGCAGCGGAGAAAATTATCAAGGGCAACCGCCAGATGCTGCTGCCCTTTGACAATGAGGTGATTGCCCTCGTGTGCAGCGAAATACAGGACGGCTTACCGCTCAACCGTTCGATCAACGAACAGCTTGCTCTTAAGGGCCGCGCCTTTGTCTGCGGCTGGGACGGCCAGCGCCTGCGGGAGCTGACCCGCAAGCAGGCCGAGCGGTATTCGCGGCGCTATCTGTATCCGGAGCAGCTTGTGGACACGGGCGACGCATGGATGGCTGTGCCTCAGCATCCGCGCGTCAAACCCGCCGACGAACGGCTGGGGCGCAAAGGCTGGCTGTTGGAGCGCTAAAGGAGGAATTACCGATGCATGAAATTCGATGGAAACGCCCCCTCGCAAGCATTGAATACCTGTATGCGGACGGCGTCGGGGATGTGAAAGACTATTTCGAGGAAGAAGCGTTCCTGCATGACGTACTGGACGCCAACGACTGCGGCGAGCCGGTCTGTGTGGTGCTTTACCGGGACGAAAACGGCAACCGGCTGCTGCAATCGGATGAATGGATGGAGGAAATCGACTGCCCTGCCGTCAGCGTGCGGGAGGAACCCGCGCCGCCTGTGCAGGACAGGGACAGCACCTACGAGATATACCAAATTCCGGCCACCGAGAACAGCGCGGACTATCTGTTCCTGTCCTATGAGCGGGCAAAAAGCCAGCTTTCGGCCAAGGACTATGTTTGTGTCTATTCTGCGCCGCTGGAGCCGGGCATGACGCTGGATGGTATCTATGCCCGCCATAACCGGGACGACCGCCCTGCCGCGCAGACCATGCGCTCGCTGTCCGTCAGCGATGTGGTTGTGGTGCGCGGAAAGCAGAGCACACAGGTGTTCTATGTGGACAGCATCGGTTTTCGGGAGGTGCCGCAGCTTGTCCCGATGCTGGAATGGCTGAAAAAGAAAGCAACACAGAAAAGCCGGCCGCCGCGCCCTGCCGGCCGTGACGAACGATGAAAGGAGTTTTGTACATGGAACGGAAAATGAAGCATGAGAAGTTTATGGAGCGTCTTGTGCGGGTGTTCCGCGAGGCGGAGCTGCCCCCGGCCCTGATGCTGTTTGTACCGCCGCTGATGCTGGCGGAGCTGCCCCGGATCACGGTGCCGGAAATCCGAGCGGTGCTGTATTTGCAGCAGATGGTGGTGGATGATCCCGCGGGCCTGCTCGCCGTAAAGAAGCTGCTGGAATATTGCAATCAGGAGGGCGGTACGGATGGCTGAACCGGAAAAACGGATGGCTGGGAATTACGAGATCACGCAGACCCTGCGCATCGGGGATCGGGAGGTTGTGTTTGGCGTCGATCCCACGAGCGACCAGCCGTATTTTTGCGCTCTGTACCAGAAGATTTTTGAAATCATCCAGTACCGCGAGCGGTATGAGGAGTGCTTTGTCAGCGACAATTTTGTAGAAGTTGCCGAGCAGTTTGCAGAGTATGTGCACCAGCAGTGCCAGAAGGTGCGCGAGGAATGGGCCAAGGTGACCGTGCCGCGCGTGCGCATCACGGAGGAAATGTGCATCCCCCACGACTATGGGCAGGACATCAACGGCAAGGTGGTAGCCATCAAGCCGTCTGCCCTGCGGCCCGAGTACCGGAGCGCGGATCACCAGCTCGTGCTTGTGGACGGCGGCTCCGGCGCGGGAGCAAACAGTTACGGCACCACCTGTTTTTGTGTGAACCTGTACACCGGCGAAAGTGTGCGATGGCGGCGGTATGATGTGCTGGGCGAGGTCAAACCGGAATGCCTGCCCGATTGGGCAGCGGCACACGCCGCGGAGATTGGGCAGCAGGCTGAACAGAAGAAAACGCAGAGCCGCAGCCAGCCGGCACAGGAGCGTTAAGGAGAAAACAATGATGCAGAAATGTGAATGCTACATCCATTCGCTGAGCAAGGGTGGAAAACACCAATTAGGCGAAGCGACCATTATCCGGCGTTTGGGCGATAACGACTATCTGGCCGAGTACCGGGGCTTGCGCTGCCATGCAATCTATAACCCGTTCGCGGGGCGGTATTTTGTGGACGATGTGTACGGCATTATCCCCAAGGCACAGGAGTTTGAACGGTGATGGTACAGGAAGTATATGAGGGCCTGCCCGAAACCTGTTATAGCTATCTGCGCAATACCGGAGAATTGGTTGTTTTGAAACGCGGCGAGAGCGGCTATTACCGCACAGACTGCACGACCGGGAGCGTAGAAACGGCAAAAGCGTTGATGGAGCAGTATAACCAGAAGCTGGGCGTGAGCAGAGCGCAGGCAGCGGCGATGGAGACTGGGGCGATGTTCGGCTGGCACGTTCCCGGCGCGAATCCCAAAAACTATGACGAAAACGGGCGCTTTCTCAGGTTCAAACTCAAGGAATATGAACTGGAGCGGTAATTCCCCGCTTCACAACAGGCTGAAACAGCAGAAAGGACAGCAAAATGAGCGTGAACAGAGCAATCAGCAGCGATGATCCGCAGGCCATCGAAAAGCTGACGGCAAAGTTAGAGGAATGCCAAAAGCAGCAGGAGCACATGAAATCCGTAAACGCCTATTACCGCAAATTCGGCACCATGCGGGGCTTTCCCGACCTTTCAGACGAACAGGCGGACAAGTTGGATGCAAAGGCGAGGAACGGTTATTCGTGGGACAAGGGACCGTTTCCGTCGTATGCACTCACGAACAACAGCGCAGAAATTCGCCGCCTCAAACAACGGCTCGAATTGCTGAAGCAAAGCCGCGAAACCGGTTATGTGGGCTGGACATTTGAGGGCGGTAAGGCCGTGGCGAATATAGAGAACAACCGTTTGCATCTGCTGTTCGATGAGAAGCCGGACGCGGAGAAGCGGACGGTGCTGAAACAAAACGGATTTCACTGGGCGCCTTCGGAGCAGGCGTGGCAGCGGCAGCTCAACGACAACGCGATTTACGCGGCGGGCAGGATCGACTTCGTCCGCCCTGAAAACGGCGAAAGCCCCTCGCGCCTTCAGCCCAAGCCGAAGCAGCGCGACGAACAGGAGCGGTGAATGGGAAAGGACGGAACGATGGTAAAGGGCTGGATGGTCTATGACGCGGCAGACGACCGCACCGAAACAAGAAAATACTTTTTGGACGTAAACAATGCAATGTCCTATGCGGAAAGCCAAAAGCCGGACGCGCTGATGATCCAGCGGCAGTATATGCGCCCGGAGTGGGCCGAGGATCTGCATCAAAGCCGGCTGCGGCGCGGCGATTTGGAACGATAAAAGGAGGGCAGGATGGACGAAAAGAAAAAGGACATGGCAGCCGTTCCGCGCCAGACCCGCGCGGAGCGGCTGAACACGGCGCTGTACAAAAAGATGTTCGCAGAACAGGAAAAATACCGCGCATGGCTCCTCAGCCAAACGCCGGAGGAAATCCTGAACCATACCTACGAGTATACTACACGCGAGGATATTCTTCTTTGTATGGAGGATGAGGAAATCAGCGCAAAGCAGGCATTGGCGCTTTTGGCGCTCCCCGACCCGCTGAACACCGTTTTTAAGGAATACGACCGGCTGCTGAATAGCCACATGCTGGACATTTCTGAAGCAATCAGCCAGCGGGCAGACATGGAGATCGAGTGGCGGCGAGAGCAACGGGCCAGTCTTGAACGATAAGGAGGGAGGGCACTTGCCGACAAAGCAGGAATCCATCGTTTTGCTGGCGGCACAGACCGCGCGGGAGATTGCCCGCGGCGGCGAGGCATACATGGCGTTCCTGACTACCGCCGCCAACAATTTCAAGTACGATTTCCGCGACCAGCTTTTGATTTACGCCCAAAAGCCCGAGGCCACCGCCTGTGCAGAGATCAGCTTCTGGAACCGGCACGGGCGCTGGGTGAACAAAGGAACGACCGGAATTGCACTGCTGAAAGATACCAACGCGCCGTACAAGCTGCGGTATGTGTTTGACATGAGCGATACCAACAGCCGCGCGAGGCGCACAGTGCCAGTCTGGCGGATTCAGCCGCAGGACGAGAGTGCAGTAATCGAGACGCTGGCAAACCGGTACGGAACCCCGCAGGGTGGAGCCGACCTGACGGCCAGCCTGCTGGAAACGGCAAAGGCGGTCACGGAGGACAACGCCGCCGACTATCTGACGGCGCTGTGTGAGGTGAAAAACGGCAGCCTGCTGGAGGAACTGGACACGGACAACACCGAGGTCTGGTTTAAGGGCATTCTGGAAAACAGCATCGGGTATATGCTGCTGACCCGCTGCGGCATGGACGCGCGGGCGCAATTCAGCGCAGGCGATTTTGCCCATATCGCAGACTTCAACACGCCGGAAACCATTTCAATTTTAGGCACAGCCGCCAGTGACATTTCCGAGATGGTGCTGCGGGAGATCGCCTCAACTGTCCTCAGTCTGCGGCGGCAGGAAACCCGCAAGCGCGACAGTGTTGCCAAACAGGAAAAAACGCCCTATGCTGAAAGCAGAAAACAAACACCAGAAAGGAGCGATGAAGATGGAACTGACCTATCACAGCGAGGGCGATTATCGTCTGCCCGACCTGAGCGCACCCGAAACACCGAAGCTGGGCAAGTACGGGATGCTGCGGCGCAGCTTTCTGCGGGAGCATCGGAAAGGGATTTACACGGGGATGCAGCTGTCCGGCAAGCTGGACAGCCATTTGCACCAGATCGACCGGCAAGCCCGCGAGATGGTGGACAGCCTGACGCAGCAGATGGCGGCGCAGCAGGGCGTGACACAGGCGCTGAAAGCGGCCGACCAGATGAAATGGACGGGCCTGATGAACAGCATCCGGGCGGCGGCAGAGGAAGCCGTGCTGACGGACCTTATTTACAGCTGACAGACGCCCTGCCCGGCGAGGAAGAACCGCCATCCCTCATCGACTGGACAGCGACAGGCTCCACGGGGTTGGAATTCAGCCATCATGATTTTAATGCACCCTCAGACATCTCCTACTATCATGAGGACAGCGAAAAGAACGAACTGCTGCGTACCTGTGATGCGCTGAAGGACTACCGCCCCCAAATCGCCGCATTCTTTGCCGGACATTCAGACCGCAAAGAGCGCGGCGATTTTTTGAAAGGCTTTTTCGATAACACCTATGTGGAGGCCATCCTGTCCAATGGCCAGCGGGCCGGGTACCGGGCCTGGGATGATGTGCTGACCTTGTGGCGCGGGGCCTATCTGTCCCGCGAAAAAGAGGTGTTCATGCGGTGGACGGGTGTTGCTGATACCATCTATGGGATGATCCTGCTCCGTCAATGGCTTGACCCGGACGAACATTCCCTCCCCAGCGAAGCGGAGCAAATCTCCTTTATAGAGCAGGCCGAAGCAGAAAGCGCCTCGGCCTTTACTCTGCCGCAGGAGGCCATCGACTATATCCTATGCAGGGGAAGCGGCATATCCCAGGGCAAGTACCGCATCTATGAGCAGTTTCAGAAGGATGAGGGCAAGCAGGAAAACATCGGATTTTTGCGGGATGAATATGGCATTGGCGGGCATTCCGACGCTATTCCCGGCAGCGGCTATTGGGAAGAGCATGACAACAAGGGCATTACCATCTCCCGCAACCTGAAAGACGCCAACGGCAAGTACCTGCTGACCTGGGCCAAGGCGGAAAAGCGGATCGGGGAACTGATTGCCGCCGGTCGTTATCTGAGCCGGGCTGAAAAAGAACATTACCCGGTATATCAGGCGCAGGCAGAAGCGCGGAAAGCACGGTGGGACATCGTAAAGGAAATCCGCTCGATCATTGACGACTATGTGGACTTCAAGACCCAGCTTGGCGAAAATGAACAGTGTTCGGAGGTCCTGTTTGCCAGAAGGTGCGCGGACAGCTTTGGCGTGGGAGAGAAAAAGTGCTATATCCTGACGCGTGAGGGCAGTTTCGTCCTCCCTACCCTGCGGGACGCCATGCAGACCATCATCAAGGACAACACCCACCTGACCGAACGGTGCGAGGCCATGCTTGCCACGCTTTCCGGCCCGCTGGCTGCACCGCTGGAGCCGACACATGAAGAACTGAACCCTCCGCCCCCGCCGAAAAAGGAATACCGGTTTTCTTTGGGGGATACGGTCTATCTTGGCGCGCAGGAGTATTCCCTGATCGCCTTTAACGAAAAGACTGTGCGGCTGTACGACCCGACCTTCCCGCTCATCAACAAGGAGATGGAGCGTGCGGAGTTTGACCGGATGCTGGCGGAAAACCCGCTGAACGACCATCTGGCGCAGATCGTGGAGGAGGCCCCCGAACCGGCAGGCTCAGAAGCACCAGAAGAACCCGCACCGCCGCAGGACGGCGCCGCGTTGGCCGAGGCAAGGACAGAGCCGTTCGGTTATGACCTGGGCTTTGGGCATTTGGGCAATGGCGTGACGGTATGGAACCGTCTGGAACTGCAAGACGGCGACTACAAGACAGTTGCCCACATCGCCCCCGACCGGACGGTTACTTTCTATGAGAACGGTCTGCCGGAGGATGTGAGGGCGCAGATCGAGGAATTTGCCGCCACCTCCGCCATGACCATTTCCGCTACCCAGGATGCCCCTGTGTTCTCTGCCCCGCCGCTGGAGCGGGAGCCTGTCCGTGACGGATCGTGGGACGATTACAAGCCTATCAAGGAGCATAACCCCGACAGCCTGGTGCTTTATCAGGTGGGCGATTTCTTTGAACTGTACGGCGAGGACTCACGGCAGGTGAGCCCCCTGCTGGAACTGGAAACGGCTGTCCGCACCATCCCCGGCATAGGCCGCGTGGCGATGTGCGGTTTCCCCGCCCAGGCGCTGCAGGGCTATACAGACCGGCTCAATAGCAGGGGCTTTGATGTGGCAGCAGCAGCGGTGGAAGAAGGCCGGCGTAAAACCTCTTTTTCCCCCGCGCCCGCTATGGAAAAGGCAAAACGGCTTATCAACGAGTTTTGCGAAAGCGAGTATCAGGGTCCTGCTCATTTTGAGAATCTGAAAGAGATCGGCGTGGGCTGCACGACTGTCACGGATGATGAGCTTCCATTCCAAGCCTATGTTAACCTGATCGACTACCGCCTTGACCGCTATGTAAATGATGTGCTGATAGACCGGCGACAGTACGGTTCCCTTCAAGAACTGATCCGGTATGAGTTGTCCCTCCTGAACTTTGATGACCTCATTTCCCTGTCAGATAAGCAGATTTCCAAGGCAGTACAGCAGGAACAGAAAACGCCCTCACCGCCCGAAAGCAGCCGCGTGGACGAAATGCTCCGGCAGGCCGAACTTGCAGGCAGGCTGTATGAGCAGACCGGTCAGGCTGTGTTCGGGTTTGAGGAGGGAAAATCGCAGCCGGTCAATCCGCCACAGCCCTCTGGCCCCGCCATTCAGCCCGGTACAGAATTTTCTCTGGATGGTCGGCGCTTTATTGTGGACAGCGTGGATGAGGCCGCCGACACTGTTTCTTTGCGGGATACTACCTTTCAGAACAGCACCGGCTTTCCCATATTCCGCTCGGAGCACATCGAAACTGTCCAGCGCGCACTTGCAGAAACTGAAAAGGAGCCGGAACCCATCAAACTGCGCAGCGTTGTCATTGACCTGACGCAGAGGGCAGACCGGGAGCCGGAAAAGTCAGTGAATAAGGAACCGCCCGCGCCGCCCATGCCGCGGCCGCGTGGGAACCTGCCACCCATTCTGCTGCACCCGGAGATCCCCAGCGCAGAGCGGCAGGACTACCGCATCACAGACGAGCATTTGGGCGAGGGCGGCGAAAAGACAAAGTTCAAAAACAACCTTACCGCCATCCAGACCTTGCAGCAGATCGAGGCCGAGAACCGCCTTGCCACACCACAGGAGCAGGAAATCCTTGCGCGCTATGTCGGCTGGGGTGGCCTGCCGCAGGCGTTTGATGAAAAGAACGCCGCGTGGTCGAACGAGTACGCGCAGCTTCGCGCTACCCTAACGGAGGAGGAATACAACGCGGCGCGGGCCTCCACCCTCAACGCGCACTACACCTCACCGGTCGTTATCAAGGCCATCTACAAGGCCGTGGAAAACCTCGGCTTTCGCACCGGCAATATCCTGGAGCCGTCCTGCGGCATCGGCAATTTCTTCGGCCTTGTGCCCCAAAGCATGGCTGCATCCAAGCTGTACGGCGTGGAACTTGACCCCATCACCGGGCGCATTGCCCGCCAACTCTACCAGAACGCCTCGATTGCCGTGCAGGGCTTTGAGAAAACCGAGCTGCCGGACAGCTTTTTCGATCTCGCCATCGGCAACGTTCCGTTCGGCAACTATGTCTTGCCCGACAAGCGGTACGACAAAAACCATTTTCTCATCCACGATTACTTCTTTGCGCGCACGCTGGATAAGGTGCGGCCGGGCGGCATTATCGCGTTTGTCACAAGCAAAGGCACGATGGACAAGGCAAATTCCAACGTTCGCCGGTATATTGCCCAACGGGCCGACCTGCTGGGGGCCGTCCGTCTGCCAAACAACGCCTTTATGGCTAATGCCGGCACCCAGGTTACAACCGACATCCTCTTTCTGCAGAAGCGAGACCGGCTGACGGCCATCGATCCGGAATGGGTGCATCTTGGCAAAACCGAAGCCGGCATCCCCATCAACCAATATTTCCTCGATCACCCTGAGATGGTTTTGGGCGAGATGGTGCAGGAACCCTCTCTGTATGGCAACCGCAATGAAACCACATGCAAGCCTTTCGAGGGGAAGGACCTCAAGGTTCTGTTGGACGCTGCCATTGAGGACATCCATGGGCAAATCCGGGAATACACGCTGGACGAACCCGAGGTGGAGGACGAGGATCGGAGCATCCCCGCCGACCCATCCGTGCGAAATTTCAGTTACGCGATTGTGGATGGAAAACTCTACTACCGCGAAAACAGCCGTATGAATCCGGTCGAACTGTCGGTTACCGCAGCCAACCGGGTCAAGGGCCTGATCAGCATCCGGAACTGTGTGCGCACCCTGATCGAGTATCAGACGGACGACTGGTCAGGCGAAGCCATCCGCGCAAAGCAGCGGGAACTCAACGCCCTGTACGATTCCTTTGTCAGGCAGTATGGGCGTATCACTTCCCGTGCGAACAAATCCGCCTTTGTGGATGACAACGCATACTACCTCTTGTCCTCGCTGGAGGTGCTGGACGGCGAGGGAAACTTTGTCCGCAAAGCGGATATGTTTTCCAAACGCACCATCCGCCAGCGCGTCGAGATCACTCATGTGGATACGGCGTCCGAGGCGCTGGCGGTTTCACTCGCGGAAAAAGCGAGCGTAGACTTGGGATATATGGCCTCGCTGATGGGAGGCAGCGAGGCCATCCCGCGGATCGTGCAGGATTTGAACGGCGTGATTTTCAAAGACCCGGCCTCCGGCCCCTTTGACCTTGAGGGCGGCGGGGAGCATTGGGCGCAGGGCTGGCATACGGCGGACGAATATCTTTCCGGCAACGTGCGGCGCAAACTGACGGAGGCGAAACAGACGGCAAAGGAGGACGCTTTCTTTCAAAGCAATGTGCAGGCGCTGGAGCAGGTGCAGCCGCCCGATTTGACCGTGGGCGAAATCTCGGTGCGGCTCGGCGCGACCTGGATACCTCCAGAGGATGTGGAGCAGTTTATCTATGAGCTGTTCGGGACGCCCAAGTATACGCGCTGGAAGATCCGCGTGCATTACTCAAAGCACACCGGTGCATGGAACGTGGAGGGGAAATCGGCCGACAAGGGCAACATCCGGGCGTACAACACCTATGGCACCAGCCGGATCAACGGCTACAAGATCGTGGAGGAAACGTTGAACCTGCGGGATGTGCGCATCTTCGATTATGATGAACATCACAACCCCGTCCTCAACAAAAAGGAAACCGCCATCGCGCAGGGCAAGCAGGCACTCATCAAGCAGGCATTCCTTGACTGGATTTGGAAAGACCCCGAGCGCCGGGAGCGGCTGTGCAGGCTATACAATGACAGGTTCAACTGTGTCCGTCCCCGCGAGTATGACGGCAGTCACATCAGTTTTGTCGGCATGAACCCGGAGATCACCCTGAGAAAGCACCAGATCAATGCCATTGCGCACATTCTCTATGGCGGCAATGCCCTGCTGGGGCATTGGGTGGGCGCGGGCAAAACCTACGAAATGGCGGCGGCGGCGCAGGAATCGAAGCGGCTGGGGCTTTGCCAGAAATCGCTTTTTGTGGTGCCGAACCATTTGACCGAGCAGTGGGCGGCGGAGTATTTGCAGTTGTATCCGGCCGCGAATATCCTTGTGGCGACCAAAAAGGATTTTGAGACAAAGAACCGCAAGCGCTTCTGCGGGCGCATCGCCACCGGCGATTACGACGCTGTGATCATCGGTCACAGCCAGTTTGAGAAAATCCCGATGAGCATCGAGCGGCAGGTCGCCATTTTGGAGCAGCAGAAGGAAGAACTGGTAAACGGCATTGCCGAACTGAAGCACAATCGTGGGGAACGTTTTTCGATCAAGCAGATGGAAAAGAGCAAGAAAGGCATTGAGGCAAAGCTGCAAAAACTCAACGACCAGAGCCGCAAGGACGATGTGGTCACGTTTGAGGAATTGGGCGTTGACCGCATTTATATTGACGAAGCACATTATTACAAAAACCTTGCTGCATTTTCCAAAATGCGCAATGTGGGGGGCATCTCTCAAACCGAAGCGCAGAAATCAAGCGACCTTTATATGAAGTGCCGTTATCTGGATGAATTGACAGGCGGACGCGGAATCATTTTTGCCACCGGTACACCCCTCTCCAACACGATGGTCGAGATGTACACGATGCAGAAGTATCTGCAATACGACACGCTGAAAGAACGTGGTCTGCTGCATTTTGATTCATGGGCATCTACATTCGGAGAAACTGTCACTGCCATAGAGCTTGCACCAGAGGGTACCGGCTATCGGGCAAAAACCCGATTTGCCCGCTTTTACAATTTGCCGGAACTTATGGCCATGTTCAAAGAGGTCGCGGACATCCAAACGGCGGATATGCTCAAGCTGCCGGTGCCAGAGGCCCATTACCACAATGTCGTGCTGAAACCCTCGGAACAGCAAAAGGAGATGGTGGCGGCGTTGGGTGAACGGGCCGAACGTGTGCGCAGCCGAATGGTAGACCCCAGTGAGGATAACATGCTGAACATTACCAACGACGGGCGCAAGCTGGCGCTTGACCAGCGGCTGCTCAATCCCCTGCTGCCGGACAGCGATACCAGCAAGGTCAACGCCTGCGCGGAGAATGTGTTTCGGATCTGGGAGGAAACGAAAGACCGGAAATCCGCACAGATGGTTTTCTGCGACCTTTCGACCCCCAAGAGCAATGGCGAGTTCAATGTGTATGACGATCTGCGAAACAAGCTGATTGCTAAGGGCATCCCGGCCGATGAGATCGCATTCATCCATTCTGCAGGATCGGAGGCGCAGAAAAAAGAGATGTTCGGCAAGGTACGCTCAGGGGATATACGCGTTTTGCTGGGCTCCACGCAAAAGATGGGGGCCGGCACAAACTGCCAGCAAAGGCTCATCGCGCTCCATCACCTCGACATTGGCTGGCGGCCAGCGGACCTCCAACAGCGGGAGGGGCGCATCATCCGGCAGGGCAATTCCAATCCAGAGGTGGACATCTATACTTATGTCACAGAGGGGACGTTCGACGCGTATATGTTCCAGATGGTCGAGGCAAAGCAGAAGTTTATCGGCCAGATCATGACCTCGAAATCCTCGGCGCGCTCTGCCGAGGATGTGGATGAAACGGCCCTCTCGTATGCGGAGATCAAGGCGCTGTGTACCGGCAATCCACATATCAAGGAAAAGATGGATCTGGACATTGAGGTGCAAAGATTGAAGCTGCTGAAAGCCAACCATTTGAGCCAGAAGTACGCCCTGGAGGACAAAATCTTCAAGGAGCTGCCGCAGAAAATAGCATCGTATGAGCAGCGCATTGCCGGGTATACCGCAGACATGGCACGGCTTGCTGAACACACGCACCCGGATGCGGACGGCTTCTCCCCGATGGAGGTGGAGGGCACCGCCTACACTGACAAGA
The DNA here is from genome assembly GCA_910579545.1 of uncultured Oscillospiraceae bacterium. Classification (GTDB taxonomy): domain Bacteria; phylum Bacillota; class Clostridia; order Oscillospirales; family Ruminococcaceae; genus UBA7177. The sequence continues at coordinate 47,528 of CAJTVI010000002.1, read as the reverse complement.
AAGCGGCAGGCAGCGCCATCCTTGCCGCATGCAAAGCCATGACAAGCCCCGAACCGGTGCCTTTGGGCCGGTATCGGGGCTTTGACATGGAGCTGTCCTTCGATAGCTTCGGCAAGGTGTATCGGATCACGCTGAAGGGCGTGCTCAGCCATTCCACCGACCTCGGCACGGATATTTTCGGTAACATTTTGCGCCTGGACAATCTGCTGGGCGGCATGGGAGAGCGGCTGACGGCGTGCAGGCAGGAGTTGGAAAACACAAAGGTGCAGCTCACCAACGCAAAAGAGGAGGTGGAAAAGCCCTTCCCCCAGGAGGACGAGCTGAAAACGAAATCGGCCCGTCTGGACGAGTTGAACATCCTGCTGAACATGGACAAGCGCGAGAACGAGATATTGGACGGGGAGCGGGACGAGGAAGATGCGCCGCCCCCGCCCCACAGGGCGGCAGAGGATTTGGAGCGGTAGACGGCGCTTGCCCACAGTGTCGCGGGGCGAATCGACAGCGTGGTGGTTTTTTACTCGGATTGTTACAATGAGGGCAGAAAAGAAAAAGGAGGCTGCCCCTATGAAAAAAACAATCATTTCCCTTGCACTCATCGCTGCCCTGCTGACCGCTTGCGCGCAAGGCCAGATCCATTTTGCCGACCTGGCCGACGTCGAAAAGGCGCTAACTGAAAGCAGCGCGCTGGCCGCCGCGCAGCAACTCACCACAACCAAAAGTACAGCGCACGCAAAACCCTCTGCACCGGCTAAAAAAGAAACCGAACCGGACAACGAAGCCCCGGCAGAGCCGGATATGGCCCAGCCTGGCGAAAGCACCCAGCCAGAGCAGGCGGCCAGCCCCGCGCCGGAGCAGACCCCCGAACCGACCCCGGCATCCACCCCGGCACCGCAGCCAGAACCCACGCCGGAGCCTGTGCCGCTTCCTGCGGCCGACCCCGCGCCCGCCCCGGCAGATGGCGCAATCCCATTCAGCCTTGCAGCCGGCACCTACCGCTGGTGGAAGATCGATGCGACCGACTCAGCCTATTGGGCGGTGCAGGAGCAGATCAACGCCATGCGGGCGGCAGGCGGCCTGCCCGCCCTTACGATGGATGACGGGCTGTCCGCGATTGCGAGCAGCCGGTGCGAATCCTTCGTTGCAGGCGGGCCGTTCGACCATTCGGGCATGGTGACCAAAAGCGAAATTTGCGCAGCGGGGCCGCTCTTTTCTGCCAGCGCGGTATGTGCGGCATGGCAGGCCAGCGAGGCCCACTACGCCAACATCATGCGGGCGGACATCGCAAGGATGGGGGTAGGCTGCTGGTTTTGCGAGGTGGATGGAAACAACTACACCTATTGGGCGGTGACGTTTGAATAATGGCTGAAAAATAAAGTGGCATGATAAAACCGGGGCCGTCCGCATGGATAGCCCCGGTTACATTTTGAGGCGGAAATCGGATATGCTGCCTATTTTCGTCTTAATTTCAGCACAATCCCGTTTTTTTCGGCGCATTGCTGAAAAAGAGCGGAGATGCAGGCGGCCTTTGCCTTGACCGGCAGCCCCAAGGTTTCCGCATCGGCCTGCTGGATGATCTCTTTTAATTCGGCAGTATCCAAAAGGTTTACCGCCAAACAAAACAACGTCTTCCTGCGGCCATCGTTATATTGCTCTAACAGGTATGTCAGCAATTTTGCCTTGCTTTCCTGCTCCGCGTTATAGGCTGCTATCCCGCCTTGCTGTGCTTTTTGCAGGTCGGATTTTCGCTTTTGATGTGTGATAAAGGAATCGTGCTCCTCTATATGCTCATATTTTTTGCAGGGGTACTCGGTGCATTGAAAACAATATTCTACCGCTCCATGCTCCAGGGAGCACCTTGCCAAAGGACAGGACTGGTTTCCAAATCCGCATCCGCCGCAGTGCCCGCCAAGATGCATGGAGCACAGCCCGCAGTTTAACCCACAGAGGGAAAACAGTGGGTTATTTCGTTGAAAGCCTTTCATATCGCACCCCTCGTACTCTATAACTGTTGGATCAAGTATAACATATCGGGCTTGCGTCCTCAAATCGCAGATCATAAGCTGTGTTGTGCCCATCCCGATTTTTTATAGGAGGAACTGATCGGATGTACTGTTCCCGCGCGCCGCCCGGCAAAAGGCGGCAATCAAGCTAACCAGCGTCTGCCCGATGGGACAGACGCTTTTTTTATGACAAAAAACAGGAGGACATAATTTGAAAAAAGGAAAAACCATGCGCCGGATGCTTGCGGCGCTGCTTGCCATGGTGCTGTGCATTTCCTGCATTGGCGGCCCGGTTGCCCTTGCCGCGGAGGGCGTACCCAACGCTGAACCGAGTGCCACGCCTCAGACGGTGGACGCGGAGCAGTCCGCAGAGGGTGAACTGGAAGAGACCCCTGCACCGGAAGGCGAAGCTGACAAGGAGAATCCGGAAGCGACCCCTGTGCCGGAGGGCGAAGCTGACAAGGAGAATCCGGAAGCGACCCCTGCGCCGGAGGCAGCGTACTCTGGAGCTGCACAGGCATTTGTGGATGCGGTAGCTGTATTGGATCGGGATACGATTCTTTCTACGGCGAACACTTGGGGCCTTGCGCATAAGGCATGGCTGGAGGATCAGGGCGACCACAATCTTCAGGCTGCATTGGACGCGGCCACAGCGGCATCGGACGAAGCGGCAGCTGCCCTTTACGCCGCCGAGGATTTATACTACGCGATTCCCGAGGCCGAACAGGATGCCGAGGAAGTACAGGCGGCCTACCTGTCCTTGATGTCCATCGTGGTGGCAATGCATGAAAAAATGGATAATCCCACTGCACCTGCAGAGCCTGCCAAGCCGGATGAGCCGACAGATCCCGGAACAGAGGGTGGTGACGAACCGCCCACCGAGCCGGACAAGGATGAAATCGCCAGTATCCTGTACGGCGACCTGCCGGATGCGCCCACCGATTACTATATGGGCCGTTATGGGCTGCCGGTGGCTGTTGGCGAGACCAAAATCGGCATTGGGGAATGGGACTTTTCGGATACCATGAGCGGCGGCTATCTGGATGCAGCTGCGCTGAATAGCGACAGCGCCAACATTACGGTGCCCTTGCTGGAGGGCGAGGATTATGCGATCATCCCCATCTTGACTCAGGTGGAATACCCCGCCAGCGGCAGCTCGTCTACGACCATCCTGCCGGACGGCGTGACCTTGCTCAGTCAGGACGGCAGCGGAGAACCGGCCAGCGCGGAAGAAGCGGCAGGCGTTTTGAACTGTGTGTATGAGGAATCCTCGGCCGTTGCCTCCGGCTTTTTCGTCCGAGCCAGTGGGGACTTTACTGTGCAATTTGTATATGAGGCCCCGGATGGCATCGTGCATAAAAAGAATCTCACCGTCCATCTGGACAGTACAGCCACCGCAGGTCCTGCACTGTATGGTGCTGGCAGCGCCACCTACGCCGAGCGGCCCACGCCTTCTACTACTACAGGTAAGATCACGAAGGCCGAAAAAATCAACGGCACATGGCTGATCTGGTTTAACGGATCTCCAGCCTACTGTTGCGATCACGGCTTGAATGGTAAGCCGAACGGTTGCCCGACCTATTCTTACAGCCACACTTCCATTGTGGAGGGCAGCCAGTACACCCCTGGCGACCATTACCGCAATCAGGTGGAGATCTGGGGCGGCCTCGGGCAGATGTCTCTCAGGGGCGGCAATGCGGCTGCGTTTGCGGCCGCCCCCGCCTATGACGAGGCCCAGCAGTGGATCATGGAAAATTACCCGGATAGCATTGCGGCCAAGGTATGGCAGGCTGGCCACGACCAAGCTGCAGGCGGTGCATCCACTTACGCCACGGCCGAGGATTATTACTGCTATATTTTTACCCCACCCATCGGGGGCTGGCAGAGCGTGGCTGTGATCGGCCCCACCACGGACGGCAGCGAGGAGCCGGATGTGACGCCCAAATTCTATGCCAGTTGGGATGCCCCGGCGCAGACAGTTTCAGGCAGCTTTGATTTCTCGTACAAAGTCAATACGGATAAGCAGCAGTTGGAGACCGGCGAAAAGATAGACGGCGCGATCATCGAGATTGAGCCGCTGGTCACATCCGGCACCATTGACGGCGGCAGTTGGGCAATCACCCCGGCCAGCAGGCAGGTCGTGGTGACCGGCGGGCACACAATGGATGATGCATACCACCAGAACGGCGGTGACGGAACTGCGGCATGGAGTTTGCATTACTCCGTGGCCAAGACCAGCGGTACCCGCAGCGGCTCGGTCGGGCCTTGCAGCAGCCAAGAGGAGGCCGACAGCGAGGCCGACAGCGCCAGGAGGGATGCGGAGGCGCAGCTGCGGGCCGAGGCCCAGCGGATGGTGGATTCTGCCATTGCGGCAGCCAAAATCCAGCTTTCCAGCCTGCAATTCCGCTATGAAGAAACCGGCGTTCCGTATGGTTTTGGAATGGTCACCGGCAGCCTCGGCAGCAGTCAGATCATCGCGGTTCCCGCGAATACCAGCCAGGACTATCCCATGCTCAACGATGAATGGTCTTTACAGATCAAAATCAATAAGGTGGACAGTGAAACCGGCAGCCGAATCGCTGCGGACACTGCCTTTGCTGTGTTCGAATGGGATACCACGCTGCAGCGGTATATCCCGTTTGGAGGCTACAACCAATATGCCGTGGAGCGTCAGAGCAACGGCACCTATGCTGTCATCAACCACAGCAGCTATGCCACCTCCGATCCCGCGCGCAGCACCATATACTACACACAGCGCAATGAGGGCAAATTCGTCATCGTGGAAACTGCTGCGCCCACCGGCTACTACGGCGACTGGACGGACATTTCCAAACCGGGTACGGCCGGTTCGCCCAAAGGCAAACGCGCTTATGCCATTGAGATTACCAAGGCCAATGATGGCTCAATAATTTGGCTGGGAAACGCGGACTACAATGCCGACATCGGCATTGCCGATGAGGGCGGCGTCCTGCTGGATACCGGCAACGGTCTTGTCACAGTAACGATCAGCGGGGAGCCTCTGCCCGCCAGCAAAACCTACACCACCGACAAGAGTGGGCTTGCTGCCAACGAGGATGGGCGCACCGTACAGCCGGTCGATGGGACATTCCTCAACGACCGTGTTTTGGGCGAGATCGTCCTCTCCAAAGTTGACCTCGACGCCATGCGGCACCTCGCGGCCGGCAGCAACGGAAATTCGACGCTGGAGGGCGCGGTGTATGACCTTTATGCCGCCGAGGACATCCACCACCCGGACGGCGTGACCGGCGTGGTGGACTATGCCAAAATCACCGATGAAAACGGCATTCCCCTTTGGCATACGACCGTACTTACCAACGGCGGCTGGCAGAGCGACCATCTCCCTGTGCTGAAAAAGGATCACCTTGTCGCCAGCGCGGCCATTGAGGATGGGAAACTGGCGTTTGCCAATCTCTATCTCGGCAGGTATTATCTGGTCGAGCGCGCGACCGGTCTTGTCCTGCCGCTGGATGCCAATGGCCAGATCGTGTTGGATGCTTCCTACCCCCTGCTGAACCGTCAGCTCCAGCCGAACGGCAATACGCGTCTTTTGGAGGTCAACGGTGCGGGCGAGTACACAGACTATGTGTATCGCAACCGCTACTCCGCCGTGGCCGAGGGCCGGGCATTGGATGGCACCCGCACCTTTGACGGCTATTATCTTTCATTTGCCGCTGGCTATCTCTGTGACGAGGTCAACCATTATGTCACACTCCATTACGGCAGCGAATCCGGGCTTGTAGTGCGCGAGGAAATGCAGAGCGAGGACGAGGTGTTGAAATCCGGCTTCAGCGTCAATAAATTGGTATCGACCACCGGCCAGCCGGGGCCTGCGGTCAAGCTGGACGGTGCAGGCTTTACCATATACCGCATTTCTGACCTGAGCCGAACTGATCAGTTCACCCGGAACCCGGATGGCACCTATCAAATCCAGAGCATTCTGGATACCTACCGTGCGAACGGTTATGATCAAGACACGCCCAAGTACGATTTCAGCGGTGAGGCCCAGGCCATTGCCACCATGTATGAGGGCAGTCAGGCGACCGTGGACGGCTACAACCGCAGCTTGACAGCCAGCGTGGATAACGCCAACGGCAGCGGCATGGGCTGGCAGCCCACCGGTAAGCCCAATGAGTATCGGCTGAGCGAGGTGTTCACCAACAGCGAGGGCATCCTGCGCGTAGATGGCCTTGCTTTCGGGCAGTACATCGTTGTTGAAACCACAGTCCCCAAAGATGTGTTCCAGGCCGCGCCCTTTATGGTCACGGTCGATGCCCATGCCCCGCAGAGCGTGTTCTGTACCCCTCAGGGCAGTGTTGCCACGCCGAGCGGCAGCTACATGGCCTACAATATTCTGGACGAGGAACTGGAGGGGTATTTGCAGCTCATCAAGGTGGACGCTGAAACCGGCGAAGCGGTCAAACTGGCAAAGACTGCGTTTTCCATCTTCTACATCAAAGATGACGGGAGTATGGAGATCGTTCAGATGAACGACCCGGCCAGCGGAAACGCAACCGCCAAAACCAGCGTGTTCTATACGGATGCAGACGGCCTGCTGAAAACGCCCGAAAAGCTGCCGTTGGGCCGCTATCGCGTGATCGAAGCGCAGGGGCCGGATGGTTTCTACAATGATACCAGTTACTATGTCGATTTTGAGATCACGTCCGAGCGCATCTATGAGGTGATCGGGTCGAGCGCCGACAGCATGGATGACTATATCGTTACTGAGCGGTATGTCAACCGCGAGACACTGGGCCAGCTGACGATTCGCAAAGAGGGCGAGGTTCTGGTTGGTTTTGAGAACGGCCAGTTTGTCTATGAAAACGCGCCGCTGGCCGGGGCGGTCTACGAGATCCGCGCGCATGGCGACATCTTTACTGGCGATCATCAGGTAGGTGACAGCGGCAGCCGTACCCTCTGGTATGCGGACGGCGACCTTGTAGCCACCGTGACCACCGGCGCGGACGGGCAGATCGACAAGACCGAGTTTGCGCCGACGCGCACAGCGGCAACCTATGACTTCCTCTCTGTGATCCACGATGGAAACAAGGGCGAGGTGACCGTCACTCTCCCGCTGGGCAGCTATGATGTGCGCGAACTGCAGGCCCCATACGGCTACACACTGACCAGCGACAACTATACCGTGTCCTTTGGCTGGGAGAACCAGGCCAGCGATTTGGTGCTGGCCCAAACCATTGTGAACTATGCGGACGGCAAGGGTGTTGAGACCTCTTATAAGGTGATCAATGTCAAGGACGCCGGCAGTGAGCAGACCGAGGCTCAAAAGCTATTATTTGAAAACGACCGCGAGAAAGCAAAGGTCGGTGTGTACAAGATCGACAAGGAAACCGGCGCATATCTGGCCGGGGCCGTGTTTGCCCTGTACACTGCGGATGACATTTATGATGCCCATGGGAACTTGCTTTTGTCCGCTGGCAGCCTGATCGCCACCAGCCCCGAAACCAGCGAGGACGGCTACACTTACTTCGAGACAGATGTTCCCATTCGCGGAGAGAACTATGGGATCAGCGAGGAAAAGAATGCCAGCACCAACAGCGGCAATTACTATGCCGTTGAGGTTTCCGCACCCGCTGGCTATTACCTCGACAGTGAGCCGATGCCGGTAACCTTTGTCTATGATGGTCAGGCTGAAATGATCTTGGACAACACCTGTGCCAACACCCCAACCGAGATGTGGGTGAGCAAACGCCAGCTGACCGGCAGTGAGGAACTGCCGGGCGCGGCTCTGCGTATCCTCGATAAGAACGGCGAGGTTGTGCGCGAATGGGTCAGCGGCACCGAACCACAGCGGATCACCGGCCTGCATACAGACGAGGTGTACACCCTTGTGGAGCAGACCGCCCCCAACGGCTTTGCTGTTGCCGAAAGCATCCGGTTCAAGCTGGTTCAGCGCGAGGACAAGGATGGCAGCCTGCTGAATGAGGTGGACACTTATATCTGCACTGGCAAGGATTGGTTTGTATTCGATCATTGGGAACTGGCAGCAGATGGCATTGTCGTGATGCGGGACGCGCCTGCGCCTGAACAGCCTCATGGACCCCATGAGCCGGAGCAGCCCCAGCCCACCCCCTCCCCTGCGCCTGCATTGCCTATCCCTCAAACTGGCGATTTGCCTTGGCTGCCCGCTGTGCTGATCCTTGGCCTGCTGGTATCGGCCATTGGTATCGCAGTCTATCTCTGGCGCGGAACCGCCGAAGAGGAAAAAGCGGCGGCAGAGCAGATGGAGGACGAATGATCCGTTCATTTGCCAAGGGCGTTTTGATTGGAATGGCCTGCATCTGTTTGCTGGCGCTGGGCTGGTTATTTCTTTTCAGGCCCAGTCTTGCCCGGTATGAAGCAGCAGCCCTGAAAAATGAATTTGTACAGAACGGCCCCGGAGGCAACTCCGGGGCCCTTTCTGCACCCGGCGCTGAAAAAGAATCGCCGGCGCTAAACCTCACCGCCCTGCAAGCCCAATACCCGGATGTAAAGGCTTGGCTTACCATTCCCGGCACCGTGGTGGACTATCCCATCCTGCAAAGCAGTCAAACAGACCCGGAGTATTACCTCCGACGTAATTACCGGGGAGAATACCGCACGGCGGGCAGCCTGTTCCTTCAATCCGACTGCTCGCTTGATGGCCGGAATTTGATCGTGTATGGGCACAACATGACCGATGAATCGATGTTCGCCTGCCTGCCGCGCTATCTCCAAGAGCGATACTTCAAAGCCCATCCCGCGATCCGGCTGCAAACATCGGACGGCATCTCGGAATATCGGGTTGTGGCTGCCCTTGAAACGGATGTCAGCCGCGTGCCGTTCAATCGCACGTACTTTGCGGATGACATGGATTTTCTGGCTTTTGCCCAAAGCCTGCTGGACAGCGCCAGTGTAAAAGCTGATGTGCCTGTTGCCGCAGACAGCCGCCTGCTCGTCCTTATCACCTGTTCGTATTCGTGGCCGGATGCGCGGTATCTCGTTGTTGCAGTAAGAGAATCATAAGGACAGCTGAAACCCGCTTGTTCTGGAATCAATCGTTCCTGGGCGGCGCACGATTTGACACTATACCGGTATGGCGGTATAATATAAAGGCGAAAGAGAGGGATGCAGATGCTCCGTGAAATGCTGAAAGAGAAAAATATATCCATCTATCGGTTGGCAAAAACAAGCGGCCTTCCCTATGCCACGGTCAATGACCTGTGCAACGAAAAAGCCCAGCTTCAAAAATGCAGTGCCCAAACTGTCTACCAAATCGCCCGTGCGCTGGATATGTCGATGGAGGAACTGCTCACGCCCTATCTTGTCAAGCGCAGCAGCTTTGAAAATTTCAAAAGCTCGGTCTGCCATAGGGTCAAGGAAATGGGTGACCTTGCATTTGCTGCGGATGTGCTGGAACGCGGGGAGATCCGCACCTATTACAACCGGAAATGGTACCCGGAAAGCCTGTATCTTTTAGCCATGCTTGATTATATCAGCCGTGAGAACAGCATCCCGCTTTGCCGCGATTATGATGACCTGCGCAAATGCAGATTAAAAGAGCGGCTGTACCCGGCGGGGATCAACGCGCTGTGCGCGGCGTCCAGGGATGATTTTGCACGGGAGGAAGCTGTGAAAGCTGCCATCCCGGAGTTCCTGCGGTTCAATATTGTAGAGGCGGAGGTGCGGGATGTTATCTGAGCACCGGACTGAATTTACCAAACAGGCCATTGATAACTATTTGAGAGAGGTTGCAAAAGCCTACCGGAAACAGATCGGGAAAAAGATGCCCGCGGAGATGGTTTTGGTGGGAGGCGCTTCGGTTCTGGTCAATTATGGTTTTCGGGAGATGACAACAGATATTGACGCGCTGATTCATGCAGCCTCCTGCATGAAGGACGCGATCAACGAGGTTGGGGACCGTTTTAGCCTGCCAAATGGCTGGCTGAACGCGGACTTTAAGAATACTGATTCGTACACGCCGAAACTCATCGAGTTTTCCCGATACTATAAGACCTACGCCAATGTCCTGACGATCCGTACCATTTCAGCCGAGTATTTGATTGCCATGAAACTGCGTTCAGGCAGGCGGTATAAAAACGATTTGTCCGACATTTTGGGGATACTCGCCGCCCACAAAAAGGGCAATGAGCCTATTGCAATGGCGCAGATCCAAAAAGCGGTATCGGACCTGTATGGGGATTGGTCGGCAGTTCCCCCAGCATCTCAGAAATTTATCCGGGATGTGATGGATGGGGAACGGTATGAAACACTGTATGAGGAAATCCAGCATCAAGAACTTGAGGCAAAAGACTTTTTGCTCCAACTGGAAGAAAGCGGCCTGGACGCCCCAACGGCGTCAAATGTGGATGCAATCGTTGACAGCATGCAGCGGCAGGATACAGATTCCCTGCTCGAATTGCTGCGAAAAAGGCAGGAGCAGCAAAACACCGCACAAAAAGGTGAAAGGAAAAAAGGGCAAGAACGATAACAATCTATTGGCGCATTGACGGCTGTCCGTTTGGATGGCCGTTTTTGTTTGCCCAAACTGGCAGGCCGCAACATAAAAAAGGTCACATCTGCCAAATGGGCAGCACCGCGCCGGAACATTTCAGCCCGTCCGGTTGTACTGTGCTGTGCACAGTACAAGCAAGCATGACATTATGATAGCATTCCTACGGAACGCTATCCAATGTCCGCTTGTTAGGGGCTTTTGCCCCTAATACCCCCGCGCGCCTCAGCGCACATCATCCATCAAAAAGAGGGAGGAAGATGCTCAAAAGAAATAAGCAGGTCATCATCCGTTTGACCGAAAGCGAGTATGCTGCCCTGCGCGAAAAAGCGGATGCAGCGGGTTTGAAAGTCAGCCCACTGATCCGCCGCCTGATCGAAGGCTGCGAGGTCAGGCCGCGCCCGCCCGACAGCTACAAAGACCTTGCGCGAGAAATTGCTGCGGTCGGAAGCAACATCAATCAGGCCGTGCATCTGGCCAACTGCAAGGGTTATCTGAGCCGTGAGCAGATTGAATACCTTTCAGTTCAGATGGCACAGATTTGGCGGTTGGTACGAGAACAGGCAAGGTAGAGCATGGCATACACGAAAATTATCGTTGTGCGAAACCATCTTTGGCGCTGTCTGGATTACACTTCAAATCCCCAAAAGACAGAAATAGGAAAGGATCTGCAAAACGCACTGGCCTATGCGCAAAACGCAGATAAGACAGAATATCAATTTTTCGTGACCGGCTTTAACTGCGACCCCGCCACTGCATTTGAGGCAATGCAGGAGACAAAAAAATTGTGGGACAAAGCAGATTCCGAGCATATCCGTGTGTTGGGTTATCATGTCATCCAATCCTTTACGCCCGGCGAGGTGAGGCCGCAGCAGGCGCATGAAATCGGCTGCGAGTTTGCGCGCCGTGCTTTTTCCGAACGATATGAGGTTACGGTCAGCACCCATCTCAATACGCAGGCACTTCATAACCACATCGTTTTCAATTCCGTTTCCTTTGTGGATGGCAGGATGTTTCGGGATGATTTCAAGGGCTACTATGAAGGCATCCGCGCGGTATCCGATCAAATCTGCCGGGAGCACGGACTGTCCATCATCATACCCAAACGCAAAGGCAAAGCATACGCGGAGTGCCAGGCCGAAAAAGAGGGCAAGCCGACCGTCCGCGCCATGATCCGCGCGGATGTGGACAAGGCGCTGGTGCGCGCGATAAGCTGGGAAACCTTTGTGGCGGGGCTGCGGCAGATGGGCTATACCGTCAAGTATGGGCACAGCATCAAATATGCCACCCTGCGCCACAAGAGCGGCAGCCGGAACATCCGGCTGAAATCGCTGGGCGAGGGGTACGACGAGGCATCCATCCGCGGGCTGCTGGCGCGCCGCGCACGGGGCGAGGAGGTGACATTGCCGGGCGCAGCGGTGGAGGCCATGCCAACACAAAGGTCATCGTCAGCAGCTAAGGCTCTGCCCGCTGAAAGGCCCAAACAACCAGATCATGAGCGGCATATTCCACAGGTTCGCCGGTACCGCAGGGTGCGTCTGTGCGGTGCATTCCCCCTCCTCTCCCGCAAAAAATATACCGGCTTTATGGCCCTCTATTACCGATATGTCTATCTGCTGGGCAAAACACGGCAGCGGCGCACCTCGCGCCGCTGCTGCTTTTTGCTCCGCGAGGACTTCCAGAAGTTCAATCGCTACACGGCGCAATTCAAGTATGTATGGGAACACCGCATCCAGACGCAGGAGGATTTGGATGCGGCAAGAGCGGCGGCCAAATCCGGGCAGAACGCGCTTGCCGCCCAGCGCAGGAGCCTTTACCGAAAAAGAGGTGTTGCCCAAAAGGACAGGGATGATGACAAAGCAACTGCGCTGTCGGCCGAGATCGCCGCGCTGTCCGCAGAAATCCGCGCCCGCCGCAGGGAGGTGATGATTTGCGGCTGGATCGCGGAGGACGCGGCGCGGCTGCGCCGGCAACTGGCTGAGGCCGAGTGCGCAGAACGGCAGGAACGGCAGCAAACAGATCAGAAAAAGCAAAGGGGGTATGCAAGATGAACAACGGCGGTGAAGCGGCCGACCAGATGGTGCGCGAGGGCATCCAGATCACCGAAGCAGCGGTCAAACTGAGCGCGCTGGGAGCAAAGAACTTGGCAGCCATCGCGCTGGCCTTGGCAAAGGACAATCCCAAAGTGCGGGGACGCACACGGCTGAACCGGCTGCTGCGGGATGGCAAGGAATTAAAGGTGTTCCAGATCAAGGCGGGCGACCTGACCGAGTTCAAGCGGCAGGCAAACCATTACGGCGTGCTGTTTTCGGCCATCCGGGATAAATCAAGCAACGGCGAACTGATTGACATTCTTGCCCGCGTGGAGGATGTGTCCAAGCTCAACCGCATTTTCGAGCGCATGGGCTATCCGGTGCCGGAACGGAAGGTGATCGAGCGAAAAAAAGAGCCAGCCCGCCGTCCGTCCGAAAACGGCTCGACGACGCGCGGGCTTGGTGCGAGGGAAACGGGCCGGGCACTTTCTGACCGAGCCGGGCAGCGGCTGACCGGCAATGCGGAAAAGCCGTCTGTCCGCGAGGCACTCAGCCGCATGAGGGAAAAAGCGGCCAAACAGGCGGAACGCACAATATCCTTTGCAGAAAAAGAAATGGCAGATGAGAAAAAGACAATGAATGGAACCGAAAGGGAGGCACGATAAATGAACGAAATCTCCAAAGAGGAATGGCGCGAGACAAAAGAGGCCGAGCGCAAACAGCTTATGGAGCGCCGGCAGGCGGCCATTACAAAGGCGCTTTCAAGCGGCGAAAACCTGGCGAAGTATCTTGCCGGCCGCGGGCGGCTCGGCTCGCGGTATTCGAGCGGCAATGCCGCCCTGATCCTCGACCAGAACCCGAAAGCGCGGGCTGTGAAATCGCTGGAGGAATGGGCCAGTCTGGGGCGGCGCATCGGCCGCGGGGAGCATGGCATTCAGATCATCGGAAGGGAGGACGGGTATTGGCGTGTGCAGCGTGTCTTTGAACTGACCCAGACCTACGGCCCCCGGCCCTGCAAACTTCCCTGTCTTTCCGCAAACGAGCCGAAAAAGCTGGAAGCCGCGCTGGATGTGTTGGGGGCCTTTTCGCCGGTGCAACTTACGGCCATAGACCAGATGGAAATGCCCGTCCGTTATGACCCGCAGGCAGGTGTAATCCAGATCAGCGCGTCGGCCACACCGGAGGAGTTGTTTCCTTCCCTTGCCGCGGAGATCGTAACCGCCCACGTTACCCTGACAGAAGAATCGGCGGAGCCTTCCCCGGTTGCAAAACTCTATGGGCAGTGCGCCGCCGTGGAGCTGTGCGGACGGTTTGGGCTGGATGTCCCGGAGGGTGCGGCGCGGCGGCTGGAAACCCTGCGTCTCCATTTTGCAAAGGACGAGGAGCGCGCCATGCTGGATGAGATCGGGGAGCTTGCGCGCAAGATCGGCAGCGAGATCGAAAAGGAGGTTTTTCCGCCCGAACGTGGCCGGGTGCCGGTGGAAATGTCTGTCCGGAATGAGCGGTGAAGCGGCCCGGCCGCAATAGTGAGGCTGCGCTCTGGGCGGCGCTGATGCTGCCGGTCCTCTGGCTTGCGGCGGCACTGGCACAGGCAGTTGACATGGGCGGCGGGCTGGTGGGCCTCGCCGCCCATCTCTCTGCCCTGATGGCGTCTCCCCTTTCGCTGCGCTGGAGCGAAAGCACCGGGAAATTCCTGCTGCTGGCGGCGATCTGTTATCCGCTGGCCGTGTTCTGCTATTTAGAAGATCAGCGGAACAGGCATCCCGGCGCGGAACATGGAACGGCCCGCTGGGGCAGCGCGTTCGCGCTCAACCGCAAATACCGCGACCGCAAGCGGCCGTCCGAAAACTATATCTTTACCACCCATGTGCAGATGGGCATGGACAGCTTTCGGCACAAACACAACCTCAATGTGGTCGTGATCGGCGGCAGCGGCGCGGGCAAGACACGGTTTTACGTCAAACCGAACCTGATGCAATGCGCGGAAAACTGCTCATACATCATCCTCGACAGCAAGGGCGAGATCCTGCGCAGCATCGGCGGCCTGTTCGAGCGGATGGGCATCGCCGTCACGGTCGTAGACCTTGTACACTTCAAAGGCCATTACAACCCGATGGCCTATCTGGAAACGGATGAGGACGCGATCAAGCTGGCGCACGCGCTGGTGCATAACACAAAACCAACGGACGCGCCCGCGGGCGGGGACAAGTTCTGGGACGATTCCACCATGATGCTGATCTCGGCCATGCTCCTGTATTTAATGTACGAGGCCCCGCCGGAGGAACAGAACTTTGCCACACTGATGTACATGATCCTGCATTGCCAGCTGGCCGAGGGCGAGGCCGGGCCGAACCCGCTTGACCTGCTGTTTGAGGAGCTGGAGAGCCGAACGCCGGATCACCCTGCCGTGCTGCAGTACCACTCGTTCAAGTTAGGCAGCACCAAGACGCTGCAATCGGTGCTGATCTCGGCGGCGGCGAACCTGTATATGTTCAACACGCGGCGCTTTGCCGAGATGACGGGCCGGGACGAGACCTTTCTTACAAGCCTGGGGCTGGAGCGCCGCGCAATTTTCTGTGTGATCCCGGACCACGACCAGACCTATAACTTTCTTGTCACCATCCTGTATACACAGATCTTCGACCAGCTTTTCCGGCTGGCGGATTCAAACCCGGACTACCACGGCGCGCTGCCTGTCCATGTTCGCCTGATGATGGACGAGTTCAGTAACGTGGCCTTGCCCAACAATTTTCAGAACATTCTTTCGGTCTGCCGCAGCCGGAACATCAGCTGCGACATCATTTTGCAGAACATCGCGCAGATCAAAAAGCTGTTCAAGGACGATTGGGAGGGGCTTTTGGGAAACTGCGACACCATGCTTTACCTTGGGGGCAATGAGTTTGGAACGTTCGAGTATTTATCCAAGATTATGGGCAAGGAGACCGAGCGCACGACCTCGCAGAGCATCGGGAAAGGCAGCCGTGGCTCGTCCAGCGAGAGCCGTCAATCGGCGGGCCGTGAACTGCTGACGCCGGACGAGGTACGGCGTATCGGGCGCGGGGACGCTCTGCTCTTGATGAGCAGCGAAGACCCGGTGATCGACAAAAAGTACGACATCCTGCGGCACCCGAACATCCGTTACACCCTGGACGGCGGCAGCGCGCCGTATGTGATGCCCCATGACTATATGGGCACAGCGGCCAGCCTGCCCGCCTCGGAAATCGAAACGCTGGAGCCGGACAAGGTGCCGGAGGAAACATTGCAGCAATATGAATGGATCGAATTGGAGGAGATCAATGAAGATGACGAACAAAACATTTAAGCATTCCAAGTCTGCGATCAGCGAACCGCCTGTGCCGATGGACACGCGGGCGAAGCGTATCAAACGGGCCTACCTGACGATGGCGGCGTCGCTGGCCATGGCGTTTGTGCTGGCCTGCCCGGCCTTTGCAACGGCGGGCGGCCCACTGGACGCGATCAACAACCTGTCTGACTTTGTGTTCAGCGCGATCAAGGCCCTCGGCGCGATCCTGCTCGGCTTTGGCATTGTGCAGATCGGCCTTGCACTCAAGGGCCACGATGCCAGCCAGCGGGCGCAAGGCTTTATGACCTTTTTTGGCGGCGTGGTGATCTACTTTGCCAAGGACATTCTGGACATGATCGTATGATAAAACCTGAACCGGAATACCGCCGCATGAGGCTGTGCCCTCATGCGGCGGCAAGGGAGGTGAAAACATTTGAATCAGAACTGGATCGTGGAAAATATCCTGAACGCCTTTGCCACATGGAACGAAAAGCTGGCCGAACTTTGGACGCTGGCCACAATGCCGCCGGATGCGTTCAAGGGCGGCGCGGTCTGGGCTGTGATGCAGAATATCCACAGCGGCCTTCTTGCCGTGGGTTATGGGTTGCTCATCCTGTTTTTTGCGATGTCGCTGTTTAAGAACACGGCCAACTTTCACGAACTCAAGCGGCCTGAAGCGGCCATTGGCTATCTTGTCCGGTTTGTGGCGGCAAAGGCGGCGGTGACCTACGGGATGGAAATCATGCTGAAGCTGTTTGAGGTGTGCAACGGCATTGTATTGCAGGCGGCGGCCGGGATGGGCGGCATCTCCCATGCGATGGTCAGCCTGCCGGGTGAGATCGAGGATGCCATCCGCAATGTCGGTTTCCTCGCCAGCATCCCGTTGTGGCTCGTGACCATCCTTGGCAGCCTGCTCATTACGGTGCTTTCGTTTGTGCTGATCCTCACGGTGTACGGACGCTTTTTTCACATCTATCTATACACCGCGCTGGCCCCGGTGCCGCTGGCATCCTTTGCCGGGGAGAGCACCCAAAATGTAGGTGTATCGTTCTTAAAAAGTTATGTGGGCGTCTGCATGGAGGGCGCGGTGATCGTGCTTGCGTGTGTGATTTACTCCGGCTTTGTGACAGCGCCCAGCGTCACGACCGGCGAGGCTGCCAGCATGGTGTGGAGCTATCTGGCTGAGGTGGCATTCAATATGCTGGTGCTGGTTGGGCTGGTAAAAGGCTCGGACAGGATCATCCATGAGATGATGGGGTTGTAATTGTAGTCATATCGTGATACAATAAGAAAAAAGCCGGGAGGGATTCAGGATGCTGCAAACCTATGTGCGACCTTCACGCGATCTGCGCAACAACTATGCCGAGATTGCAAGACTTGTGCGGGAGAACAACCAGGTCATCATCACAAATCAGGGGCGCGGCGAATCTGTTTTGATTAGCATGGAGGAGTACGCCCGTTACGAGGAATACCTTCATACAAGGTATGTCGAGCGGATGCTGGCCGAAGCGGAGCAGCAGGCAAACGATCCTGCCACACAATGGATCGGGCACGAGGAACTTTGGAAACGTTTGAGGGAAAAGCATGAGCTATAAGATTCGCTATCTTCCGCTGGCCGCAGAGGATTTGGACAGAATGGCGGAATATCTTGGACGCTTTTATCCCCAAACGGCGGGCAATATGCTGCGGGATATTGAGAAAAAGCTGGAAGGGCTTGCTCAGATGCCGGAAATGTATGAGGAGTACCCGGAAAACCCATTTTATCGCAGGATGGTCATCGGAAAATATCTTGTGTTTTACCATGTGGATCAGGAAAATAGCAGAGTAAATATTTACCGTGTGATTCGGGGCACATGGGATATTGAAAAAGAAATTTCCGAGCATTCCGGGAGGTAACAAGAATCAAGTATCAGCGGCAGGGCTTTGACGGCTCTGCCGTTTTTGTTTGGGGGTGAACATACGCAAACCAAGATCAGCAAGGAGATATGTACCTACCAGCAGGATCATCCATGAGATGATGGGGCTTTAAGCACGGTTTGAATCGTGGTATACTGTCTCTATAAAAACTGTCAGCAAGGGCGGGATGGCAATGCCGGAAAACGAACAGATGCAGCTTTTGAAGGACCGACCAGATGGGATCATTGATTCCACAAGCACAGATGATCTGCTGCACGATCTGCGAGGTATCATTGAATCTGCGCAAAATGCCGCATATCGGGCGGTCAACGCTGCGCTGGTACAGCGAAACTGGCTGCTCGGCCGCCGGATCGCGCAGGAGGAGATAAAGGGCGAAAACCGGGCCGAGTATGGAGCGGAAATTATTAAAAAGCTCTCGAAAGAACTGACAGCAGAGTATGGGAAAGGCTTTGATTACAGCTCACTTTACAAGTTTGTCCGTTTCTATAGAGCCTTCCCACAGATTTTGGACTCAGCGAGTCCAAAATCTGCATCAATGCTTTCCTGGACACATTACCGGGTGCTTTTGCAGGTCGAGGACAGCACCGCGCGCGACTGGTACGCAAAAGAAGCCGCAGGACAGGCCTGGAGCGTCCGCACCCTGCAGCGGAATGTCAGTTCGCAATACTATTACCGACTTCTGAAATCGCAGGTGAAAGAGCCGGTCGAGCGGGAAATGAAAGAGCGGACTGCGCCCTATCAGGCAGACAAGCTGGAATTCATCAAAAATCCGGTGATCGCAGAGTTCCTCGGCATGACGGCGGACACCTCTTTTAGCGAGACAGAACTTGAGGCCAGCATCCTGTCCAACCTGCAAAAGTTTCTGATGGAGCTTGGCAAGGGGTACGCTTTTGTGGCGCGGCAGCAGCACATCCGTACCGAAAAAGAGGATTATTACATCGACCTTGTTTTCTATAACTATATCCTCAAATGCTTTGTGCTGGTAGACCTGAAAACCAGCAAGGTCACCCATCAGGACGTGGGGCAGATGGATATGTATGTGCGGATGTACGATGAGCGAAAGCGCGGCGAAGGCGATAATCCTACCATTGGAATCATCCTCTGTGCCGATACGGACGAGGACATCGCCCGCTATTCGATCCTGCATGGGAACGAGCAGCTGTTTGCTTCCAAGTATAAGCTGTACCTGCCGACTGAGGAGGAGCTGCGGGCAGAAATCGAGACGCAAAAAGCACTATTTTATCTGCAAAAAGAAAATTGAACGATTGGAAGATCAACCACTTTTGCGGCAGGGCTTTGATGACCCTGCCGTTTTTGTTTGGGGGTGAACATACGCAAACCAAGATCAGCAAGGAGATACGAACCTACCAGGAGGAGATTTTCATGGGCCTGTCCCTGCGGCAGCTCGTCTGCTCGGGCCTTGCCATCGGCGCGGCGGCCGGCTCATACTTTGCCCTGCGCGGTGTGCTGGGGCAGGAAACCGTCAGCTGGGTCTGCATCGTCTGCGCCGCGCCGGTCGCGGCGGCGGGATTCTTTACCTACGATGGCCTAAACTTTGAAGGATTCCTGCGCGCGGTGTGGCAAACGGTGTTCCTGCGGGCCGGGCCGCGTATCTGGAAAAGCGATAATCAGTATGAGCGAACCATGCAAAAAAGCATAAAGCGAAAAAGGGCGGCCGGCAGGCTGCCCTTTTTCCATTCAGTTGCGTTCAGCAAAAAGGGAAAGGAGGAAATCAAGGATTTTGAAATTGAGTGAATATGACCATTGCCGCCGCACGCGGGGCAGCTGGCGTGTCCCCCATTCGGTGCAGCAGAGCATCCCCATCGACCGCATCTACCGGGACGGGGTATGGCGCTCCGGGGATGTGTACAGCCGGATGTGGAGCGTGTCGGACGTCAACTACGCCATGCTCTCGGACGCAGCCAAAAAGGAGATCCAAAACCTGTACGGCGCGGTGTATGCCGGCCTGCCCGCCGACTGCTGGGCGCAGTTTTGTATTGTCAGCCAGCGGATGGACGAGGCCGCGTTCCGGCGCAACATCCTCCTACCTATGAAAAACGATCCCCGCGATGTCTACCGTGCCGAGCATAACGCGCTGTTGGAGAGCCGCGCCCGCGACCTCGGCAACACACGCCAGCAAAAGTTCCTGATCGTATCCACCAATAAACCGAATATACAGCAGGCGCGGGAAAGGCTGCGTCAGGTGCAGGGGCATCTCGTCAGCGCGCTGTCCGCGCTCGGCTGCACGGTGCGCGAGGCGGATAACAACGAGCGTCTCCGCGTTTTGCACGGGTTTTTCCGCGCGGGCGAGGAGCAGCACTTCCGATTTGACCTGGAGGAATGCCGCCGCCTGGGGCACAGCTTCAAGGACGCCGTCTGCCCGGACAGCATGACCTTCAAGCCCAGCCACATTGAACTTGGCGGGCGGTACGCTAAAGTGCTTTCCATCATGGAGTACCCTCAGCGGCTGGACGACAGCCTGATCCCCAGCCTTTTGCGTCAAGCCCCAACGATGGCGCTCTCCATCCATGTGCTGCCCATTGAGCCGGAGGACGCAGCCCACGAGATCGACAGCGCGCGGATGAAAGTGGACGCGGACAAGGTGCGCTTTAACCGCAAGAGCGTGGATAACCTCGATTTTACGAGCGGCATCCCCTACCGCGTCAAGGCACAGGACGAGGTTGTAAACGACTGGCAGGAGGGCGTATCAAGCCGCGACCAGCAGATGTTCTTGACCCTGCTTTTGGTGGTTTGCTTTGCCGACAGCCCGGAGGAGCTGGCCCGCGAGATGGATGCCGTTAAGACGCAGGCGGTCAATCTCAACTGCCGCTTTATCGACCTCAAATTCCAGCAGGAAAACGCTTTCCATACAACGATGCCCTATGGCCTGCGCCGCATTGAGAATATGCGCACCATGCTCACCGGGGACGTGGCCGCGCTGGTGCCGTTCCACACGCAGGAGGTTTTGCATCCGGGTGGCATCTATTATGGCGTCAACGCCATGTCCGGCAATCTTATCATTGGTTCGCGCTCGTTGCTGGTGAACGGCAACGGCATGATTATTGCCACATCCGGCGGCGGCAAAAGTATGTTCGCAAAGGCGGAAATCATCCTGCGATTCCTGCGGTTCCCCTTGGCGCAATTCCTGATCGTGGACCCCGAAAATGAGTATGGGGCCGAGACCCGCGCGCTGGACGGCCTGGTGATCGACATCTCGGTGGACAGCCGCACCTACTTTAACCCGCTGGATTATGTGTATGACCCGGTAGCGAAGATCCCGCCGCATACGGCGAAAGCCGAGTTTGTGCTGTCCCTGTGTGAGCAAATTATGGGCAAGGAGCACCTGCTACCGGGGGACAAGAGCCTGATCGACCGGAGCCTGAAGCGCATTTATCAGCCGTTTGTGAAGCGGCGGTATCAGGGGGCTTGCCCGACTCTGACGGATTTGTGGCGCGATCTCAACGCGCAAGACAGTGAGCGAACCAAGGAGATCGCGCTGGCGCTGGAGATCTTCGCAAACGGCAGTCTCAACATGTTCGCCCAGCCGACCAATGTGGATATGTCGAACCGGCTCATCTGCTTTAACATCCAGAGTTTGGGCGACCAACTCAAGCCCGTGGCGATGCTGTCCATGCTGGAGTTCATCAACACGCAGGTGATGCAGGGCGACCGCAGCGACCCGGACGCGGCGACCTGGGTCTACTTTGACGAGGTGTACCTGCTGCTGCGCAACGAACTGAGCGCCCATTTCCTTTATACTTCATGGAAGCGATTTCGCAAGTACAACGCCTACGCGACCGGCATTACGCAGAATGTGCAGGACTGCCTTTGCAACGACACGGCCTACGCGATGTTGGCCAACAGCGAGTTTGTGGTGCTGCTGCGGCAGACCAAGGACATCGACAGCGTGGCGGAATTGTACGGTCTTTCCGAGCCGCAGCGGAATTACCTGCTGCTTGCAAGACCGGGGCAGGGCATCCTCAAGCTGGGAAACTCGCTCATCCCATTTGAAAACGAGTATCCGAAAAACACCCAAACCTACCGCCTGCTTACCACAAAGCCCGGTGAGATGGCGGATAAGCCGTAAACAGGCAACGCCCGGTACAGTTTCTCAAAGGACTGCACCGGGCGCATTTTTTTGAAAGGAACCGAAATGAAAAAGCTGATTTTCACATCCGACCAGCACCGCGCCTTTTACGAAAAGAGCATGGCGCGTGTGCGGGAGGACAGCTACCATAAAGCCCTGTTCTATCTGCTGGGCGTCAGCGATGATACCCGGAAGATGATAAGCCGCCTGTTCGATTTTGAGGAGGACTGCATCCGGCCTGAAGCCCTGCATGAGGGCTGGCAGACCAGCGGGACGCATCGGCTTTGCCTGATGGCGTTTAACCTTTGGAATGGGTACACCGAGCCGGGGCATGAGCAGGACGCCGCGCCCTATGACCTCTTTGCCTGCGGCTTCGCGCCATATATGTTGGAGGGCATCCGGCTGCGCTACCCGGAATACTGCCGGGAGCAGGAACAAATGCAGCGTCAATCCGTAGAGCGGGATAGTTACTATGAGCGATAAGGAGCAACTGGCGATCCAGCGGCTGCGCGAAGCGTCCGAAATGAGCCTGTACCAATACAAAAAGCCCCTGATTATTACAGACAGCGGCGGCAAGGACAGCAGCGTATGTGTGGAGTTGGCAAGGCGGGCGGGTATCTCGTTTGAAGTTGAGCACAACTTAACCACGGCAGACGCGCCCGAAACGATCTACTTTATCCGGCGCGAGTTTGCCCGGCTGGAAGCGCTGGGCATTCCCTGCAAAATCAACCATCCTTATTATAAAGGAAAGCGCACGTCCATGTGGGCTTTGATCCCCCAAAAGCTGATACCTCCAACCCGTTCCATGCGATATTGCTGCTCTGTTCTCAAGGAGCGTGGCGGGCAGGGGAGGTTTATCGCAACAGGCGTGCGCTGGGCAGAAAGCGTGCGGCGGCGTGACAGCCGGGGTATCTTTGAAAAGGGCGCGGCAGACCCGGCCAAACGCATCATCTTAAATAATGACAACGACGATAAGCGCCGCCTGTTTGAGCATTGCACCTTGCAGGCAAAGCGCGTATGCAATCCCATCATCGACTGGACGGACAGCGATGTGTGGGATTTTTTGTTGTCTGAGAAGATCCCGTTGAATCCGCTCTATGCCGAGGGCTTTTCTCGTGTTGGCTGTGTGGGCTGTCCGATGGCGGGTAAAAAACGATACCGGGAATTTGCCCGCTGGCCTGCTTATGAAAGGATGTATCTCCATTCGTTTGAGCGGATGCTGGAGGAGCGGCGGCAGCGCGGGAAACTTGACAAGGGCTGGCGCTGCGGCGCGACAGGCGTTAAGGTTTTTCATTGGTGGATGGAGGACGGCGTATTGCCGGGCCAGCTTTCCTTTGATGAGTATGAGGAGGCGATGGAGGGATGAACGAGCAGCGGGAAAGTATCCGAAAGCACACCATAGGGCGGGGGTTGGCACATTTATCGGCAGGCATTGAGTGCGCTGCGCGTGAGGCGGAACCGACGGGCAATAAAGCAGACAACAGGCCAGAGCAGGACGCCGCCGAGCACATGAAAGATGGAACGGTCCATTCCACCTTGCTTGCGGCAGATATTTCGGCCCATACGGCGCGGGCAGCCTATCTGCGCGGAAAAACAGCGCGTGAGAACATCCTGCAAGCGAAAAATCTGCCCGCCGCAAAAAACGGTATAAAGGAAATCCCACCACCAGTGCCGGGCACCGCCGCCCCGCACTCAGCCGGCAATGGGGTAGAAATTCCAGCCCCAGCCCAGCGCAAAGGCCGGATTCGCCGTCAGTTATTTGCACAAAGGGCAGCCACAAAACAGGCTGAAAAGGAGGCCCTGTACAAAGGGGCCGGGGCGGCGCAGCATGACCTGCCGCCCCGGCTCCGGCATTGGCAGCAAACCGGTAAGCGGCGGTTGTTCATGCAGCATGCGGCCCGGCAGAAGCTGGGCGGGCAGGCAGCCACATCGGGAATTCCCAAGCTGCGTATTCCCTCGCCCTGCCCGCGCAGCATTTCAGCCATGCGCCCCCAACCGCAAAAGGCCGTTGGCCGCGCCTTGGGCCGGTTAGCGGCGGCGGTTGCAAAAACTGCCCGCGCGGCGGTGCGCTCTCTACTGGCATTTGCCGGTGCGGGCGGCATCGTCCTGCTGCTCGTAACGGTGGCCGGCGCGGCCGCGGCGATCATCGGCTCACCGATGGGCATCCTGTTTGCGGACGAAACAGGCGACCCGAACGCCATACCCATTGCCAGCATTGTGCAGGATGTCAACGCGGACTTTGCGCAGGCCATCAACGACATTGTGGCGGCGCACCCGGAATGCGATGAGGTGGACATCCAATATCACTACGAAGCTGGCCGCACATGGCAAAGCTATTGGCCAGAGGTGCTGGCGGTGTTTGCGGTGCAGGCCAATCTCGGTGAGGACGGCAATGTGATTGTGATCGACACAGCCAATGCGCAGCGCATCCAAAACACCTTTTGGGAGATGCACGAGATCACCAGCGAGGTGGAGGCCGTTGAAATCGAGCCGGAAGAACCAGCAGAGGACGAAACGGAGGAAAATGACGAAACAGACGAAACCGAGGGCGGCGAAGAAGCCGCCCCCGGGCCGCGGTACTGGTACATCCTGCATATTTCTGTCAACGGCAAAACCACCGATGAGATGGCCGACAACCACCTCTTTACTGCCGATCAACGAGACATTCTGCACCAGCTTCTTTCAGATGAGATGCGCCCAATGCTGCTGGCTTTGTGCGGCGTCGCGCCGGGAGGCATCCTGCCGGGCGGCGGTGCGGCCGCGGGTTCCCTGCAATGGCCGCTGCCGGGGTATACCACCATTTCCTGCGGGTTCGGAGAGCCGGACGCGATCTCCGGCCAGCCGCACAAGGGCATCGACATCCCCGCGCCGGAGGGTACGCCCATTCTCGCCGCCCACAGCGGTACCGTGCTGATCTCCGGCTGGAATGACAGTTATGGCAATCAGGTGCTGCTGGACAGCGGAGCGGGCCTTTCCACACGCTATGCACACATGGTTTCCACTGCCGTGAGCGCGGGCGAAACGGTGACGACAGGGCAGGTGATCGGGTATGTAGGCAGCACAGGGGACAGTGCCGGAAACCATTTGCACTTTGAAGTGGTGAAGGATAACATGAGAGTTAACCCTATGCTTGATTCAACCCCATTATTCCTGTGATGAATACAATACGAGAAAAATAAATCCCCTTGTTTTCAGGCTGAAAAAATTGAATTAAATGTTTACAATATATTCTGTGTTTACTCTTTATAAGGCAGAACGTTCGAAATGTGCTTGACGAAGCACAAAAAGAAAAAGGAGAATGAATATGCCTTATCAAAACGGTCACATTTATTGGATTTGCCCGGTTAACAACACAGGGGTTGCGCTGAGCGTTCGGGGTTCCAGCCAGGTGTCTCAGAACCGCGATGTTTTCCTGTACACCAGGGAGACTATTGGCGACCAGCTCTGGCGTGTTGAGGTTGGCAACGGCTATGCCCGCATCAAAAGCCTGCTGAATGAGAACTATGCCCTGAACATCTACCTTTCTACGGGCAACTGCGATATCCACACTTGGGCGGATAATCTTGAAGACTCTAAGATTAACTTCCGCACCATTGATGCGGGGAACAGCGTCTACCGCATTCAGAACTATCGGAACAATTCCGATAATAATCTGTACCTGACTGCTGGTTCTACGTCCAGTGGCGGCCTTGTGACATGGAACATTCTGAACAGTGGATCCACCCGGCAGCAGTGGAAACTCATTGAGTATGAGTCTGGTGGTGGAACCGGATCCGGCATTTGCCTGCCGTGCAAATACACCCATTATGGGTATCGGTACGGCGATATTGATTCAAGGGGCGTGGCGCATAATGCTGTTGACCTTGTAAACAGTGCCGGCACAAAGGTTTATGCTTGGTGTGACGGCGTAATCGCGCGAAGGATGGACTACCCTTACCACGATCTCAGCGCAGAAGGTAATGATTCACTCGGGAATTGCCTGTTTCTGCACTCCGAAAATCCTAACAAAGCCGTAAATGGTAGTACCTATGTGCGGGCTATTTATGCACACCTACAGTCTTTTGAACCTGGCATTTCTGAGAAAGTTCATGTGAGGGCGGGTCAGTTGATTGGCTATATGGGCCAGACGGGCTATGCCAAAGGCGAACACCTTCACTTTGCGATGCAGTGTTCTGACAAGTATGTTCTGGACAACGACTCTGCCGGAAATCGGTATGAGCACGCGAACTGGGTAAACCCCGCCAGCTATCTCCCTCAAATCAATCAGCCGAATCCCTAACATTGCAACCGTCCTAAACTAACTCCACCAAGGAATCCCGGCATTGAAGAGAACTTCAAGGAGCACCTTGAAAGTTTCCTTCAATGCCGGGTGTGTTTTAGAGTATATGCACGTTACGAGGGGATTACTGCACCCAAGTCAGTCGATAATTCTCCAGACCGTTTGAAATGTCGAAGCAATATGTAAGGATTCCCAAATCGGCTGATTCCGCTTGAAGATACAGGGTCCCATTTTCCACCGTAAAAAAACCTGTTTTGAAATCACTGGAGATGGCTTCTAATGACGGAATCAAAAGGATGTTCCCTTCCTCCATTTGAAACTTAACGATTCTGTCATTATCTGGAATGGATTTTTGAAAGAAAGCAATATCATCAATTCCAAAATGCGTTAATATAAACGCGAGAAAATCCGATGCCGGGATAATATTGTAGTTGTCTCCTGAACCAGGTACGATTTCAACCGTCCGAGCACAACTTTCAGGATGGGTTTCATAGTAAAATTCAAGCATGCACCTGCTGAATCGAAACGCGGTATCCGCATCCATTTCGTTCACGTTGGAGAGTGGCGCAACGATTGCAATGGTGAGGTAATTCACAAATTTCGCAATCTCATCCTCGTCCAGACCGGCGGGGATTTCCAGATGGTCTCCATCGCCAGGGCCGATAGAGCCTTTTTTATAAACAATGTTCTGCGCAGCATCTTGCGCTGGCTGCACGGAAGGCGTTGCCGCAGCAGATAAAGGAGTGTCAGCAGAGGAAGCGAAACTGGCGGTACCAGGAGTATAAATCGCCATGCTTTTTGATGAATCTGGCGTTCGACTGGATTGCATTGAGGAGCCATCTGTGTGCGAACATCCAGCCAAGATCATCATGCACAGCAACGAAGCAAGGGCTTTCTTTTTTCTTTGCGGTTTCATAAAAATTTCTCCTTATATGAAAATATTATCAAACAATTTCGGGGCGAAAACATTTTGTATGCCTCCAGAAGAGCGTACTTTTCGAAAATCCGCTTTCTTGAAGGGGATGTCCGGGCCTCTTTCAACTATTCCCGGGAATAAAGCAATAAAAATCAGTACAACAGCAAACCGTAGTTTACATTTTCTGTCCAAGTTCCTCTTTACCCTTTGAGCGCTCAACGACAAAGCACACAAAGATAAGGAGGCACAGCAATGGCTTACACACTTGGAAATTACTATTACATCCAGTCGCACGGGGGGACTTCCAACCTCTATCTGAACCGGGAAGGCTCCGGCGGCATTGCACGGAACCAGAACATCAGCATCTATAAGCCCACCGGCACTGGGGTGAACAAAGACCATTTGTTTCGGCTGATGCCGGCACACGATGCCGGTGAACACATTGTAGGCTGCACCATCCGCAGTGCGCTGAACGAGGACTATGGCCTGAATATCTATGGCTATGGCAGCAGCATGACGGCCGAGGGGAACTGCGATCTCTACCCGGTTGGCGGGTACCACCCCAACGCCAGCAACTATGCAGATTCCCTGATTGATCTGATTACAGTCGATCAGGCCAACAGCCTGTACAAGATTACATTGATCAAGCATCCGGGGCTTTACCTGACGCCTGTCGGCAACTACAACAATGCCGATGTGCGCTGGAAAAGCGTCCGCAGCGAGGATGCCCATATCTGGAAACTCTGCACCAGCGAGGAGGAAGGTTCCGGTGGGGAAGAGCCGTCTAAGGGGGATTCGCCGCTCGTAACCAAATTCATCCCGGCAGACGAGAGCAACTACAACAAAAACCGGGCATCGGAGGGCTGCCGAATCACCGAAATCACGATCCATCACTGCGCAGGTAATATGACGATTGAATCCCTTGGTCGCCTGTGGCAGAACCCTAATCGTAATGGTTCCTCGCACTATGGCGTATGTGATGACCAAGTCGGTCAGTTTGTTCGTGAATGCGATGTTGCCTGGACCAACGGGCATCGTCCCTCCAACTGGCGCGCGGTCACCATTGAGACTTCTAACAGCGGCGGTGCACCGGACTGGCCCGTCTCGGACAAAAGCTTGGCCACTCTGAAAAAACTGGTTGCAGACATTGCCAAGCGGAATGGTTTGGGAAAACTGGTCAAAGAGGAAAATCTGACCTGGCATCAACTGTACAGTGCCACCGCCTGCCCCGGACCGTATCTGCTGAGCAAGATCGATGAGATCGTTGCCGACGCCAACGCCATCAATGGGTATTAACCCTCGCGGACAAGGCATGATGCACTGCGAGGTGAAAACGTTGATGGACACCGAAATGATGGAAAAAGCCGCTGGGGTCGGCATGGTTGGCCTTTTGGCCGCGCTGCACAGTTGGCTTGGCTGGCTGGTGCTGCTCTATGCGGGCACCATGGCGCTGGATTATGCGGCAGGCACCGCCCTCGCCATTAAAAACCATGCGTGGAGTTCCAGTAAGGCGCGGCAAGGGCTATGGCACAAATGCGGGTCGATCCTTACGGTTGGCGTGGCCACGCTGACCGACATCCTGCTGGGCCTGATCCTGAACAATGTCCCCCAGCTTCGGCTGCCGTTTAGCTACAGCAATCTGCTTTGCCCGGTCGTTGTGACCTGGTATATTGTATCTGAGCTGGGCAGCATCTTGGAAAATGCCGCAGAGATGGGCGCACCGATCCCCCGGTTTATGAAAAACGTGCTGGAAAAAGTCACAAAAGAATGTGAGGCAGCATCCAAGACTTCACGAAAAAAAACCATTCAAAAATAGCAGTCACAGCACCCGGCCTGTTTTTCGCTGACCGGGTGCTGTATGTTATTGCTTGCCAAGGACGGCATAGTAGGCAACGAGTTCTTCGCCGGATTGGATAAAGTGCACCGTGATCTGCGCATCCCCAACAAGAAAAACAGCCCGCCAGTCCCCGCCCTTTATCGGCTGGCCGGGATCATCGCCAAACGGCAGGGTTTGTGGGCTGGGCATGAGATAACAGACCTCTTCGCTGTGGGCCAGCTCCGGCGTTTGCTGAAGGTTATCGCAAAGGAATGGGTAGGTGATGCGCTCGTCCGTGAGGAACAGCTGCCGCAGGCTGTCCTGCCCTTCAACGGTGGGGGCCAGCGGGTCGATCTCGTCCATAAGAGTAAGTTCCAAAACCGGCAGCTCATCCACGAAAGGATTTTCTTCGTGATGTCCTGCGATGTATTCCTCGCGCCACGCCGCAGCCGGCTCCCAATCCGGCGGGGTCATCTGTACGTCCAGATAGGGGTCAAAATACGAGACGCAGGCGGTGCCGCGGCCGGTGATCTGTGCATAGCAGCCGCCTTCGCGCGCCTGCTTTACACCGGCATTGTCGCTGTAAAGCAGGGCCAGCAAGTCCTCATTGAGCGAAAGCGCCCTGTTGCCGGCCTGTGGCAGCTCCCCTGCGGGAGGCTCACTTTGCGCATGGGTGGTTTCCGCTTGGCTGCCGCTTAACATCGCCTGCGGGTTTGTTGTGCCCGCCGCCTGAGATGAGGCGCCGCCGCAGGCAGACAGGGACAGCGCGCTGAGCATCAATACGATGGGAAATAAAAGGTTTTTCATAGACGATGGCCTCCCGATATACTGCGCCCAAAAATTTTTTGAAACTATATTTACAAATCTACCTCTTTTTGCTCTTTTTGTAATGAGCGCTCAAAAAAGTGCCTGACGAGGCGCTAAAACAAAAAGAAAAGAGGAATAAATTTATGGGCTACAAATGGAACACTTACTATTACTTTCAGTCGCACAGGGGCACCTCCAATCTGTTCCTGAACCGCGAGGGTTCCGGGGCGATTGCAAACAACCAGAATCTCAGCATCTACAAATCCACTGGTTCCGGGGTCAACAACGATCATCGGTTCAAGCTGGTGGAGGCGTTTGCGAACAGCACGGGCACGGCGATTGCCGGCTGTACGATCCGCAGCGCATTGAACAGCAACTATGGTCTCAACATTTACGGCTATGGCAGCAGTATGACGGCCGAAGGCAACTGCGATCTCTACCCGGTGGGCGGCCAGTATCCCAATGCCAGCAATTATGCTGACTCTCTGATCGACCTTCAGACTGTGGATGCGAGCCAGAATCTGTATCGGATCACCCTGATCAAACACAAGGGGCTTTATCTGACGCCCGTTGGCAACTACAACAATGCGAATGTACGTTGGATGAAGGCCACCGGCGGGGATGAGCAGGTTTGGAAGCTGTGCGATAGTGAGAACGGCGGTAGTACTGGTGGCGGCACTTTGGACAAAAACTACCTGACATATCCCACCAAAACCATGCGTCTCACACAGGGCTATAATCCGACTAACTCAAAGGCAAGTCATTACCCTAACTACACGGGAACTCCAGCCGATTACCCTATCGATGAAGGGTGCGCTGATACCGGTAAGTCGGCTATGTACTGTCCCTGTGACAAAATGTTGATCAAGCGTATCTATGGGAACAATGATCCGGGAACCAACACCATTTGGCTTGAATCGGCAGAACCAGTCATAATGCCCTGTGGAACCGATTATGTGACAATGATGGTTCTGCATGTGGATGATTCCGAACTGAATAGACTTTACGAGGGGAAAAGCTTTGTACGCGGCGAAGAAATGTTTGTCGAGGGTACCGATGGCGGTTCTACTGGTACGGTTCCTGCTCATTTCCATATTTCGATTGGGAAAGGTAAATTTACGGGCCTTGGATGGACTCTGAACAACAAAGGCAACTATGTTTTGTCCAGCACAAATGGTGCTATTAAGCCAGAACAAGGCTTTTATATCGACCAATCATTCACCACGGTAGCTAATGATTTGGGCTACGCTTTCCAATACCTGCCTTAATAAACTATACATCTTGTGTAAAAAACTTGTTCTTATTTTGAGTTCATTATGAGTTGTGCCTCCCTCCTGTAATGCATATGGGAGGGAGGCCTCCACCTATGCCGGAAGGAAGCTGTCAAAACGTAAAAAGTGCTCTCCGTCTTTCTGGATAATGGACAGGTTCACAACATAATTGCCGTGATTTTCGGGGAATTCATAAGACAGGTTGCTCCAAAGCGAAAACGAAACCACAATGCAACCCTCTGATACGAACTGAGCTTGGGGGTCAACCATGCTGAAAAAGCTGGGGTTCCCCACCTCCACAGGGTAATAAAAGCACTGATCCACACTATTATAGCAGTATTGAAGTCGCTCACTAAGCCGGATCTCACTTTCCGGCATATCAAAGCACCGAGCCACCGCACGCGTAACGGCATCACATTCCGTGACCCACTGCGTTCCGTCCTCACTACGACGGGGAGCGGCCATTTGAAGGTAGTAGTCTTGCTGCCCCTGAAGTTGATTACAATACATAAAAGAACAAACAAAACCCTCAACCATGCTATTGGTTGAGTCGCTAATTTCCTCGCGGTATCGTCCTTCCAGATCCTCCAGCGAAAAGCAGTATCCAACAATCCTCTTTGCCAGTTGCTGCGCTTCGCCAAGCCAGTAGCCTGCTTCGTCCGACAGCTCACTTTGGGCAGGAGCACTGGAGGCCAGGGCGCTGTTTGCCTGTGAATCCCCTGCACCAGTTGGCGCAGGCACAACAATCACACAGGCAGACAGCAACAGTATATGAACAAGCATAAATAACAGGGATAGATTTCTTTTCATTCGCATAACAATTCATCCCTTCAAAATTATTTTCTTAATAGACTTTGATAGCAAAAGGCAAGCACACCGGTAGCAAACTTCTGCCGGTGTACTTCGCCTTTTCACTCATTTTCTCTTATTGTAGCACAAATACACATAAAAGTAAACATATAAGAGCTAATTATAAATTCAACAATGCTATTTATTGATTCTGTTCTGAATCGTACAGCCACCTTTTAAGTTTCTCCAAACCGCGCTTTTTTACCTGATTCACGGCCTGGCGTGTCTTTCCAAGCATCCTTGCGGCCTGCGCTGCCGAGTAATTTTCGTGATACAGCAGCCAAATCACCCGATATTCGGTTTTGGTCAAAATCTGCCGCGCATCCGAAAACAAAAGGTGGCTGTAATCATCGGCGTTACTGCACCGCTGGATATACTGCAGGGTATCATGCGTGTTCAGATCATCCAGCATCACCTCACTGCTTATTTTGTTGCGTTGTTTGGAGATGCGGATGTATTGGCTGCGGATCGTTTTTTGAATATATCGAACCATTACCCCTTGCGATACCGAGGACAGACGGTTCAAATTCATGTTCTTAATCGCTTCCAAAAGGCTGCATTGCAGCTCCTCGTAGGCATCCTCTGTATGCAGCCAGTAGGCATGCTTTTTCAGCAGCGGGGCAAAGGTTCGCAAAATTTCAAGAGCGCTTTCCTGATTTCCGGCCTGATAGCTTTTTACCTGGTCATACAAAGTACAGTTCACGTCTCTTGCCCCCTTTTTGGGGTAAAGAGAAAATGAGCTGAAAAATGTAAACGTTTATGGCTCTATCATTTGGTCGACCCGGGAATGGGAAGCGGGGGCATCTCTGCTCTTAAAAAGGCTGTTCGTTCCGGCCGTACCAAATCAATCCTCAAAAGAATGGCGCAGTACCTGCCGGGCACGAAAAATCCTTGTTTTCACCGTCCCTTCTGAAAGGTTGAGAAATTGCGCAATTTCCTGTATGGAATAACCCTTGACCTGGAGAGTCAAAGGGATCCGGTATTTTTCCGGCATGGCGGCCAGCTGCTGAAACGCCTGTTCCAACTGGATGCTGGACAGCACAGTTGTTTCTGTGCCTGCCTCAGAGAGAGGTTCGATAAGTGTTTCCAGCGGGCTGTTTTCTTTATTGCACCACCTGCGCAGAAAGTCGATGGTGCGGCTGCGGGTAAGGATGCACAGATAGGAGGCAAGCTCCTTTTTGTTATCGACCCGCATTGTATCAATTGAATCAATGATTTTCAGGCAGGTCTCGTGGACGGCATCCTCCGCAAGCTGTCTGTCCTGTGTGAGAGAAAAGGCCGTATGATACATCAGGCCATAGTAGTTTTCATAAATGTACTCAAACTTGCCGCGCTGTTCGTCTGTTTCAATCAGCGCAAAATAGAACGACATCATTGCAAGGTCAACTTCTTTCAAAGACGTGCGACCATATTTTGGCCGCGCCGGTTCAAAAGTGCATGCAAAAGTCATGTCACTTATAGTTCGTATAAAACAGAAAAAAGTTTCAGAAAATCATTAGAGCGGTCAGTTTTGTAATTATTATGACATCATTGATTTTTAACAAAGGGAACCCGGCCCCTTTTAGGCAGGAGCCGGGTTCCCTTTGACGATGCGCACCATGTGCTATATCATCGGTTTATTTGAGATTCTCATATGTAATCAGGGGTTAAGGATGAATATTGACGCTATTTTTCATAGGAATAAGAAACGTCCTCCTCCACGCCATTGCAGGTAACTGTGGCCTCGGTCACCAGCTTATAGGTCTTTCCAGCCTCAATGTTGTAGTACCCAATAAAAGTGTGGGTTTGGCCATAATATGTTTCCGAAGCATGAGATACCTCTTTGTAGGTGCCATACTGCGTTTTTTCGTAAAAAGTCAGCGTACACTCAATTTTCGTGGTTCCGGGTTCACCTCTAATAGCGCTTGAGTAATGGTCGGAGCCACTATAAAACCTTGGCGTGATGGATGCTACATTTTGCCATCTTGCCTGAACGGCAAACGCGGTGGTACAGAGCAACGAGGCAACCAACATGAGCATCAAGATAGATTTGACGGTCTTTTTCATAGCTGCTAAACTTCCTTTCTTTTTGAGAACCTCCCTTCTATACGAAAATACCTTTACTTTGGTTTCAAAAAAATTAAATTTTTATATTTTCCGCTATCCTAATTATTTCATTTAACTCAATTGTCCCTCCAACTTGATAGACAAAACCGTCATCATGCCAAATTAATGTATTGGTTCCTTTGTCGGAGAAACTCCAGAGTGCGTTGTGAGAATCAAATTGTATTTGGTAAAAACCCGTCCGCTCGTTATCAATGCCAATGTTTTGCGGGCCTTCCATACGCATAACCGTCACAGCGAAATAGGTTTCTCCACCTTTGTACGTTATTTCGTAACAATCTGTGTCCTGCAACACAGGTTCCTGCAGCGAAAACCCCTCCGGGATATAGGACAGTTCGATCGTATCCGGCAAATCCGGCCCATCGTTGCCTTGTGCATCGAACACTACACTCACAAATTTATCTTGCCAGTCCAGCACGGTCGTGACCACCGCTTCACGCACCGCCTTGACCGGCAGCATCATGCAGGAAAACACCGAGAGCAGCACCGCCGCGCAAAGAGCGGTGCGTTTGGCAGCCTTTTTCCATCGGCGCAGCCGCTGCCTGTTTCGGACGCTGCGCATCAGCTTGTCCATCTTTTGCTGGAACCGCTCAGAGGGCTGGAACGCCTCGTTCATCTCCTGCAGGGAGGGCATGGCTGCCATCTCCCGCGCCTCGGCTTCGGCAACAACAAGGGCGATCATGGCATCGGTCGAAATTCTGATCTCATCCTTCTTTGCTTCCATGCGTTTCATCCTCCAATTGTTGCAGCAGCATTTTCCGGGCCCGGTACAGGCGCACTTTTACGGTTTGTGGGTTCATATCCAGAAACTCTGCGATTTGAGCGATCTTGTACCCCTGCATCCGCAGCTCCAACGGCGCACGGTACAACTCATCCATGCTTTCCACGCAGGCTATCAAACTGCTAAAGCCTTCCGCATTGATGGCAACAGATTCAGGGTCTGCCTGTTGCTCCTCTGCCTGATATTCCAATGCGTCATTGCTCCATGGCTGTGCTTTGCCCAGCTTCCGGAGCTCATCAACTGCCTTGTTGTGCGTGATCACCTTGAGGAACTTCGCGGTTTCCTTGGGATCATCGGCTCGGACCTCATCTATAATTCGTATTAAAATCAAAAAGGTTTCATGAACAATGTCTTCTGCCAAAAAATGATCCTTTACCACCGAAAACGCGGTTTGGTACATCAGCCCTGCATACCGATGGTAAAGCCACTCAAATTTGTCTCTCTGTGCTTCTGTGTCAAGCAGGGACAGATACATTGCGAGCATATTTTTCCCTCCCATGCCATAAGCGGATGTATTGTTTTAAGTTAGGGTGTTATTGGCTAAGAACCCAGGAAGCAAAGCTGAGCAGGAGCATCTTCTGGTGTTCGGTACAGTGGTTCATCCGATAGCTGATGTCCTCGGACAAAAAGCCGCGCTGCGGCTCTAAGGACGAGGGCAGAAGCACATACACCGAGCACTCCAAAACGCGGGAAATCTCATAGATTAGGTCAAGGGTCGGCCGCACGACCCCGCGCTCGATCCGGCTGAGATACTGCGGTGTGATTCCCACCCGATCAGCTAATGTTTCCTGCGTCAGCTTGCGTATTTTGCGCTGCCGTTTGATTGCTTTGCCAAGTTCCCGGTAAATCTGCGGCATATCGAGTGATTACATCTAACCACCTCCTATAAAAGCGTAACAGCTTTTATAGGATTCTTTGAGGGCTTATTAGTGCTGATACAAAATCTATTAGATTTATTTTTCAAATAAATTTATGAATATGAGAAAAACTCTTTGACTGGACAGGAGGTCGGGCAAGAAGCCCCCAGAAACCTTTACCCATTGCTTTTCGTATAGCGGTTACACAAAAAGGCATTTGGCACAGAAAGCAGTGGAATCAATGTGGCGTATTCCCCTATCATAGAAAAAAGGGAGTTTTATCCAACATCCAGCTGCCGGATAAAACTCCCTTTTCCTATGTGGGTATGGGGTATCGGCTGGCAAATCGCAGCCTTTTGGGTGAACTCACCCGATAAAATCCGCGGTCCTCCTGTCGATCTGAAATCTCAAATTTCAGATCGACAGGAGGACCCTATTGTGGCATACAACCACAGAAAAGCCGAATTGCAATGGATTGCATGGAAACAGCAGGAGGAAAATCAGCTCCGGGAGCTTGGCATGGACGAGCAGGCCATCCAGAGCCTGCGTACATATGACAGGGAGCAGTTCAACCGGGAGCGGCGGTATTTGCAACGATGGCAGGAAGCGCCGGAGACCGCCGAAGGATGCAGCCCGGAACCAGCTGGGCTGTTCCCGCAGACGCCGGATAAGCTGCTGGATGGGATAGAAAATGAGCAGTTGCTCAAGGTCTTGCAGGCCGCCGACAGGCTGACCTTGGAAATGCTGCTGCTGAGAATGCAGGGATACTCCAACCGTGAAATCGCGCATAGGTACGGCCTGCAGGAGATGGCAGTAGTCAACCGGATCGCCCGTTTGCGAAAGAAAATCAAAAATATTTTTTGAGCGCGATATATTTTGCCCTTTTTCATGGGCTATGGAGTGAACGGCCAATTTCCGACCGTTCCACCGGAGACTGACAACTGAATACCCATTCATCAGGTACATCAATTCCGATGTGCGAACGCACAAGCCGCCGCAGCAGGATACGCCAGGACGCCTTCATGGGCCGAGCGAGGAATATCCACTGCAAGCGCCGGGCTGCACCCGACGCGGCCATGACCGTCGGAAGGACAATGGTACTCCCGCCCAGCCACAGACACAAGCAATGGGGGCGGCTCTGTCAGAACGACAGCTGGGGTGAAACTCCCGTGGAGCGGCCAGCAAGCCGCCGCCTGATGACTTCCCTGCCTTCGGGGTGTCGAGGACAAATAGGAGGTGGTACATACCAATCTGAAACAAAGGAGCAGATGTATCCAGATGAACGAAATTCATTCCTATCGCCGCGGCGAGGTATATCTTGCCGATCTTGGCGTGGGCTTTGGCTCTGAGCAGGGCGGCATAAGGCCGGTCCTGCTTCTACAAAACAACATGGGCAACTTTTTCTGCCCGACCCTGATCGTGGCCCCGCTGACCTGCAAAACCGGCAAAAAGGCGGCGCAGCCGACCCATTACCAGACCAAGGGCGATGGCAAGGGCATCCGCCCCTCTACGGTGCTGTTGGAGCAGATCAAGACCATCGACAAGCGGCGGATCAAAAAATACATGGGCCGTCTCCCTCGCTGGGAGATGGACGACATCAACGAGTACATTTTAACGAGCCTCGGCATTTCCATACCAGAAGAAATGGAGGCCCCATAGGAGGAGAACATGGATCGCAGGAATGGCATGTATAACGGCTCCGGCTGTCTGGATATGACAGCCTATCTGGCCTTGCGGAATATCCAGCGGGACGATAGGAAGAAGCGTAAACGCCCAGGCAAAAAGGCGGGCAACAGGAAAAGTAACGGTTCTGCTTGTTGCCCTGCAAACTGGCAAGGCCAAACCGGCCATGTGCAGAAAACTGTGCGAAGCCCACAAGCCGTATCGCCCGCAATGGGCTGATCGAAACTGCACATTGTTGAGAGGAACTTGGAATGATACAAAGTGATTTGCGGAACAGGGAGGCATATCGCCTGCTTTTCCCTGGCTATCCTGATGTGGTGAACATTCATCAGCTTTGCGAGATGCTTGGCGGCATTGGCGTTAAGACTGCCTACAAGCTGCTGCAAAACAACGAGATCGCGCATTTGAAGGTCGGGCGGGCGTACCGCATCCCCAAATGCCATGTGATCGCCTACCTGCAAAAATGCGGCGACACTGTGGCGGGCAGTCCCGACAGCCTTGTGTAGCAAAACCGCTGTGATAGAATGAGGGCGTCAATCCACTGTGGCCAAGAAGAAAGGAGTTACAAATCATGGCGAAAAAAACAGTCGCTGGCCATCTTTGCACGCAGCACGACCTCTATTACATGGTTTTGTCGCTGCCCGACCCTGTGACCGGAAAGAAAAAACCGACCTGGTTCCCAACGGGGCTGAAAGTCAAGGGCAACAAGACGCAGGCGAATAGGATGCTGCAAAAAGCAAGGAAGGATGCCACCAAAGGCATCCTCCCTCCCCGCCCGGTGCTGGACAATGCGGGCAAAAAAAGCATTCCCGCCTACACCGGCGAAACTCTGCAGGGGGATATGCTGTTTTCGCACTATCTTTTATTCTGGCTGGAGGCCAACCGCACCACATGGGCGGAAACGACTTATTCCTCTTACCACGGGCTGGTCACAAGGGGGATCGTACCATATTTTGAGGAACGGCAAATCCCACTGAACAAGCTGACGGTCATGGACATTCAGAACTTCTACGCCACCTTAAAGCAAAAGGGCGATACCGGCAACACGATTTTGCACTATCATGCCAATATCCGCAAAAGCCTGTCCGACGCCGTGCGGAAGTACAAGCTGATCCAGTACAATCCCGCCGCAGATGTCGCGCGCCCCAAAATCGACAACTTTGTGTCCAATTACTATGACGCGCAGCAGTTGTCTGTGATGCTGGACGCCTTTCGGGGCAAGCCGATTGAACTGCCCGTCATGATCGCCGCCTACTATGGTTTTCGGCGCAGTGAGGTGATCGGGCTAAAATGGAGCGCTATTGACTTCGATAACAACACCATCACAGTAAGTCATACTGTATCCCGCATTAAGCTGGATGGCAAAACGCAGATGGTTGCAAAGAATCGGACGAAAACCAAATCGAGTTTCCGGTCGCTCCCATTGATCCCCCAAGTGAAGCAGGTTTTGTTGGATGCGAAAAAGCAGCAGAAAAAGAACCAAAAGCTGTGTGGAAAGCAGTACAACAAAGAGTATCTGGAATACGTCTGCGTGGACAGCATGGGCAATCTCATCTATCCGGATCGCGTAAGCAGCAGCTTTGCTGAGACGATCAAAAAGCTGGATATGCCCCATATTCGTTTCCATGACCTCCGGCACTCCTGCGCCAGCCTGCTGCTGGCCAATGGGATCAGCCTCAAGGAAATCCAGCTTTGGCTGGGTCACTCGAATTTTGCAACCACCGCCAACATCTACGCCCATCTGGATATGAGCAGCAAGCAGGCATCGGCCAATACGATTGCGAACTGTCTGAAAATTTGAATGGACCCGACAAAAGGAATGGAGCCTCCCAAAACGCTTCAAAAGCGCCTTTGGGAAGCTCCAAACCTCTCAAAAAATGGTGCCGCCGACGGGAATCGAACCCGTAAGGAGTTTCCTCCGAGGGATTTTAAGTCCCTTGCGTTTGCCTGTTTCGCCACGGCGGCAAATTTTCAAAATTGATCCGCAAAACAGCTGACAAAACAGCAGACCAACTTTTTGATTCGGTTTTCAAGGTGCCGCAAACCCGCAGAATACCTGCGTTTGTGGCGTCTGCATCCAAAAAGCCTCAAGAGATTTTAAGTCCCTTGTGTCTGCCAATTCCACCATAGCGGCAGATCGCGCGCGAAGGGGTCTTTTGGCCGGCCGTCAACGCGCCCTCCCCGGCCCTCTTATCATACAATACCGGGGCGGGCTTGTCAATTTCCCTTTTAAGCGGAGGCGGGCCCCTTTTGCCGGGGCAGCCGCTCTGCCCAGGGCCGGCCCATTTTTTAAGCCTGTCGGTTTTTTGCAGGGCCGGCCCCTCTTTTCGCAGGCAAAAATTGCACTTTGCGCCCTTGTCCAGTATAATAAGAGAAAACAAAGGGGCCGGCGGGGCGGTATGGGACCTTGCTCTGCCGCTTCGCCGCGGCCCCTGCCCGCTTTTAGTTCCCGGCCGCCGGGCCCCCCGCCCCCGGCCGGCTGTTCAGGAGGCCGCCGCATGCCGCGTTTGCCGCAAAAACCTTTTCGCCTGTCCCGCACCGCCGCCCTCTTCTGGCTGGGCTGCGGGCTGGGCGTTTTTGCCTTTTTGCTGCTTTATGGCCCCGCCCCGCTGAACGTCTGCAATGACGCCTGGCTGCGGGGCGGCTTTGTGGAGCAGGATATTTTACAGCACTATGCCGGCTGGCTTTTTTACCGCTCCGCGCCGATGCGCCTGCCCCTGTGCACCCCCCAAAGCATCAACTGGCCCCAGGGCATCAGCATCCTGTACACCGATTCTATCCCCCTCTTTGCCCTCTTTTTCCGGCTCATCGAGGGGCTGCTGCCCCCGGTGTTCCAGTATTTTGGCTGGTACACCCTCTTGTGCTTTGCATTGCAGGGCGGGTTTGCCGCGCTGCTGCTGGGGCTGTTTTTGCAGGGGGTCCCCTCGGTGCTGCTGGGCTCGCTGGTGTTTGTGTTCAGCCCGGTGCTGGCCGAACGCGCCTTCCGCCACACCGCCCTTGGCGCGCAGTTTTTGATCCTGGCCGCCCTCTGGTACTATTTTATGGGCCGACGGCAAAACCGTTTTGCCTATAAGGGCCTGTTTGCCCTCAACTGCCTTGCCGTTGGCCTGCACCCCTATTTTGTGCCCATGACCTTTGCCCTTACCCTTGCCTTGCTGGCCGAGTGGGCGGTGCAGAACCGCCGCTGGAGGGCCCCCGCCCTCTTTTTGGCGGCCAACCTCGCCGCCGCCCTGGCGCTGGGGGCGCTGCTGGGCATGTTCACCGCCACCGGCGACGGCGGCAGTATCGTGGAGTACGGCTATTTTGGCCTGAACCTGAACGCCCTGTGGAACCCGGTAAGCCGCTGGCAGACGGTGTGGAGCCGGGTTCTGCCGGTGCAAAATCAGACCGACGGCAACTACGACGCCTTCTGCTACCTGGGCCTGGGCCTTTTGGCCAGCTGCGCCGCGGCCGTCTGCTGGGGCATTGCCCGCCGGCAGCTGGGGGCGGTGCGCCGCTGGGTGCGCGGGCACTGGATGCTCTGCGCGGTCTGTTTGGCGCTGGCCCTCTTTGCGGTAAGCCACCAGGTCACCGCCAACGGCGCGCTTCTGTTTACCCTGCCGCTGCCCCACGCTTTGGTACGGCTGGCCACCACCTTCCGCTCCAGCGGGCGGATGTTCTGGCCGGTCTACTACCTGCTCATGCTGGGGGGCGTCCTCTTTTGGACCCGGGCAGCCAGAGGGCTGCCGGCCCCCCGACGCGCGGCCGTGCCGGCCGCGCTGGCCCTGCTCTGCGCGGTGCAGCTGTGGGACCTCTCCCCCGGCCTGGCCCAGCGGCAGGGCATGTTTGCCCGGTATGAGCCCGCCTTCCCCTCCAGCCTCACCAGCCCCTTCTGGCAGCAGGCGGGCGGGCAGTACCAGCACATCCTCTCGCTGGACGAGCTGCAGGAGGATCCCTGGCATCTGGCGCTCTTTGCGGCCGACCACGGCATGACCACCAACGACCCCTTTGCCGCCCGGTACGACGAGGCCGGCCTCAAGGCCCAGCGGGCCGCCCTCATCGAGCAGCTGCGGGCCGGCCGGCCCGAGGCCGCCTCTACCTGATCCATCGGGAGGGGCTCTTCCTCCAGCTGGCCGACTGCCAGCCGGAGGGGGTGTTCTGCGCCCAGCTTGCGGGCGGGTGGTATGTGATCGCCCCGGGCATGGAGTATTCCGGCGATGACGCGCTGATTTTTAGCGAGGCGTTCCCCCTGCGGCTGGTGGACTATTACACCGACGACTACTGGGTGGACGGGGTTCTGGCCCGCGCTCCCACCGAGGAATGGGCGGACAAGGCCGGCCACACCCTGCTGTTTACCGACTGCGCCTTTACTCGCCGCAAGTTAGAGAATGCCCGCGCCCTGCGGGACGCCGCCGGGCGGGAGTATGCCATCCTTGCGGTGGACGACCGGGACGAGGGCTGGCTGATGGTGACCCTGGACATCCCGGACGCGTCGGTGCTGGTGGGGATGGACCTGGAGGCGGTGGCATGACGGCCCTGACCGTGACCGCGCCGGCCCCGGTGCGGCTGGACAAATACCTGCTGCAGCAGTACCCCGCCTTGAGCCTGGGGGCGCTGAACAAGGCGCTGCGGCAGAACAAGATCAAGCTGAACGGCAAAAAGCAGCCCCTTGCCACCCGGGTGCGGCAGGGGGACGAGATCCGACTGTATTTGCAGGAGGAACAGCTGACCCCGCCCAGCCCGGACGGCCCGCCTTTTTTGGCCGCGCGCTGCCCGGCCGAGCTGGTATATGAGGACGGCCAGCTTTTGATCGCCCACAAGCCCGCCGGCCTGCCGGTGGAGGGGAACGGCCCCGACACCCTTTTGAACCGGATCCTGCTGGGTCAGTACCAAGCCGGGAGCTGGCAGCCGGGCGAGGGCTTTGCGCCGGCGCTCTGCCACCGGCTGGACACCGGCACCAGCGGCCTTGTGCTGGCGGCCAAAACCGCCGGGGCCGAGCGGCTGCTGACCGGGCTGATCCGGGAGCGCAGGCTGCAAAAAACCTACCTCTGCGTCACCTTTGGCCGGCCCGAGCCGCCCGCGGCCACCCTGACAGGCTGGCTGCTCAAGGACGCGGCGCGGGGGCGGGTGAGCATCCTTGCCGGCCCGCGGCCGGGGGCAAAGCCGGTGGAGACCCGCTACCGCACCCTTGCGGTGAGCGGCCGGCTGGCCCTGCTGGAGGTGGAATTGATCACCGGGCGCACCCACCAGATCCGGGCGCACCTGGCCGGCATCGGCTGCCCGATTTTGGGGGACGGCAAGTACGGCAGCAACGCCGCCAACCGGGAGCTGCGGTTTAAGTACCAGGCCCTCTGCGCCTGGCGGCTGCGCTTTCCCAAGCTGGACGAGCCGGCGCTGGCCGGGGTGAGCGGCCGGGCCTTTTACGCCCCCGAGCCCTGGTACTGCGCCCAGCTGCGGGAGGGCAGGCTGCGGTAGGGGCGGGGCAAAAATATGATCGCGGTGCGGGCGTTATGCCGCAAGGCCGCCGGGTTCTTTTTGCGCATGTGCAAACCAAGAACCCGGCGGCTTTTTTCCGGCGTTTGCCGCGGCGGCGCCCTGGCTGGTGGCTGGGCAAAAATCGCGCCTCGCCGGCCCCATGCATAGGACAGGCCGAACCCGCCATACCTTTGATAGTGCAGTACCGCACGTTCCCGGGCCGGCGCGGCTTGCATGCGCTCCGGCCCCCGCGCAGGGAATGTGCGGCGCTGCTCAAAAAAAGGCAAAGGGCGCGTTTGCGGGCCCCGCGGCCAGCGGGCCTGGGCAGGCGCTTTTGGGTTGGCGTTGGGGCCAACCGGCGAGGAGGTCATTGCCATGCTGGGGGTATTTTTAAGTTTTGCGGCGGCGCACATGCTGTATCTTGCGCTGCATCTGGAAACAAGCAGCTTTCCCAAGCCGTTCACCCCGCGCCAGGAGGTGGAGGCCTTTGCCGCCTACAAGCGGGGCGACCTGCACGCGCGGGACGAGATCATCCGCCACAACCTGCGGCTGGTGGCGCACATCGTAAAAAAGTACTACGCCGCCCCCGGCGACCAGGAGGACCTGATCAGCATCGGCACCATCGGGCTGATCAAGGCGGTGGGCAGCTTTGACAGCGAAAAGCAGGCGCGGTTTTCCACCTATGCCAGCAAGTGCATCGAAAACGAGATCCGCATGCAGTTCCGCAAGGTGCGCAAGGCCCCGGGCACTGTCTCGATGCAGGAGCCGATCGAGGCCGGGCACGACGGCAGCGGCCTGACCATTATCGACGTACTGCCGGACGATTTTATGATGGACGAGGACTACGAGGGCCGCGAGGAGGTGGCCCGGCTGCGCCGTCTGGTGGAGGGGCTGAGCGGCCGGGAGCGGCAGGTGATCGTGCTGCGCTACGGCCTTGGCGGCCAGCCCCCCATGACCCAGCAGGAGGTGGCGGGCCTGCTGG
The DNA here is from genome assembly GCA_910579545.1 of uncultured Oscillospiraceae bacterium. Taxonomy (GTDB): domain Bacteria; phylum Bacillota; class Clostridia; order Oscillospirales; family Ruminococcaceae; genus UBA7177. Next base: position 3,883 of record CAJTVI010000002.1, on the reverse strand, counting down.
ACATCAGCCGCAGCTATGTATCGCAGCGCGGGTATTGTAAGTAGGGGGAAATAGGACGTTGCAACGGCATAAAATGTCGATTTTTCATGCATTTCGCGGCGCGACCCAAGGTGGCTCGGCGGCGTTCAGCGAGCACAGGCTGAGC
>CAJTVI010000002.1:2584-3673 GCA_910579545.1 uncultured Oscillospiraceae bacterium | reverse complement strand
CCGAGAGCCATTGAGAGCCGCCGAGAGCGCCGCGAGCGCTGGCGCTGCGAGATAGGCCGGAAAATGGGTTTGGGGCGAATGGTTCCCTTCCCCCCTCATACTCCCCCTATCTCTCCTTACAAGCTGAAAAGATAACATACTTGGCTGAAAATAATAATATATATAGCTATATAGCTGTTACAGGGCCGAGAGAGATTGATTTCAGCAGGTAGGCGAGAGAAGAACTGCACAGCCACCCATGACAGCATGATACCGAACATCCATCAACCCCTCTGCGTTTCCGCTTTGGAGAACGCAGGGGGATTTTCTTTTTTCAGCAGGAGGTAAAGCACATGGCAAAATCAAGAAACATCTATGGCAGCAACATCAACCTGCCCTCGCTCGATCTGCTCTTTTCAACCGAGGAGCAGCGGCAGGAGGCGGCTCTCGAAAAAGTGCAGCAGCTCCCACTTGACCAACTTTTCCCTTTTCCAGACCACCCGTTTCAGGTGCGGGACGATGAGGAGATGCAAAAGATGGTCGAGAGCGTCAAGGAATATGGCGTACTGACACCGCTGATCGCCCGCCCCCGGCCGGAAGGTGGTTATGAGATTATCGCAGGTCACCGCCGTAAGCGGGCGTGTGAGCTGGCGGGCATTGAGACGTTGCCGGTTCTTGTACGCGAGATGGACGACGACACCGCGGTGATCAGCATGGTGGACACCAACTGCCAGCGGGAAAACGTGAGCGCCATTGAAAAGGCTAAGGCGTACAAGATGAAGCTGGAAGCAATCAAGAGGAAAGCCGGTAGACCGTCAAAAATTAATTCGGGCCAAGTTGGCCCGAATTATGAAACTATCCGCTCAAACCAAATTGTTGCGGATGACGCCGGTGAGAGTGTAAAGCAAATTCAGCGTTACATCCGCCTGAACGAGTTGATTCCCGAACTGCAAGAACTGGTTGAGGAGAACCGCCTGAAATTCAATCCAGCCGTAGAGCTCTCATACCTCGCCCCGCAGGAACAGCAGCAGTTTTTCGAGTACATCCAAAGCGAGGAATGTACGCCATCTCTCTCACAAGCCCAGCAACTCAAAGCCGCCAGCAAAGAAA
>CAJTVI010000002.1:2332-2572 GCA_910579545.1 uncultured Oscillospiraceae bacterium | reverse complement strand
GGACAAGCTGAAAGAGATCATGGTCGCCCGCATCCCAAGCGTAAAACCTCGTGAGCCGCAGGTCAGTATCCCACTTTCCAAGATCGAGCGGTTCTTTCCGGGCAACCTCAGCACCGAGCAGATCATCGCCCAAATCATCCGTATGCTGGAAGCCCGGCAGCGCAGCCGCCAGAAGTCGCACGACGAGGACAGAGAGCGATAACTTTCTTAACCCGGACAAGCTGCAAGAAATTGGCGGGG
>CAJTVI010000002.1:2062-2310 GCA_910579545.1 uncultured Oscillospiraceae bacterium | reverse complement strand
TCGCCCCCCCAATCGACAGCGTGGTGTTTTGCAATAGGGCAGGTACAATGAGGGTAGAAACAAAAAGGAGGTTGATCCCCATGAAAAAAACATTGCTATCCGCAATCCTGATTGCCGCCCTCATGACCGCCTGCGCACAGTCGCAAATCCATTTTGCCGACCCGGTGGATGTTAAAAAAGCACTTGCCGAAAGCGAGGCGCTGGCCGCGGAACTTGCAGCAGAGAAGATTGACACAGCGGCCGCCGAG
>CAJTVI010000002.1:0-2052 GCA_910579545.1 uncultured Oscillospiraceae bacterium | reverse complement strand
ACGAAACCAACGCCGATGCAGACGGCAGAGCCTGAACCCACGCCAGAACCCATGAGCGCCCCAACTCTCGCAGAGGAGCCGGAAGCCGAACCCACGGTGGAGCCTGAGCAGAATCCGGCACCCGTATCGCAGCCAGAGCCGATTCCTGAATCGACTTCTGAGCCTGCCCCTGCCTCGGCCCCCGCCTATGGCACTGTCCCATTTGAACTTGCAGCTGGTACAGACAAATGGTGGAAGATCGATGCCACCGACAGCGCCTATTGGGCCATGCAGGAGCAGATCAACGCAGTACGCGCAGCAGGCGGCCTGCCCGCGCTGGCAATGGATGAGGAGCTCTCCGCAATCGCCAACAGCAGATGCGAGTCCTTTGTAGCGGGTGGGCCATTCGATCACAGCGAGATGGTGACGACAAGTGAAATCCTCGCCGCAGGCCCGCTTGGTTCGGCCAGCGCCGCCTGCGCCGCGTGGGTAGCCAGCGAGACGCACTATGCCAATATCATGCGCACCGATATTTCGAGCATGGGTGTTGGCTGCTGGTTCTGCGACACCGATCAGGGGCAATACACCTACTGGACGGTGACGTTCCAGTGAACCAGAAAACGCATTTGCTTTATCCCGAATGCCAAAGCCCAGCAGAGGGCCTGCCAACGCGAGTTGAAGTGGTGGGTAGAAAGGAGAGTCGGCTTGCCCTGCGGCAGCTTGCAGGCCCCTTTCCGCGACGCTGAGAGGCCATCAGAATCAAACGCTGAAAAAGGAGATCTAAACATGGAACTCACCTACCGAAATGTGAACGGCTACCTGCTGCCCAACCTGTGCGTGGAAGATATGCCGCCGCTGGGCAAGTACGGGATGCTGCGCCGCAGCTATCTGCGACAGCACCGCAGCGGCACCTACACCGGGATGCTACTGTCCGGCAAGCTGCATCCCCATCTGCAGGAGATCGACCGGCAAGCAACCGAGATGGTGGAGCGGCTCACCACCCAAATGGCCCGGCAGCAGAATGTGACCGAGCAGCTCAAAGCAACTGATCAACCTCGCTGGGTGGGCATGATGAACAGCATCAAGGCAGCCGCAGAGGAAATCGTGCTGAACGAGCTGATCTACACTTGACCGCGACCGCCACCGCTCAAAAAGCCCATCCACCCAAGGACAAAACTCCATCTATCAGCAAAGCCCCGGAGCCGCCGCTCCGGGGCTTTGCCCTTCCCACCGAAAGCACCTGAATGACCTGCGCACAGTACAAGCAAGCATGACATTTGGTGCACCAAATGTCCAATTCTCAGGGGCACTGCCCCTGAAACCCCGCAGCAACGTTTTCTAAAAATCAAAAATACAGTATAAGCCTGCAACAAAAATCCAATCAAGGAGGAACTATGAGAAACAGAAATCAACGCATCGTTGTACACCTGACTGAAAAGGAGCTTGCCCGGTTTAACAAGAACGTTGCGGCCACCGGCCTGCCGCGCGAGGCAGTTTTACGAAATCTGATCAACGGTTGCGAGGTACGGCCAAAGCCGCCGGAATGTTACGGGAAACTTTTGGCCCGGATGTCCGACATTGGCAACGCCATGTACCAGCTTTGGTATTTCGCCAGACAGTGCGAAACCATTACCGAGGAACAATATCAGGAATCCAAACGTTTGCTCAGCGAAACGTGGCGCTGCCTGCACGAAACTGCTTGCTGAGATTTTATGATCTTTGCGTTGACCACAGAGCACGAGCAGATAGAGCAATGAAGCCAGACCCACCTTGGAGCTAAAGCAAAGTATCCGCTTTAGCTCCAAGGCAATGGTCAAATGGTGTGCATTCAACTGAAATATGATAAAATAGAATTGATTACAAGGAGTGATCGTCCATGATGCAGATTCGGCCGGTATCCAGCCCGCGAAACAAATATCCCGAGGTCGAGCGGATCGTGAGGCTGGTGCTGGGTCGCAGCGTGCCGAACTGGCATCGCACGATCCTGGCCGACGAGGCGCGGAACGCCGCCTATGACGCGGCGCTGCGGCGCGCCATGGGCAAAGGCTCGCGGGTCCTCGACATCGGCGCGGG
>CAJTVI010000001.1 GCA_910579545.1 uncultured Oscillospiraceae bacterium | reverse complement strand
AAGCGCCAAAAAGACCCGCCGAAAAGCGGCCCGGGTTCAACTCCCCTCTGCTTTATTAAAAATGCTGCCGCTGCTCATTCCGATTTTAGTGCTGGACGCCGCTCTCGCTGTGGCGGCGGCGCTTCATGTGCTGCGGCATCCGCATTATCGGTTTGGCGGCAGGGCGTTTTGGCTGGTGGTGGTCATCGTGTTCCTGCTCTTTGGCCCGATCATTTACTTTGTTGTCGGGAGGGGTGAAGAGCCATGAATGTGCTGGAGATACAGGGCCTGTCAAAAGCCTTTGGGGGGGCAGAAGATCATCGACCATCTGGACATGGCCGTGCCGGAGGGAAGCGTTTTTGGCTTCATCGGCCAAAACGGAGCTGGAAAAACAACGACCATGAAGATGGTGCTGGGCCTGCTGCGGCCCGATCAGGGAGAGATCCATGTCTGCAATGAGTCTGTTCGCTTCGGGCAGACGAAAACAAATCAGTACATCGGCTATCTGCCGGATGTCCCGGAGTTCTACGATTACATGACCCCGGCCAGATACCTTGCGTTATGCGGGCAGATCATCGGACTGTCAAGGCGGAGACGCAGCAGAGAGACGCGGAGCTTCTTTCTCTGGTGGGCCTGGGGAACGTCAAAAAGACGATAGGCGGTTTTTCGCGAGGTATGAAACAGCGGCTGGGAATCGCCCAGGCGTTGCTCACCCGGCCCAAGCTGCTTATTTGTGACGAGCCAACCAGCGCCCTTGACCCGGTGGGTCGAAAAGAAATCCTGGATATTCTCCGCAAAATCAGCAGTACCACAACGGTTTTATTTTCCACCCACATTTTGTCCGATGTGGAGCGCATCTGTGACCATGCGGCCCTGCTGGGCCACGGAAAAATCGTTGTGGGGGGAACACTTTCCGAAATAAAGGCCCTCCACGGCCACGAAAGCCTGCTCCTGGAATTTCCTATGTGGAACACACTGGGCAGCTCACCCTACCGTGTGAAGAATGGAATAGCCTATGCAGTAAATGGGAAGAAAATCGAGGGGAGAGAACTCCTCCCGGCCTATTCTATCTGCTCTCAGTGCTTTAAGGAGGGAACCGATGTTACTGAAAACACAGTCTATAATATCGTAGCGTTTTTTAATGAAAATTTCTGCCCCCAGATAACGCCTCAGCAATTTTGGTCTGAAAATTTAGAGGAAAATTCCAATATCCGATTTAGGGGTACATCCAGGTATGACGCCTGGTTTATCGGTACTTACTACTGCTACTATCCATCCGGCGATGACACAGGTAATTCCGGGGCAGTTTTGAAGATTTTCAAAAAGGACAATGTGCTGAAAGCCTGTTTGGTGACAAGTATTCATTCCGATGAAGATTTCCAGAGCGATGCCCTAAAAGTGCTTTTCAAAAAGGAAACTCTAACGAAAAAGGATTTTGACAGGTTCCATAACGCTCGGCCCGAGGGCAGCAGGCGCTTTTACTATTTCGAGGGAAATGTTGAAATCACATCAAGCTCCCTCTTGATTGTATTTCAGAATTGCGAGGAAGAAGATATAAGAAAACTCATATTTACGCTCAACAAAAAACGATTTCCCGACAGCAGGACGGAGCCCTATAACGGGGGGCTTGCCTTTGCCATGACGACCTCAGACAATCCGTTTGAAACCCGCTTTTATCCAATGGGAGTTATCAGCGACAGATATAAACAATGCTCCTTGCAGGACGACCGGATTATAAAATTATTGAAACTGCGCACCACGGGGAAAGACGTTCGGCTAACCGTCAAAGCGGATGACGCATGGTATCATTTAGCCCTTGAATTGAAGAAATGAGCGCAAAAAAGACAGCCTGCCGAAAACAGGCTGTCTTTTTATAGCTGGGGCAGGCCGTCGGGGCGGCAGTCAGAAATGCCTCTGCAGGATTTTCCTCGCTTTCTCCTGGGCTTCTTGATTCTCTGTCTGGGCGGCGACCTTTTGAAACCACATTTTTGCTTTCGCTGTGTCCGGTTTTGTACCCTCGCCTGTGAAGTACATCAAACCGCAGTTGAATTGGGCGGCGACGTCGCCCTGCCGGGCAGCTTTCTCATACCACATGAGGGCTTTCGCCTTATCCACTGCCGTGCCCTCGCCGCTGTCGTACTTCAAGCCGCAGTAGTATTGGGCGGTGACGTCGCCCTGCTGGGCGGCTTTCTCATACCACATGAGGGCTTTTGCCTTGTCCACCGCTGTGCCTTCGCCCTTGGAGTACATCACGCCGCAGTTGCATTGGGCTCTGGCGTCGCCCTGTTGGGCGGCTTTCTCAAACCACATGAGGGCTTTCGCCTTGTCCACTGCCGTGCCCAAACCGCTGTCGTACTTCACGCCGCAGTTGAATTGGGCTTGGGCGTGGCCCTGCCGGGCGGCTTTCTCTAACCACATGAGGGCCTTGGCATTGTCCACCGCCGTGCCCAAGCCGTTGGAATACATCACGCCGCAGTTGTATTGGGCTTCGGGGTGGCCCTGCCGGGCGGCTTTCTCTAACCACATGAGGGCCTTGGCGTTGTCCACCGCCGTGCCCAGGCCGCCGGAATACATCACAGCGCAGTTGAATTGGGCGTGCTCGCTGCCCTGCCGGGCGGCTTTCTCAAACAAAGCCAATGCCCTTACAAAGTCGTTGGACGCGTATGCGGTCACCCCTTCACCGAAAATCTGCTGTAGATCCTCTTCCCGCAGATTCTGTTCCGCTTCGGCGTTCTCCCGCTTTTGCGCCTCGGACAACTTCTGCTCCACAGTAGATAACAGTGACTTTGTTTCCTCCGTTCCCAACTGCTTAATATATTCCAGCGCCGTTTGGCACGCAGAAACACTGGGGCTCTCGGCTTTTGCCGTCATCCGCACCACGCCGGCGATGCCGTCCCTGTCGCCGCTCTTGGCGGCGAGCTCATAGTGTCGGTGGGCCACGCTATCTTTGGCCTCCACACCGCGTCCATGCTCATACATCCAGCCCATGGCCACCTGTCCGTCGGGATAGGTGTACTTACCTGCGCCGAGCATCCGGCAAACCCGGTGCAGCAGCGCATACGCCCCGTCATAGTCCCCGGCCTTGAACAGTTCCATGCCCTTTGTGTATCGTTCCTCGGGAGTTAAGTCATCGCCGGGCTGGGGTTCTGCCTGTGCCGTCGGAGCGGGAGCAGGCTTTGCCGGGGCTTGGACAGGCGCAGGCTTGGGCGGTTCCGCTTTGGGGGCGGGAAATGTTGGCTTATTTTTGGCTTTCAGCTTAGCCAGAGCGGTTTTGGCCGACTCGTTGCCCTGTTCAGCGGCTTTCTCGTACAACATCATGGCTTTGTCCAAGTCCTCCGCTGTTCCGAGGCCACACTCACACATCACGCCGCACTGGTTTTGTGCCATGGCGTGGCCCTGCGCGGCGGCTTTCTCCAAGAGGGGAAAAGCCTTTGCGTAGTCTTCCGCCAGGAAAGCGTCCATTCCCTCGTGGAAAAGCTGTTTCGCCTCCTGCATTTGCGGCTTCGGGGCGGGCGAGGGCGCGGCGGGTGCCTGTCCGGCCTGCCCGTTCAGCCTGTCCAGCGCGGCCCGCGCTCGGTTGTACCCCTGCTGGGCGGCTTTCTCATACCACATTTTTGCTTTGGCCTTATCCGCCGCTGTGCCCTCGCCGTTCTCATACATTTCGCCGCACCAGTATTGGGAACGCCTGTCTCCCTGCCCGGCGGCTTTCTCAAGCCACATGAGTGCCCTGGCCTTGTCCACCGCCGTGCCGCGGCCCTTGTCATACATGCGGCTGCAATGGTATTGCGCCTTGACATGGCCCTCCTGTGCAGCTTTTTCCATCAGGGGCAGCGCTTTTTCGTAGCGTCCGACATCGTAGGAGCGTAATGCCTTTTTGAACATTTCCTCGGGGGATAGCTTTTTCCCAAATAATCCCATGTTTTTTCTCCTCACCTAAATAAAATCAACGTAAAAATGCAAGATAATTCATTATAGCGCCTATATTCCCGGATTGCAAGGATGAAAGAGTGTATTCCCCGCTGTTTCCTAGCCTGCGCACACCACCAGACACGGGGACGCAGACACGGGGACGCAGACACGGGGATCAGACACGGGGATCAGACACGGGGATCAGACACGGGGACGGTTCTTTTGTCTGAGACAAAGGGACGCACCTCTTGACAAACAGCCCTCCCGGCGCTATGTTAGTAGCAACGGGAGGGTTGCTGTATGCCAAGGACGTCCAGAAAACAAAGTGAGAGCGGTATTTTCCATGTGATGGCGCGCGGGATCGACCGTCAGGTGATTTTTCATGACGACGAGGACTGCGAAAAATACTTGCAGTGCCTTTCGGCCTGCAAAAAAGACGCTGATTTTACCCTGTACGCTTTTTGCCTGATGGGCAACCACCTGCATCTTTTGGTTCGGCCCCAGGCGGAGCCGCTTGCGGCGCTCTGCAAGCGGGTTAGCGTGCGCTATGTGCACTGGTACAACAAAAAGTACGTCCGCACGGGCCATCTGTTTCAGGATCGCTTCAAGAGCGAGCCAGTGGAGGACGACTCCTATTTTTTGTCGGTATTGCGATATATTTATCAAAACCCGGTCAAGGCAGGCCTATGCAAGACGCCCGAGGAATACCCCTGGAGCAGCTGTTGCCCGTCCTGCGTGTACCGCGGGCTGGCGGACACACAGCAGCTGTACGAGCTGATCCCCCCGCAAGAGCTTTCGGCCTTTTTGGCGCAGGACGTCCCCTGCCCCTGCATCGACATCGACCGGGATGGCCGGCTGAGCGACCGCGAGGCGGCCCAGCTGATCCGGCAGATGTGCCATCTCACGGTCAGCACCGATTTTGGGCGATTGGACAAGGCTTTGTGGGGTGGGTATCTCTGCGAGCTGCAGCAAAAGCGGTGCTCGATCCGGCAGATGGCCCGCCTGACCGGTCTGACAAAGGCTCAGATCGAGCGCTGCCTCTTAAAGCATTAAGAGGGGTGTCTGTCCCTCTGTCTCGCTCTGTCTTTGACTTGCATTTGACCTGCATCAGGTGGCAAAAGGTCTCAAAAGCAGGCTAAAAATGAATCATACGGAACAAAGGAAAAACCCACGTTTTTTCGCAAAAATCGCGTAAAAACGTGGGTTTTGTTGGTGGACCTGAAGGGATTCGAACCCTCGACCTCTCGGATGCGAACCGAACGCGCTCCCAACTGCGCTACAGGCCCAAATGCCAGCATACCGCCGCATAACGGCGGCACAAGACCGCCTATATAGAATACGGCATAACCCCCAAAAAGTCAAGACCTTTTTGGCCGGGGTGAATATTTTTTTGCGGCCGGCCAAAGCTTTTGTAAGGCCTGCGGCGGCAGGGCCGGGAGTCCCCCAAAACCCGCAAACAGTACCCCTTAAAAAACCTGCAAGCAAAAGGAGCGTATGTTATGGAACTGAACGGAACCAAGACCCAGGCAAACCTTATCGCCGCGTTTTCGGGCGAGAGCCAGGCGGCAAACAAGTATTCGTACTATGCCAAAAAGGCCGAAAAAGAAGGCTATCAGCAGATCGCCAAAATCTTTTGGGAAACGGCCCAAAACGAGCGGGAGCACGCCAAGATCTGGTTTAAGGAGCTCAACGGCGGCATCCACTCCACCGCCCAGAACCTCACCGACGCGGCCGCGGGCGAGCATTATGAATGGACCGAGATGTACGCCGCCTTTGCCGAGGACGCCCGCCGGGAGGGCTTTGCCGAGCTTGCCAGCCTCTTCTCAATGGTGGCCCTGATCGAAAAGCACCACGAGGAGCGGTACCGCGGCCTGCTGGCGCAGTTGCAGGAGGATACGCTGTTCCATAAGGCAAAACCGGCCCGCTGGATCTGCCAGAACTGCGGCTATATCTGCGAGGGCGAGAACGCCCCGTCCGTCTGCCCGGTCTGCCGGCACCCGCAGGGATACTTTTCGGAGCTGGCCGAACCGGCCGGCCAAAACAGCCCCGTTTAAGGCCGGGGAAGGATAAAAAGCGGCCCTTTTGCGCGCGGGACAAAACGTGCGCAAAGGGCCGCTTTATACGTAAAATCGATTTTTGCTTTTAAAAAATGCCCTGCGACGAAAAATGACGAATTTTTTTCATTGAAACTTTGCCCCAAAAGCGGTACAATTTTAACGTGATGTAAAATCTGGAAAAGGGGAGGGACCGGCAATGGAAAAGCTCCCAAACGAGCGTATCGCCCGTTTTTCGGCGCTTGGAAGGCTGCAAAAGGAGGCTACCCTGCGTTACAGTGGGCAGGCGCTTGCAAACGGGTTCGAGCTGCGGGTGTGCAAAGAGCAGGAGGGCCTGCAGCGGGAGGAACGATGCTTTTTGCAGGGGGTGCCCCGCGAGAGCGGCGAGATGCTGCTGCAATTTTTGTACGAGAACGCGGTGCCGATCGAACATTGGGAGGATGTTCTGCGGGAAGCATGCCGCATGCTTTAACGGCAAACAGGATGTTGAGATCGCGTCCCCCTGGCGGGGATGCAGGGATGTTTTAAGGCAGGGGGATATGGTCAATGGCGGAAAATGGACGGGAAGCATCGGAGCCCATCCAGATGTTTGTGGCGGAGGAATCCCTGGAACAGGTACGGCTGCTTCAAACATACGCACAGGGCTTGCCAGGCCTGGATGTTACCGGTACATTTTTGGAAGGGGAGGCGCTTTTGCGGGCGCTGCAAAACGGCCGGGCGCCGCACATTGTGGTGCTGAACCTTGTGCTGAGGGATATGGACGCCATTGAACTTTTGGAGCGCGCGCAGGGCCTGGCCCTTTCCAAGCGGCCCTGCGTGCTGGTTACCTCGGGGGCGCGCAACGGCAACATCCACGAAAAGCTGCTGGCCCTGGGGGTGGACCACTGCCTTGTAAAACCATACAGCATGCAAAACCTGTTCGACCGCGCAAGGCTGCTCTGCCAAAAGGGCGGCGGGCGCAGGGCCTGGCTCAACTGGCTGATCGAGGAGCATCTGGAGCAGTACGGCATCGGCTGGGGCGAGGGGTACTGGTACATGCTAAAGGCGGTGCGCAGGGTGGTTTTGGCAGAACATCCCGTGCGGATGGTGGAGGACGTGTACAACGCTGTTGCCCAGGAGGAGGGCGTTTCGATGGGCGCGGTGGAAAGCAGCCTGCGCCGCACCCTCGGCGAGGCAAAGGAGGCCGCGACGCCCGCGTTCCGGCAGCTGGAGCGGCTGCAAAAGAGCAGGGGCAAAAAGATGACGGTGGGCGCTTTTTTAAACATGGTGGGGCAGATGGTCAAAAACGAGTATGAGGGGAGGGTGAGGTGAGCGTATGCAGGAGGCAAAAGACCAGACAAATGAACAGCTCAAGGCGCAGCAGCGCAAAAATTTGCTGTACGGCGGGCTTTCCAACGAGATCGCCGGCCCGGTAAACGTGATCCTGAACGCTGCGGAGATCTTAAAAAAACATATTGAAGGCCGGCAGGAGCTGCAGGAGGCCGTGTGGGCCATCGAGGACAACATCCGCCTGCTTGACCGGCTGGGCACCAACCTGCTGGACATGGTGGGCTGCCTTTCGGGCGGCAACACCCCCTTTTTGCAGCCGGTGGACCTGCGCGGGCAGCTGTGCTACCTGCTGGAGCAGTGCGAGCCCTACGCCCGGCGGCAGGGCATTGCCCTGCACTGGCAGGCCGAGGGGATGCCGGCGCTCTATCCCTGCTGCGACACCGTAATGCTGGACGGCATCCTTTTGCGCCTGCTCTCCAACGCCATCCGGTTTGGCCGCGCAGGCGGGGGCATCTGGGTGGAGGTGGAGGCCGGGCAAAACGGCCCGCCCGCGATCCTTGTGCGGGACGACGGCCCCGGCATTGCGCCCGGGCTGCTGGAGCTGGTGTTTGACCCGCTCAGCCCGCGGGAGGGCTCCGGCGTGGTGTTTGGCTGCCCCGGCATGGGGCTGTACCTTGCGCGGGAGGCCTGCCGCGCCATGGGCTGGCAGCTGCGCATCGAGAGCGGCAGCGGCGGCACCCTTGCCCGGGTGGAGATGGCCGGCCGTGCGCCCGGGCCGCTTTCGCCGGTGGCCCTGAGTTCAGACGCGATCGCGGCCCACCTGCTGTGCGAGGAGCGCCAGCACCGGGTGGAGCGGGAGATGGCCGCCCTGTTCGGCCCCCTGGATCAGGATGGGAGAAAAAATGGGTAAACCTTGGCAAGCCGCCAAACGCCGCGGCGGCCGGGCCGGCATAAAAAAACAAAACGCGGGCGGGCTGCCATGGGTGCGGCCCGCCCGCGTTTTGCCGTAAACCGCCGGGCGGGGCCGGGGCAAAAGATTTCACCAAAGCTTTCAGCGCGCTTTCTTTACATCCGCCGGATTTTATTGTAAAATAGAAAAAACCTGATGCTGGAAGGGACGGTGGTTCTGGTATGGCGTATCGGCGTATCCTGCTCAAGCTGAGCGGCGAGGCCCTTGCGGGCCCAAAGGGCCTTGGGCTGGACGGTTCGGTTTTGCAGGCGGTCTGCGGCGAGATCGGCAAGGCGCACGCGCTGGGCGTGCAGATCGGCATTGTGGTGGGCGGCGGCAACTTTTGGCGCGGCCGCACCAGCGGGGCGATGGAGCGCACCTGCGCCGACAAGATCGGCATGATGGCCACCGTGATGAACTGCCTTGCGGTGGCGGACGCGCTGGAGCAGCAGGGCATCCCCGCCTGCGTGATGAGCGCCCTCTTTATGCCCCAGGTGGCGCAGCCCTTTACCCGGGCCGCTGCGCTGGAGCAGATGGCCGCCGGCCGGGTGGTGCTGTTTGGCGGCGGCACCGGCAGCCCCTTCTTTTCCACCGACACCGCCTCGGCCTTGCGGGCGGTGGAGATCGGGGCGGACATTATGTGCAAGGCCACCATGGTGGACGGCGTGTACGATAAGGATCCCAAAAAGTACCCCGACGCGGTGCGGTACGACACCCTCAGCTTCAGCGAGGTGCTGGAAAAACGCCTTGCGGTGATGGACGGCACCGCCGCCACCCTCTGCCGCGACAATGACCTGCCGGTGCTGGTGTTCAGTTTGATGGAGCCGGGCAGCATCGCCCGCGCCGCGGCCGGCGAGCCGGTGGGCACCCTGGTAAAAGAGGGCTGAAAGCCCTTTTGCAAAAGTGCTTTTAAAGGATCAAGGGGCCGCCATGGCGCGGCGGCTCCAAAAGGCAGCGGTGCTGCAATACAAAGGCCGGGCCGAAGGAGCCAGGCCAAAACCCCACCGGAGAGCCCATAAAAAAGGAGATGCAAAGCGATGAGCGAATTTACAAAGCCCTATGAGGAAAAGATGAACGGCTGTATCCGGCATCTGGAGCGGGAGCTGGCCGCCATCCGCGCCGGCCGCGCAAACCCCGCCGTGCTGGACAAGATCACGGTGGACTACTACGGCACCCCCACCCCCATCAACCAGGTGGCCGCCGTGGCGGTGGCCGAGGCGCGCATCCTCACCATCAGCCCCTGGGACGCCTCGCTGGTGCGGGCGATCGAAAAGGCCATCCTGACCAGCGACCTCGGCATCAACCCCACCAACGATGGGCGGGTGCTGCGGCTGGTGTTCCCCGCGCCCACCGAGGAGCGCCGCAAACAGCTGGCCAAGGACGTGCAAAAGATGGGCGAGGAGGGCAAGGTGGCGGTGCGCAACGTGCGCCGGGACGCCATGGATAAGCTCAAGGCCCAGAAAAAGGCCAGCGAGATCACCGAGGACGACCAGAAAAAGCTTGAGGATGAAATGCAGAAGCTTACCGACAAGATGACCAAGCAGATCGACAAGGTCTGCGAGGAAAAGAACCGCGAGATCATGGAACTTTGACCGGCTGCCGCCCCTGCCGGCGTTTTGCCGCGTTTTTGCGCGGCGCCGCCGGGCGGCGGGCGGGTAAGCTGCAGGCGTAATATGTGCCGCGCATGGTTTTGTGCGCGGCACAGCTTTTGGAGGAGAGAGCATGGAGCATCCGGCCGGTTTTGCCGAGGGGCTTAGCATCGGCGTGATCATGGACGGCAACGGCCGCTGGGCAAAGCGGCGGGGGCTGCCGCGCACCGCGGGGCATAAGCGCGGGGCGGAGGTATTTCAGGACATTACCCGCTACTGCAACGAACTTTTGGTGCAGTCGGTCACCTTTTACGCCTTTTCCACCGAGAACTGGCGCCGCCCGCTCGAGGAGGTCAGCGCGATCATGCGCCTGTTTGGCGAATACCTCGTCAAGGCCTTCGACTACCAAAAGGAGAACAACCGGGTGGTCTTTTTGGGCGACCGCACGGCCCTTGCGCCCGAGCACCAGAAGCTGATGGATGAGATCGAGCAAAAAACCGCCCATAATACCGGCATGACCCTCAACATCGCGGTAAACTACGGCGGCCGGCAGGAGATTTTGCGGGCGGCGCGGCGGCTGGCCCAAAAGGTCAGGGAGGGCGCGCTTGCGCCGGAGGAAATCACCGAGGAGGCGTTTGCCGGCGAGCTGTACACCCACGGCCAGAAGGACCCGGATTTTATCCTGCGGCCCAGCGGGGAAAAGCGGCTGTCCAACTTCCTGCTCTGGCAGAGCGCCTACGCGGAGTTTATCGATTCGGACGTCCTCTGGCCGGACTTTACCCGGCAGGACCTGGACGCCGCCATTGAGGAATTCAACCATCGCAGCCGCCGCTTTGGCGGCCTTTGACCCGGCAGGGGAGGTGCAAACGCAATGAAGACTCGTATCATCACGGCGGCCGTGGGGCTGGTGCTGCTGGCCGGGCTGCTGTGCCTGTTCGATACCATCCTGTTCGACATCGTGGTTTCGGCCATCTGCATCCTGGCCATCCACGAGGTGTACAGCGCCATGGGGCTGCGGGGCCGGTGGGGGATCTACCTGCCCTTTGTGCCCTTTACCCTGCTCATCATGCTGTCCAACTCGCTGCGGGTGCGGGCGGCGGTGCTGCCCCTTGCCTTTTTGTTTGCGCTCTACCTGTGCGTGTATGTGATTTTGCAGCACGGCCGGGTGGAGTTTGTCAAGTTAGGGGGGCTGGTGTTTTTCAGCGGAGTGATCCTGCTCTGCTTTTACTCGCTGATCTACCTCAAACGGCTGCTGCCCTCCGAGCAGTACCAGGGCGACGCGGTCTATTTTATCCTGCTCATCCTCTGCTTTGCCTGGGGCGGCGACACGGCGGCCTACTTTGCGGGCCGGTTGTTCGGCAAACACAAGCTGGCCCCGGTGGTAAGCCCCAACAAAACGGTGGAGGGGGCCGTGGGCGGCGTGTTGGGCAGCGTGGCCCTGGGGCTGGCCCTCACCGCCGTGTACACCGCCGTTTCCCAGCGGCTGGATATTTTTACCAAAAGCCGGGCAGGGGTGCTGCTCTACGTCATCCTGGCCCTGCTGGCGGCGGTCGCCTCGGTGCTGGGCATCCTGGGCGACCTCTTTGCCTCGGCGGTCAAGCGGCAGTGCGGTGTAAAGGACTATGGCACCATCTTCCCCGGGCACGGCGGCATCCTGGACCGGTTCGACAGCGTGATGTTCATCGCGCCCTTTGTAACCATCGTGCTCACCTTTGTGTTCTACCATTTCCGCAGCTGAACATACGATAAGGATGGATCGCTATGAAAAAACGCATCACCCTTTTAGGCTCCACCGGCTCGATCGGCACCCAGAGCCTGGAGGTCATCCGGGCGCAGGGGTACGAGGTGGCCGGCCTTGCCGCCGGCTCCAACCTTGAACTGCTGCAAAAGCAGATCGCCGAATTCCGCCCCCAAACGGTGGCCCTGGCAAACGAGGACGCCTGCCGGGCACTGCAAAACAGGCTTTGCGGCGTACCGGGCGCGCCCCGCGTGCTGTGCGGGGCGCAGGGCATCGAGGAGATGGCGCGGCTGCCGGACGCCGGCACCGTGCTCAACGCGGTGGTGGGCATTGCCGGGCTGGGCGCCACTTTGGCCGCCCTCGAGGCCGGGCACAATGTGGCCCTTGCCAACAAGGAGAGCCTTGTTACCGGCGGGCAGCTGGTACTGGACGCCGCCCGCAGGCACGGCGCGCGGCTGCTGCCGGTAGACAGCGAGCACTCGGCCATCTTCCAGTGCCTGCAGGACGCCCCCTCGGCGCGGCGGCTGGAAAAGATCCTGCTTACCGCCTCGGGCGGGCCCTTTTTTGGCCTGAAGCGGGAGCAGCTGGCCGGCAAGACCCGGGCGGACGCCCTCAAGCATCCCAACTGGAGCATGGGGAATAAGATCACCATCGACTCTGCTACCCTGATGAACAAGGGCCTTGAACTGATCGAGGCGGTCTGGCTTTTCGGCCTGCCGCCCGAAAAGATCCAGATCGTGGTGCAGCGCCAGAGCATCATCCACTCGATGGTGCAGTATGCCGACCACTCGGTCATCGCGCAGCTGGGCGTGCCGGACATGCGCATCCCCATCCAGTACGCCCTCACCTGGCCGGACCGGCTGCCCGGCCCCGCCCCCGAACTGGACTTTACCCGCCTTGGCCCGCTGACCTTTGATACGGCGGACGAGGAGACCTTCCGCTGCCTTGCCGCCTGCAAAAAGGCCATTGCCAAGGGCGGGCTTGCCCCCTGCGCCGCCAACGGCGCCAACGAGGAGGCGGTGGCCCTGTTTTTGCGGGACGAGATCGACTTTTTGGAGATCGGCCGGCTGGTGGAGGCGGCGGTGGACAGCGACCGCTTTGGCGGCGGCTATACCCTCAAGGACGTCTGCGAGTGCGACCGGATGGCCCGCGCCTTTGTGCGGGATCATCTGTAAAGCATATACCCTTGTCAGGCTTTTTGCAGCAGGCAAAACTGTGGGGCCGTCCTGCCGCGCGGCCCGGCATTTGCCGTGTTTCCCCATTGGGGCAAATCTTCTCTTTTGGAAAGTGAGAAACCGCTATGTCTCTTCTGACCATCCTGGCCTCGGTCTTAGTGTTTGGGTTTGTGATCTTTTTTCACGAACTGGGGCACTTTTTTACCGCAAAAAAAAGCGGGATCCAGGTTAACGAGTTTTCCATCGGCATGGGCCCGGCCCTCTGGAAAAAGGTGCACAAGGGCACCCAGTACAGCGTCCGGCTGCTGCCCATCGGCGGGTTTGTAAGCATGGAAGGGGAGGACGGCGAGGAGGATGCCGAGCCCAGGGAGGGGGAGGCCCCGGCGCCGCCGGTGCCCCCCCAGCAAAAAACCGGGCTGCCCTTTGGGGAGGTAGCCATCTGGAAGCGGATGGTGGTGATCGCGGCCGGCGCGGTGATGAACCTGATCCTTGGCTATCTTGTCATGCTGGTGCTGATCGGCGGCGACGACGCCATTACCAGCAAAACCATCTGTGAGTTTTCGCCAAACGCGCTCTGCCAGCAAACCGGCCTTGCCGAGGGGGATACCATCCTGGCGGTCAACGGCCGGCACTGCTTTGTGGCAAACGACATCCTGTACGAGTTGCAGCGCAGCAAAAACTACACCGCCGATTTTACCGTGCGGCGGGACGGCAAGGTGGTCGAACTGCCCGGCGTGCAGTTTGACACGGTGCAGCAAAACGGCCAGACGGTAATGCAGGTGGGCTTTAAGGTGTACACGGTCAAAAAAACCGTCTGGAACGTGCTGCGGGAGGCGGGCAGCTGGGTGGTTTACTATATGCGGCTGGTGTTTATGTCGCTGGCGGATGTGGTCACGGGGCATGTGAGCGTCAACGAACTGTCCGGCCCGGTGGGCATCGTCAGCGTTATTGGCCAGGCCGTGCGCATGGGGGCCGACCAGCTGCTCAACCTGCTGGCGCTGCTCACGGTCAACCTGGGCATCTTTAACCTGCTGCCCTTCCCCGCGCTGGACGGCGGCCGGCTGGTGCTGCTGGGGGTGGAGGCGGTCATCCGCCGGCCGGTGCCCCAAAAGGTGGAGATCGCCATCAACGCGCTGGGCATGGCCTGCCTGCTCGGCCTCATCGCCTTTGCCACCTTTAACGATATCCTGCGGCTGCTGCCCGGGTTTTAAGGGCAGAAAGCGGGACCTGTAAACGAAAACGGACGCAAAAACAGGAGGGAAAACCCCATGCCCAAAAAAACGCGCGAGGTCAAAATAGGTTCGCTCACCATCGGCGGCGGGCGCCCGGTGGCGGTGCAGACCATGCTCAACGTCCCGGCCGGGGACCTTGCCGGCAACGCCGCCCAGGCCAAGCGGGTGGCGGCGGCCGGCTGCCAGATCCTGCGGGCCAGCGTGCCCAGCCTTGCGGACGTCCCGCTGGTCGAAACGGTCAAAAAGGCGTGCGGCCTGCCCTTTGTGGCGGACATCCATTTTGACTGGCGAATCGCCCTGGCCTGCGTGGCGGCCGGGGCGGACAAGATCCGGATCAATCCCGGCAACATCGGGGCGGACGAGCATGTGCGGGAGGTGGCAAACGCCTGCAGCGCCCAAAACATCCCCATCCGCATCGGGGTCAATGCCGGCAGCCTCGAAAAGGAGATCCTTGCAAAATACGGCGCGCCCACCCCCGAGGCGCTGGTGGAAAGCGCGCTTTACCATGTGCGCCTTTTGGAAAAACACGATTTTACCAACATAGTCATCTCGATCAAATCCAGCCATGTGCCCACCATGCTGGCGGCCTACCGGCTGCTCAGCGCCCGGTGCGATTACCCGCTGCATGTGGGGGTCACCGAGGCCGGCACCCTGCGCATGGGGCTGATCAAATCCGGCATGGGCATCGGCGGGCTGCTGCTCGAGGGCATCGGCGACACCCTGCGGGTCTCTTTGACCGACGAGCCCGAGCAGGAGGTGCGGGCCGGCTTTGACATCCTGCGGGCGGCCGGGCACCCGGTGCCGGGGCCCGAGATCATCAGCTGCCCCACCTGCGGGCGCACCAACATCCCGGTGGCCCAGATCGCAAACGAGGTGGAGCGGCGGCTGGCGGGCTACCCAAAGCCGGTCAAGGTGGCGGTAATGGGCTGCGTGGTCAACGGCCCGGGCGAGGCCCGGGAGGCCGACATCGGCATCGCCGGCGGCAAGGGCGAGGCGCTGCTCTTTATCAAGGGGCAGCAGGTGCGCATGCTGCGGGGCGACATCGTGGGCCAGCTGGTGGACGAGGTACATAAGCTGCCTTGATAAAGGCGGCAGTCTCCAAAAGCCGCCCCGCCGCAGCAGATCCAGCCGCGGCATCCCCAAAAGCCGCCGGGCGGGCGGCCCGCGCCGCCTTTCCAAAGGCCGTCCCCAAAAAATCCGTCCCCCAATTTATAAAAAAAGCAAAGGAGCCGTACCTGCCTTGAAACCGCTTGTTACCCAGCTGTGGCCGCAGTTTTGCGCCGACGAAACCTTTGCCCAAGGCTTTGCCGGGGTGTTGGTGGAGCGGGTGGAACTGCTGCGCCAAAGCCAAAAAGCCATCATCAGCCTGCGCAGTGCCCAGCCGCTGGACGGCGCGCTGTGCGGGCGGCTTTGCGCCTCGCTGGCCGGGCTGTTTGCGGGCTTTACGGTGCGGGTGCAAAACCTCTTCCCCTTTGAAAGCCTTACCGAGCAGGCCGTGCGCGACCTGATTTTCGAGCTGCGGGAGGAGGGCCTGCCGGTCAACGGCTTTCTGGACCGGGCCGGCATGGAACTCAAGGACGGCCGGCTCACCCTGCACATTGCCGCCGGCAAGGAGCTGCTGGAGGAGCTGGAGTTTCCCGAGCGGCTGGCCGCCCGCATCGCCGGGCGCACCGGCACAAAGCCGGAGGTGGTGCTGGCAAGCGGAAAGGCGATGCCGCAAAAGGAGTGGGAGGCCCACATCCGGCAAAAGGCCCCCGCCGCGCAGTTTGAGCAAAAAAAGGCCGCCCCCGCCCTCAAGATCCCCGGCCTGCCGCTCACCGATACCCCCGCCCGGCTGGTGTACGGCAAGGCCTTTAAGCCCGGCGCCCTCACCCCGCTGGGTCAGCTTGGCCCCGAGAGCGGCAAGGTGACCGTTTGGGGCGACGTGTTTTCCAGCGAGGTCAAGGGCAGCTTCCGCAAAAGCTGCCTTGTTTCGGTCACCGATTACACCGGCTCGGCCTGCCTCAAGATCCGCTGTGCCGAAAACGAGGACCCTTCCCGCTGGGAGGAGCTGCAAAACGGCGCCACCCTGGTAGTACGGGGCGATTTTACCTACGACAAATACGAGCACGACTACGTGCTGTACCCCTACGACGTGCTGGAGGTGGAGCGCGCGCGCCGCACCGACGACGCGCCCCAAAAGCGCATCGAGCTGCACCTGCACACCAAGCAGTCCAGCATGGACGGCCTGTGCGACCCCGGCGGCATCGTGCGCACCGCCCACCGCATGGGCCACCGTGCGGTGGCCATTACCGACCACGGGGTCTGCCAGGGCTTTCCCGAGGCGATGCTGGCGGCGGACGCCATCCACAAAAAGGACCCGGATTTTAAGCTGATCTATGGCTGCGAGGCCTATTTTGTGGACGATATGGTGCCGGTGGTTTATGGCGCGGCAGAGGGCGATCTCTCGGGCGAGTTCGTGGTCTTCGACACCGAGACCACCGGCCTGGACCCGGCCAGCGAGGCGCTGACCGAAATCGGCGCGGTGCTGGTAAAAAACGGCGAAATCGCCGATACCTTTGGCTGCTTTGTAAACCCCGGCAAGCCCATCCCGGCCAGGATCACCGAGCTGACCGGCATCACCGACGTCATGGTGGCAAACGCCCCCGCGCCGGCCGAGGCGCTGCGGCAGTTTTTGGCCTTTGCGGGCGGCCGGGTGCTGGTGGCCCACAACGCCCACGGCTTTGACATGCGCTTTCTGCGCGCCGCGGCCCAAAGCGCCGGCCTGCCGCTCGAAAACCCCTACATCGACACCCTGCCCATGGCGCAGGCCATGTATCCCGGCCTGCGCAACTATAAGCTGGACACCATCAACAAACACCTGGAAATCGAGCCCTTCCGCCACCACCGCGCGGTGGACGACGCCGCGGCTTTGGGGCGCATCTTCTGCAAAATGCTGGCCGACCTTGCCCAAAAGGGCATCCTGCGCACCGGGCAGATCAACACCGGCCTTGGCGGCAACCAGGAGGTGCTCAAAAAGAAATACTATCATCTGATCCTGCTGGTCAAAAACCAGGTGGGCCTTAAAAACCTGTACAAGATCGTAAGCGAGGCGCATGTCCGCTATTTCTTTAATAAGCCCCGGGTGCCCCGCAGCCTGCTGGACCAATACCGCGAGGGGCTGCTGGTGGGCTCCGCCTGTGAAGCGGGTGAGCTTTACAGGGCCATCGTGGCCGGGCAGAGCTTTGAGGAGCTTTGCCGCATCGCAAAATACTACGATTTCCTCGAGGTGCAGCCCCTGGGCAACAACGAGTTTATGCTGCGAGAGGGGCAGGTGGACTCTGTTGAAAAGATCCAGGAGTTCAACAAAACCGTGCTGCGCCTGGGCGAAGCGCTGCACAAGCCGGTGGTGGCCACCGGAGACGTGCACTTCCAGGACCCGGAGGACGCGGTCTACCGCGCGGTTTTGCAGGCGGGCAGAGGCTTTAAGGACGCCGACAACCAGGCCCCCCTCTTTTACCGCACCACCCAGGACATGCTGGACCAGTTCAGCTACCTGCCGCCCCAAAAGGCCTACGAGATCGTGGTGGAAAACCCGCGCAGGATCGCCGCCATGGTGGACGGCCGGCTGCGCGCCATCCCCAAGGGCACCTACCCCCCCTCGATGGAAGGGGCCGAGGAGCAGCTGCGCTCCGCCACCTGGGCCCACGCCAAGGCCGCCTATGGCGACCCGCTGCCCCCGGTGGTGGAGCAGCGGCTGCAAAAGGAGCTGGATTCCATCTGCGGGCACGGTTTTGCGGTGCTGTATATGATCGCGGTCAAGTTGGTGGCCTACTCCAACGAGCACGGCTACCAGGTGGGCAGCCGGGGCTCGGTGGGCTCCTCCGCCGTGGCGCATTTTTCCGGCATCTCGGAGGTCAACAGCCTGCCGCCCCACTACCTCTGTCCCAAGTGCAAACACAGCGAGTTCATCACCGACGGCAGCGTGGCCGACGGCTTCGATCTGCCGGACAAGCTCTGCCCCACCTGCGGCGCCCGGATGATGGTGGACGGGCACGACATCCCCTTTGAGACCTTCCTTGGCTTTGACGGGGACAAGGAGCCGGATATCGACCTGAACTTTTCGGGAGAATACCAGAGCCAGGTGCACCGGTATACCGAGGAGCTGTTTGGCAAGGAGTTTGTGTTCAAGGCGGGCACGGTCTCGGGTCTGCAGGACAAAACCGCCTACGGCTATGTCAAAAAATACCTCGAGGAGCGGGGCAGGGTAGTCAACCGGGCCGAGGAAAACCGGCTCACGGCCGGCTGCACCGGGGTCAAGCGCACCACCGGCCAGCACCCCGGCGGCATGGTGGTGGTGCCCTCGGATCTGGACATCAACGACTTCTGCCCCATCCAGCACCCGGCCGACGACAAGGAAAAAGGGGTGCTCACCACCCATTTTGAGTTCAAGTACCTGCACGACACCCTCTTAAAGCTGGACGAGCTGGGCCACGATGTGCCCACCATGTACAAGTACCTGGAGGAGATGACCGGCATCCCGATGGCCGAGGTGCCCATGAACGACCCCAAGGTCATCAGCCTTCTGACCAGCACCAAGGCGCTGGGGGTCACCCCCGAGCAGATCGACAGCCAGACCGGCACCTTTGGCATCCCGGAGCTGGGCACCCCCTTTGTGCGCCAGATGCTGCTGGAGGCCCAGCCCAAAAGCTTTGGCGACCTTGTGCAGATCTCTGGCCTTTCCCACGGCACCGACGTTTGGAACGGCAACGCTCAGGACCTGATCAAAAGCGGCACCTGCACCATCTCGGAGGTCATCGGCTGCCGCGACAGCATCATGACCTACCTTTTGCACAAGGGCCTGGAGCCAAAGCTTGCCTTCAACATTATGGAGCTTACCCGCAAGGGCAAGGTGGCCAAGGGGGGCTTCCCCCCCGGGGCCGAGGAGGCCATGCGGGCCTGCGGCGTGCCGGAATGGTATATGGAATCCTGCCGCAAGATCAAGTATATGTTCCCCAAGGCCCACGCGGTGGCCTACCTCATTGCGGCCATCCGCATGATGTGGTTCAAGGTCTACCATCCCCAGGCGTTTTACGCCACCTGGTTTACGGTGCGGGGCGACGACATCGACTATGAGGCCGCGGTGGGCGGGCCAAAGGTGGCCCAGCAGCACTTGGCGCAGGTCAATGCGCGGCTCAAGGAAGAAAAAAAGGCCAAGGACGAGGACATCCAGGTTTCCCTCCAGCTGGTCAATGAAATGCTGGCCCGGGGATACGAGTTTTTGCCCATCGAGCTGGGCAAAAGCCGGGCCAGCCGCTACCTGCTGGAGGACGGCCGGGTGCGTCTGCCCTTTGCCGCCCTCAAGGGGGTGGGCCAGGCCGCGGCCGACGCGCTGGAAAAGGCCACCTTTGCCGGGCAGCAGTACCTCTCGGCCGAGGAGCTGCAGCAGCAGAGCGGGGTGTCCAGCGCAGTCATGGAGAGCCTGCGGGCGGTGGGCGCGCTGGGCGATCTGCCCGAAACAAGCCAGGTCAGCTTTTTTTAACCGCCGGTGCGGCTTGCCCCGGCGGGGGTTTTGCGCAATATACGCAGGCAGCGCGGGGCAGAACGGCTGCCCCGGCGCGGCATAAGCAGGGGAGGGGACGCGGTATGGAACGCCAAACGGCAGAAATCGCCCTTGTAAGCGAATGGCCCCGGCTGCTGCCCGGCTGCTACGAGGCGCTGGACGGCCTGCTGGCAAAGCGGGGCGGCAAAACGCTGCCGGTCAGCGCGGTGTACCTCTATCTGTACGACGCCTGCCGAAACCAGCAGCAGGCCGGGATGCTGGCCTCCGAACTGACCGCCTGCTGGCTGTGGCAGCGGTTTGGGGCATTCAGATCCTTTGACGCGGGCCAAACCGCGCAGCTTGCCCGCAAGGCGGGGGAGGGATCCCTGCGCATGCAGCCTGCGGCGCGGCTTTTGGCCCTGCCGCGGAGCACCTACTGCCGGGCCCCGCAGCTGCTCGAAATGATGGACGGCTTTTTTTGCTGGATCAACGAGGAAACGGCCCGCCCGCCCGAACTGCGGGTGCAGTGGCTCTCAAGCGACCAAAAGCACTCGGTCACCCAGCGGCTGCCCCTTGCGCAGGGCGCGAGCCTGCGGGACTGCTTGTATGCGGCCTTCCCCGCGGCATACGGGCCGGAGGGAACCCCTGACCAGCAGCAGGCCAAAAAGATGGAGGGGATGCTTTGGCAGGCGCTGCCCTTTGTGTGGGAACTCTTGGAGGATGCCGGGCCAGGGGCGGCGCCCGCCCCAAAAGACGGTGCCCCGGCCCCGCCAAACGCCCCCAAAACAACAAAGAAAGCACCCTTTTGGCAAAGATGGGGCAGGCAGGGCGGATGAACCTGCCGCCCGCGCCCCGCACATCCGTCCCGGCAAAAGCGGAGGCGGGATAAAAAACAAAGCTCCCGAACAAGATTCGATCCATGGAACCACCGCAAACGGCCGGATGCCCAAAGCTCCTTGGCGCATGCCGCCCGCACCCTTGCGCATATATCTTGGCGAGGGCGGCGCGTCCCTGCCGCCAAAGGGAGGGCTGTGGGTATGGAGTGGATCGTCCGGGCAAACCGCTGGCTCAGCGAGCTGGTGTTTGGCCCCGCAACCCTGCTGCTCTTGCTGGGCACCGGGGTCATATTTACCCTGCGCAGTTCGTTTTTCCAGCTGCGGCACGCGGGGCTCTGGCTGCGCTGCACCTGCCTTGGCGCGCTGCGCGGGGGCAAACGCCGCAAAAAAGCCGGGCAGCAGGGCATCTCCCCTTTTGAGGCCATGTGCACCGCGCTGGCCGGAACCATCGGCACCGGCAACATTGCCGGGGTAGCCACCGCGCTGGCGGCGGGCGGGCCGGGGGCCATCTTCTGGATGTGGCTCTCGGCCATTTTTGGCGCCATGACCGGCTTTGCAGAAAATACCCTGGGCGGGCTTTACCGCCGCCGCGCGCCGGATGGCGGGTGGAACGGCGGCCCCATGGCCTATATGCAGTACGGCCTTGGCAGCAGGGGGCTGGCCTGCGTGTACGCGGCGCTTGCGCTGTTGGCCTCCTGCGGCATGGGCAACCTCTCGCAGGCCAATTCCATCGCCGCCTCCGTCAAGGCGGCGGCCGGCGTGCCGCCGCTGGTCACCGGCTGCGCCCTGGCGGCCCTTACGGCGCTTGTGCTGGCGGGCGGGGTGCAGCGCATGGCCCGGGTGGCCGCAAGGCTGGTGCCGTTTATGGCCCTGCTCTACCTTGGCGGGGCGCTGGCGGTGCTCTGGGCCAACGCCGGGCGGCTGCCGGCGGCCTTTGCCGCCATCTTTAAAGGGGCGTTTGGGCTGCGGGCCGGGCTGGGCGGCTTTGCCGGCTACGGGGTCATGCAGGCGCTGCGCAGCGGCATGGCGCGGGGGGTGTTTTCCAACGAGGCGGGGCTCGGTTCCTCGGTGCTGGCCCACGCGGCCTCCGATCTGCAGGACCCGGTCACCATGGGCATGTGGAGCATCTTTGAGGTCCTGGCCGACACCCTCGTGGTCTGCACCCTCACCGCCCTGGTCATCCTCACCTCGGGCGTTTACGACCCCCGGCTCTACGCCATGGCCCGCGGCACCGACCTGTTTGGCCTCTTGGCCAACGGCTCGGTGATGACCGGCAACGCCTTTGCCGCGGTGCTGGGCCAGCCGGGGCGGCAGCTGGTGGCGGTCTGCCTGGGGCTTTTTGCCTTTTCCAGCATCCTGTGCTGGAGCCAGTACGGCGAGCGGTGCATCCGCTGGCTGCGGGGCGGGGCGGCGGTGATGGGCTACCGGGTGGTGTTTGTGCTGTTTGTGGTGCTGGGCAGCGTGATGGATCTGGAACTGGTCTGGCAGCTGGCCGATACCTTCAACGGCCTGATGGCCCTGCCAAACCTTGCCGCGCTCTGGCTGCTGGGCGGCGAGGCGATCGGGGCGCTGCGCCGCCGCCTTGCCGGCCGCAGCATGGCCCCGGATGAATAAAAACCACGCTTTTTGTGCATATTCAATGTTTTATCAGCAAAATGGACGATTTATTATGTATATCTATGCCGCTTGTTTTGGCGCAAAGGCTGTGCTATACTTTACCCTGTTAAATTGCCCTCAAAACGATTTGCGGGCAAGGGTAAAGCGGCAGTGAGATAAGAAAACAAAGATTCAGAACAAAATTCGATCCACCGGAAATTCGCTGGGCGGCCGCAGCCGCAAGGAAGAAAAGTGCAGGAATACTTGGTGTATTCCAAGCTTTTCTGACACAGCGGATGCGGCTGACCAGTAGAATTTGCGGCTTTGTTTTCTTATGGAACCGCCGCTAAGAAACGCGGCCTTTCTTTTAAATAGAGGGGAGGGGCCGCAAACAGGAGGGAAACCATGAAAAAGATCATTTCCATTGCGCTTGCGCTCTGCCTGCTGGCCGCTCTTGCCGGCTGCGGCGGCGCGGCCAGCAGCACCCCCGCCCAAGACCCGGCGGCCAGCACCCCGGCCGCCAGCACTCCGGCCGAGGGCGGCAGCTATACCGTGGGCATCTGCCAGCTTGTCCAGCACGACGCGCTGGACGCCGCCACCCAGGGCTTTAAGGACGCCCTCAAGGAGGCGCTGGGCGACGCGGTGACCTTTGAGGAGGGCAACGCCTCGGGCGACGCCTCCACCTGCACCACCATTGTAAACGGCTTTGTGTCCGAGGGGGTCGATCTGATCCTGGCCAACGCCACCGCGCCGCTGCAGGCCGCGGCCGCCGCCACCTCGGACATCCCGGTGCTGGGCACCTCGGTCACCGACTATGCCACCGCCCTTGAGATCAGCGGCTGGACCGGCACGGTGGGCGGCAACATTTCGGGCACCTCGGACCTGGCCCCGCTGGACCAGCAGGCCCAGATGCTGCACGACATGTTCCCGGACGCCAAAAAGGTCGGCCTGATCTACTGCTCGGGCGAGCCGAACTCGGTCTACCAGATCGAGGTGGTCGAAAAGGCGCTGCAGGGCCTTGGCTACACCTGTGAGCGGTTTGCCTTTACCGATTCCAACGACATTGGCTCGGTGGTACAGTCGGCCTGCGACGCTTCGGACGTGCTCTATGTTCCCACCGACAACACCGCCGCCAACAACACCGAGGCGATCGCCAACGTGGTGATCCCGGCCAAGGTGCCGGTGATCGCGGGCGAGGAGGGCATCTGCGGCGGCTGCGGCGTGGCCACCCTCTCGATCAGCTATTACGACATCGGCTACACCACCGGCCAGATGGCCGCCAAGATCCTCACCGGCGAGGCGGACATCTCCACCATGCCCATCGAGTATGCGCCCCAGGTGACCAAAAAGTACAATGCCGACATCTGCCAGCAGCTCGGCATCACCCCGCCGGAGGGCTACGAGGCCATCGGCTAAGCAGGGGGCTTCAAAAAACAGGGCAAAACCCTCAAAAATCCATTCCAAAAGCGGCGAAAAAGACCTTTTCTTTTTCGCCGCTTTTTGCTACAATATAAAAGATTATGGCATTTGGCCGTATGGGGCATCCAACACAAACCGGCCCGGGGCGCACAGGCCGCCGGGCCGCACGGGGGGAAGGGTATGCAGTTTTTGGTCTCGCTCTTAAACTCCATGCCGGGCGCGGTTGCGCAGGGCATGATCTGGGGCGTCATGGCGGTGGGGGTGTACATCACCTTCCGCGTTCTGGACGTGGCCGACCTCACGGTGGACGGTTCGCTGGCCACCGGCGGCGCGGTCTGCGTCATGCTGATGCGCGCAGGCTGGAACGGCTGGGCCGCCGTCTTCTGCGCCTTTTTGGCCGGCCTGCTGGCGGGGCTGGTTACCGGGCTGTTCCACACCGGCTGCGGCATCCCGGCCATCCTGTCCGGCATCCTCACCCAGCTGGCCCTCTATTCCATCAACCTGCGCATCATGGGCTTCGGCACCGGCTCGGGCAAGGCAAACCAGGCCATCAGCGTGGACAAATACCCGCTGCTGGTCTCCCAGCGGTATGTGCGCGAGGTAAGCCTGCAAAACCCGCTCTTGCTGATGCTGGTGCTGCTGGCGGCGCTCATCGGCGCCCTGTACTGGTTTTTTGGCACCGAGCGGGGCTGTTCGCTGCGGGCCACCGGCGCAAACCAGCAGATGGCCCGGGCCCAGGGCATCAACACCAGCTTTGACCTTGTGCTGGGCCTGATGCTCTCCAACGGGCTGGTGGCCTTTTCCGGCGCGCTGCTGGCCCAGTACCAGGGCGCCAGCGACATCAACATGGGCCGGGGCGCCATCGTCATCGGGCTTGCGGCGGTGATCATCGGCGAGGTGGTTTTCAGCCGCATCTTCCACAACTTTGCGCTCAAGCTCACGGCCGTCTGCATCGGCGCGGTGATCTACTACCTGGTCATCCAGGTGGTGCTGCGGCTCGGCCTCAGCACCGACGACCTCAAGCTGCTCACCGCGCTGGTGGTGGCGTTTTTCCTTGCGGTGCCGCACTTCCACGGCAAGCTGCGCGCCAAGGGCCAGAAAGGGGAGGTGAAGGGCAATGCCTGAAAACCGTGCAATGCTCGAGATCCAGAACGCCCGCAAGGTGTTCAACGCCGGCACCGTCAACGAAAAGGTGGCGCTGGATGGGCTCTGCCTGACCCTGAACGAGGGGGATTTTGTCACGGTCATCGGCGGCAACGGCGCGGGCAAATCCACCATGCTCAACGCGGTGTCCGGCGTTTGGACGGTGGACGCCGGCCGCATCATGATCGACGGCCGGGACGTGACCCGCCTGCCCGAATACCAGCGCGCGGCGTTTTTGGGCCGGGTCTTCCAGGACCCCATGCTGGGCACCGCCGCCACCATGGGCATTGAGGAAAACATGGCCCTTGCCTACCGGCGCGGCGCGCGGCGGGGCCTTGCCTGGAGCATTACCAAAGAGGAGCGGGAGCTCTACCGCCAAAAGCTGCAAAGCCTGGGCCTGGGCCTTGAGGACCGGATGACCACCAAGGTAGGGCTGCTTTCGGGCGGGCAGCGGCAGGCCATTACCCTGCTGATGGCCACCCTGAAAAAGCCCAAGCTGCTTTTGCTGGACGAGCACACCGCCGCCCTCGACCCCAAAACCGCGGCCAAGGTGCTGCAAATTTCCGACCAGATCGTGCGGGAACAAAACCTCACCACCCTGATGATCACCCACAACATGAAGGACGCCATCAAGTTTGGCAACCGGCTGATCATGATGCACGACGGGCACATCATTTACGATGTGCAGGGGGAGGAGAAAAAGAACCTGCATGTGTCCGACCTGCTGGCCAAGTTTGAGCAGGCCAGCAGCGGCGGGTTTGCCAACGATCGGATGCTGCTGTCCTGACCCTGTGCCGCGCCCCGCGCCCCTGTATGCTCCGCGGGCCATGGACGGCCCGCCGCAAAGGGGGAACGGGCGGCCCGCGCGGCACCGCCGCAAAAAAGAGGCAACAACTTAACCCATCATCCTGCGCGAAGCCGGGCGGCTTCGCGCAGTTTGGCATAAGGAGGGGAGCCTGCATGCAGCCTGCCGAACGAACCCTTGCTGCCCCCAGCGGGACCCTGCATTATTGGGTGAGCCGGGCCCAGAGCGGCCGGCCCTGGCTGGTGTTCCTGCCCGGCCTTACCGCCGACCACACCCTGTTTGAAAAGCAGATGGAGGCCTTTTGCCCGGCGTATAACTGCCTTGTGTGGGACCCTCCCGCCCACGGCGCATCCCGCCCCTTTGCGCTGGATTTCAGCATGGACGAGATGGCGGAATACCTCTATGCCATCCTGCAAAAAGAGGTGTGGCAGCCCGAGCCCTCCGCCCGGCTGGTGCTGGTTGGCCAGTCGATGGGCGGGTACCTTGCCCAGGTATACCTTACGCTGCACCCTGAGGGGGTAAACGGGTTTGTCTCGGTGGATTCCTGCCCGCTTGGCCGCAGCTATTTTACCTGGGCCGAGCTGGCGCTGCTGGGTCACACCAAATGGATGTACCTCTCCATCCCCTGGCGCTGGCTCATTGTCTGGGGCAGCTGCGGCACTGCCCAAACCGGGTACGGCCGGGCGCTGATGCGGCGGATGATGCAAAGCTACCAAAAAACCGAGTACTGCCTGCTGGCCGACCATGGCTACCGCATTGTGGCCCAGGCGGTCCGGTCAGGCCGGGACTACCGCCCGCCCTGCCCGGTGCTGCTGCTCTGCGGCGAAAAGGACGCCGCCGGCTCGGCCCGGCGCTACAACAAATGCTGGACGGCAAAGGAGGGCCACCCCCTCGTATGGGTGCCGGGGGCGGGGCACAACTCCAACACCGATGCGCCGGGCTTTGTTAACCGCCAGATCGAGGGGTTCTGCCAAAAGGTGTTTTAAGGCGGGGAAAAGGCGGCGTTTTGCCCCGGCCCCCTCTTTGGCCGCCCGCCCCGCCCGCATAGGCGCTTTGCGCCAAAAAGGGTGTAAATTTTCTGTAAAAGGCCCCGCTTTGATTGCCCCGGGCGGGCGGATGTGCTATAATCAACCATATACGCTTGCACCCCTTACCAGGGGAACGCGCTGGCGGGCCGGCGGCCCGGCGGTGGTTTTAGGCGTTTGGCGGATATTCCGCGCTTACAGCACCCAAAATAAACAAGAGCAAAAAGCAGGGTGCATTTTTATGTTTGCACCGCGCCGGGCGCTTTTGCCCTGCGCGTGCGCAGGAGGTTTGTATGAGCAACGGAAACCGGGCCCGCGGCCGCGGGCAGGGCTTTGATTTTCAAAACATGACCACCCGGCAAAAGCAGGCCTGCATGGTTCTTGTGGCCTGCGCGGCGGCGCTTGTGGCCACCATTGCGGTCGTGTGCGTGATCCTGTCCGGCGCAAAAAAGCCCGGTTCTTCCAGTTCGGAGCCCTCGCTGTCCCAGCCGGCCAGCACGGCCGACAGCTACGACAACAGCGCCTTCCAGATCGATACCAGCAACCCCGCCGTCCTGCCCGAAACCGAGGACGCCGGCAAGGAGTATCTGGAACAGACCGTGTTTGTGGGCGATTCCAACACGGTGCGGCTTTACACCTACAACCTCATTACCCTGGACCAGTTTGTGGGGGCCGAGGGCATGGGCATCCAGTCGCTTACCAGCAACGCCTGCGTGGGCTTTAAAAACGACGCCAAAAGCTATACCATCCCCGAGGCGCTGGCCATGATGAAGCCCCGGCGCATTGTGGTGACCATGGGCACCAACAACGCCGGCGGCACCATGACAAAGGACGAATTTATCAGCACCTACCGCGACGCCCTCAACGCCATCAAAAACGCCTATTCCTACTGCGATATCATTGTGGCGGCGGTGCCGCCGATCCCCAAAAACCACAACGCCTACCCCGAGCTCCAGATGCAGACGGTGGACGAGTTCAACCAGGCCCTGCTGGAGATGTGCCAGGCCGAGGGCTACCGGTTCCTCAACACCAGCGAGGTGCTCAAAGGGGAGGACGGCTACGGCCGCAGCGATTATTTTGTGGACGGCGACATCCACCTTAAGCCGGACGGCCTCAAGGCGGTTTTAAGCTACCTGCGCACCCACGCGTGGCAAACCGAGGACCGCCGGCCGGATACCTCCAACATCCCCGCGCGGGCCAACTTCTCCTCCTCCAGTTCGTCCTCCTCCTCGTCCTCCTCCAGTTCGTCCAGCGCCTCGCAAAAGCCCTTTAAGGCCGCCTATTATGTGGAACAGAACACCGGCGGCACCCTGACCAGCGGGGACAAAAAGGGCGAGACCAGCCTGAGCTTTGAGGTGACCGAAAAGGACAGCCTCACCGTAACGGCGGTGCCGGCCGAGGGCTACGAGTTCTACCGCTGGAGCGACGGCAATACCAACGCCACCCGCACCGACAAGGATTTTAAGCAGAACCTGTCGGTAACGGCGCAGTTTACGGCAAAGCCGGGCATCTCGATCGACAAGACCAGCCATACCATCACCCAGGGCCAGACGGTGACCCTGACGGCCAAGGGCACCGGCAGCTTTGCCGGCAAGGACGGCGAGATCAAATGGTACCTTGACGGCGATAAGGTCAAGGATGGCGCAAGCTACACCACCAGCAGCAATCTTGGCACCGGCACCCATAAGTTTACCGCCCGCCTTACCGTAAACGGCAAGACGGTGGAGGCAACCGCCACCGTGGTGGTGCAGGCGCCGCCTTCGCCCACCCCGAAGCCAACCCCATCGCCTTCGCCGTCCCCCTCGCCTTCGCCGTCCCCATCACCTTCGCCGTCCCCATCGCCTTCGCCTACACCGACGGAAGTACCGACAGCTACGCCAACAGAAACCGTTACGCCGACGGAAACAGCTACGCCAACAGATACACCAACAGCTACGCCGACAGATACGCCGGACGAAGGCTGAATCAACAGCCGAGCCTTAAATATGGGACGTCCGCCTGCCGTTTGCGGCGGGCTGTAACCTCCCTGTGTCCCACCGCATACAGTGGGGCATGGAGGTGGTTTTATGGACGAAACGCGCGCCGCACGGGAGATATTTGTGCCCTTTGCCGTGCCGAACATCCTGCCCGAGACCCAGCTGGAGCTGGAGGGGCAGGCAGCTTCATCAGATACATCCGCACAAGCCCCCGGCCGGCTGCCGGGGGATGTGCTTGACGGCTCGGTGGATTATTACGATTTCGACTGGGGGCAGGAGGCGGCCCATCAGGAGGAGACGATCTTCTCCGGCTGCCGCCAAAACGACACCAGCTATGCCGGCTGCAAAGAGATACCGCCCTGCAGCGGGGGGCACGGCCCCGGCACGCCGGAAGGCCCGGACACGCCCGATGATGCCTGCCCGCCGGGCGGGCGGGAGCTGGCCCAGGGGGACGACCCCGGCTATGCAATGGTAGAGCCTTAGCGCAATGTTATGCAAAGCTACAAAGAGGGAGGCCGCCTTCCGGCCTCCCTCTTTGTAAAGACAGGATTTATAAAGCAAGCCCTGCAACTACAACAAAAACCAACCAAGCCCGCGAAAGGGGACGTTTTGCCATGGCACATTATCACTGCCTGCTTTTGGATGTGGACAACACCCTGCTGGATTTCAGCGCCTCCGAGCACAAGGCCCTGCTGGAGACCTTGGAGTATTTCGGCCTGCCCCGCAGCGCCGAGACCGTGGCCCAGTACCAGGCCATCAACACCCAGCTTTGGGCGGCGCTGGAGCGCGGCGAGATCAAAAAGGACAAGCTGGTGATCGAGCGGTTTGCCCGCTTTTTGCGGGCCGTTGGCGCGCAGGGGGACCCCGCGGCCATCAACCGATATTATCTGGACCATCTGGCCCAGCACGCGGACATAGTGCCCGGCGCGCGGGAGGTGCTGAACGAACTGGGCGAGGTGGCTACCCTTGCGGCCGCCTCCAATGGGGTAGAGCGGGTGCAGGTAAGCCGGCTGGAGGCCTCCGGCATCCGCCCATACCTCGACGAGGTGTTTATCTCGGAAAAGATGGGCGCCACCAAGCCCACCCGCCGCTTTTTTGAACTTGCGCTGCGGGCGCTGGGCGTTGAAAACCGCGCCAAGGTGCTCATGGTGGGCGACAGCCTCAAGGCGGACGTGCAGGGCGCGGCCCAGGCGGGCATCGCCAGCTGCTGGTATAATCCGGATGGGCAGGAAAACACCACCGGCATCCGCCCCACCCACACCATCTCCCGGCTGGAGGAACTGTACGATATCGTGATGGAAGAGGAGGAACGGCAGAATGTCGGCCTTGCACACAGAAGACATCAGGTTTAACTCGTCCGACGGAACCAGCCAGGCGGCGGGGTACTTTTTTACCGACCCCGGCCAGCCCCCGCGGGCCATTTTGCAGATCAGCCACGGCATGTGCGAATACATTGGCCGTTACCGGGATTTTGCCGCCTTTATGGCTTCGCACGGCTTTGCGGTGTGCGGCAACGACCATCTGGGCCACGGGGCCACCAGCCAGAGCGCCGAGACCGACGGCTTCCTTCCCCCCAAGGGCGGCCGGTTTTATATGCTGCGGGACCTTAAAACCATGAACGGCCTTGCCCGCAGCCGCTGGCCCGGCCTGCCGCTGATCCTGCTGGGGCACAGCATGGGCAGCTTTTTTGCCCGCTGGTTTGCCGAGACCTACCCGGACGCGCTGGATGCCCTGATCCTCAGCGGCACCGGCGGCCCCAACCCCGCGGCCGGCGCGGGCCTTGCCATGACCGCAATGCTGGGTAAGCTGCGGGGGCAAGCATACCGCTCTCAAGCAGTGCACAATATGGCCTTTGGGGCGTATTTAAAGCGGGTGGAAAACCCCGCCACCCCCTACGACTGGATCAGCCGGGACAAGGAGATCGTGGCGGCCTACGCAAACGACCCCAAGTGCACCTTCCAGTTTACGGTGAGCGCCTTCCACGAATTGATGGCTGTCCTGCGCACGGTCAGCCGGCCCGAATGGGCGGGCAAGATCCGCAGGGACCTGCCCATCTATATCTTTTCGGGCGATGCCGACCCGGTGGGGGACTACGGCAAGGGTGTGCGCACCGTGTACGGGCGGCTCAAGGAGGCCGGCGTGGCCGACCTTACCCTCAAGCTCTATCCGGGCGGCCGGCACGAAATGCTCAACGAGATCAACCGCGCCGAGGTGTACGAGGATGTGCTGGCCTGGTGCGAGGCGCATCTGGCAGCCTTTGGCCGCGGCGTTACAGAACAGAAGAAGGAACCATGATACTTCAGCTGCAAAACATTCAAAAAAGCTTTGGCGAAACCGTGATCCTCAAAAACATCCAGGCCACGGTGGAGCCGGGGGAGCACATTGGCATCATCGGCGAAAACGGGGCGGGCAAAACCACCCTGCTGCGCATTTTATGCGGCGAATACGCGCCGGACGAGGGCGAATACATCCTGGCGCGGGGAGCCACCTTAGGCTACCTGGAGCAGAACAGCCAGCTGGACGAGGCCCAGGACGTTTACGGCGAGATGCGCAGCGCCTACGCCCCGGTGCTTAAGGCGATGGCCGAGATGCAGGTGCTGGAAAAAAAGCTGGCCAAAACCCCCAACGACGGCGGGCTGCTGGAGCAGCACGCCCGGCTTTCGGCCGTGATCGACGCGGCCGACGGCTACAATATGGATGTCCAGATCCGCAAGGTGCTGGCCGGCATGGGCTTTGCGCCCGAGGCCTGGCAAAAAAAGGTGGCCGTGCTCTCGGGCGGGGAGCACACCCGGCTGCGGCTGGCAAAGCTGCTGCTGCAGCGGCCGGACCTGCTGATCCTGGACGAGCCCACCAACCATCTGGATTTTGTCACGATGGAATGGCTCGAAAGCTACCTCAAGGGGTACGCCGGCGCGGTGCTGGTGGTCAGCCACGACCGCTATTTTTTGGACGCGGTCTGCGGCCGCATCTGGGAGGTGGAGGACCAGGGCCTTACCTCCTACAAGGGCAACTATTCGGCCTACCTGCCCCAAAAGGAGATGGCGGTGGCCCTGCAGCAAAAGCAGCATGATGCGGACGTTGCCAAGGCCGCCAAGTTGGAGGACTACATCGCCCGCAACTTAGTGCGGGCCTCCACCACCAAAATGGCCCAGAGCCGCCGCAAGCAGCTGGAAAAGTTAGAGATCACCGAGGCGCCCAAAACCGCCCTGCGCGCGCTGAAATTCCGGTTCGAGTTTGACGTTGCGCCCTACCAGGACCTGCTCACGGCCAAAAATATCTCGATCGAGCTGGGCGGGCGCACCCTCTTAAAGCCCACCGACCTTGCGGTGCTGCGGGGCGAGCGGCTGGTCATTGCCGGGCCCAACGGCGCGGGCAAATCCACCCTGATGCAGGTGCTGGACGGCAAGCGCAAGCCCTCCTCCGGCTTTGTGCGGCTGGGTGCGGGCGCGCGGGCAAGCGTGTTTGAGCAGCAGTTTCTGCAGCGGGGCGGCCGGGTGATCGACGCCATCTGGAACAAGTACCCCAACCTTACCGAGCTGGAGGTGCGCAGCCATCTGGCCCGCCTTTCTTTTAAGGGGGAGGATGTCTTCAAGCCCTGCAGCGCCCTTTCGGGCGGGGAGATGGCCCGGCTGCGGTTTGCCGAAATTTTGCTGGAGCGCCCAAACCTCTTGTTTTTGGACGAGCCCACCAACCATCTGGACATCTACACCCGCGAGAGCCTTACCCAGGCCCTGATGGCCTACGAGGGCACCCTGCTGCTGATCACCCACGACCGGTACCTGATGAACAGCCTGGCCTGCCCCATCCTGTATCTGGAAAACGGTGAGGCGGTGCGGTACCAAAGCTACGCCGCTTTGATGGCCCGCAATGAGGCCCCGGCCCAGCAGGCCGAAAAACAGCCCCCCAAAACAGAGGCCGGCGGCAAAGCGGCCTACGGTAAGGAGCAGCGCCGCCGCCGGGCCGAGCTGCGCAATGCCGTTAAGCTTGTGGAGGAGGAGATCGAGCAGCTTGGCGCGTACATCGTCCAGCTGGAAAACGAGATCAACTCCCCCGAGGTGCTGCGGGACCATATCCTCCTGCGCGAAAAGTGCGACGAGCTGGACGACAGCAAGTTCCACCAGCAGGAACTGTTTGAAAAATGGGAGGCCCTTTTGGAGGAGCAGGAGCAGTACGAGCAGGCGGGGGAGGAGTAGGCCCCGCGGGCCCGCCGATCAGGGCGCACAAAAAGGGGGCCTTATTCATGGACGTATATGGATTTTGGCGGGATGTGCTTGCGCAGGACGCGCAGGGCATCCGCGGGTATTTTACAAAGGACGCCCGCGTCTTATGGCACTGCACCAACGAGAAGTTCACACTGGAGGAGTTTATCATCGCCAACTGCGAGTATCCCGGCGAATGGGACGGCCAAATCGAGCGGGTGGAGCGGCTGCAGGATACCCTTGTTACGGTGACCCGCGTTTACCCCAAAGACCGCTCACAGTCTTTCCATGTAACCTCCTTTTTTGGGCTTGAGGGGGATAAAATCCGGACCCTGGACGAATACTGGGCGGACGATGGCCTGCCGCCCGCTTGGCGGCAGCAAAAACACATTGGGCAAAGCATCCTGTAAGGCCGGCCGCGCCGGCGCGGGGCCCGGCCATTGGCGCCGGATAAGCCCCGGAAAAGCGGGGCCGCTCCCCGGCGCAGACAAAAAGCAGGCGGAACAAACAAAAAAGCAGGGCAGAACCGCAAACACAGCGGCCTGCCCTGTTTTTTTGCGCCGGTTTTCAGCCCGGCGGAGGGAACTGCATATGGGTCTGCGCGTCCTGCCGGGCCAGTTCGATAAAATCCCGCAGCGCCCGGTTGAGCCGGTACCCCTTGGGGTAGGCCACCCCAAACTGGAAGCGGGGATGGCCCGGCAGATAAAACCAGACGAGGTCCCTGCGGTTGGTGACCCGGGACTGGGGGATGATCGTGTCGCACAGGCCCAGCCCGGCCAGCTGCTCCAAAAAGGCGTTGAAGCTGGATTCCATCATGATCCTGGGGAAGAACCCCTCCCGCTCAAAGATTGGGTCGATCAGCTCGGTGCGCATGGTGGAACTGGAAAGGGCAGTGGCAAAGGCGTCCCCCTTCAGCAGCGAAAAATCAATGGTGGCGCAGGGCTGCGCGCTGTCCGGGCCGGCCAGGTGCGCCGCCGGATGGCTGCGGTGCAGCCCCACCAGCAGGTTTTCCTCGCTGAGGCGGGTATATTCCACATCGTAGCTGTCCGGCGTGCCGGTAAGGATAAAGGCGATGTCCAGCTGGCCGGTGTTCAGCATCTCCAGCATCTCGGGCACCAGCAGCTGGTGGCACTGGATCGAGATGCCGGGGTATTTTTCGTGAAACAGGGGATAGATGCGGGCAAACAGGTCCGACCCATGCTCAAAGGTCAGCCCCACTTCATAAGACCCGGTCTGGCAGTTGGCAAGGTCCTGCAGCTGCGCGTAGGTGGCCTGCCGCAGCGCCAGCATCTGCTTGGCCGCCTTCAGGTAGACCTGCCCGCCCTCGGTGGGCTCCATATGCCGCCGGTTGCGGGTAAACAGCGGGATCTCCAACTCCTTTTCCAGCTTGAGCAGCTGTTGGTTCAGGGCGGACGGCGTGATAAAAAGATACTTTGCCGCATCGGTCATGGTACCGTACTTTTCGATCGCCACAATGTATTCCAGCTGTTTCAGGTCCATACTACACGCCACTCCTTTCGTATCCGCAGGGGGACTTTCCCCCGCCGTGTGCTCTTGCGGCAGTAGAAAACAAACTCATAACTTTGTGCATTTTACACAGGCTTTTGCGTCCATTCCGTCAAATCAGAAAGAAAAGGCTTATATATTTATGCAATCTGCCGAGGGGGATCCCCAGCAAAACGCATCTATTAGTTTTTTTAATTGTTCATCAAAAAACAATTAACTTTACTTACTAAAACCGTCAATCTATAATTTTTAACAGCACAAGGTTCACAAAAAAATGGTAAAAATCCATAGCAAGCCCCACAGCAAAAAAGAAGAGGAGGAGTCCAGATGTCATTTCTAAAATGGCTTGACAAGAACTTTGAATACGTCTGCCTGGCGTTCTTTTTGATCGTCATGACGATTCTGTCCTTTGTCAACGTGATCCTGCGGTATGTATTCAAGCAGCCGCTGGGCTGGTCAGACGAGATCTGCTGCTACTGCCTTGCGCTGAGCGCATTTTTCTGCCTGTCCTGCTCGATCCGGCAGCACAGCGCCATCCGGGTGGATACCCTCACCGCCATCCTGCCCAAAAAGGTGCAAAATGTGATCAATATCCTTTGCGGCGTTATCATGGTGGTGTTTATGTGCCTGTGCGTCTGGGGTGGGCTGGAGGTTGCGGCCAACGCGGCCAGCGTCAGCCAAAAAAGCCCCGCTTTGCAGATCCCGGTGGCGGGCATCTATTACGTTACCACCTTCTGCTTTGTGCTCAGTATCATCCGGCAGATCCAGGCCATCATCCTCGATCTCAAGGGTATTAAGGAGGGAGAATAAATGGCAATCGGTTTGTTTATGCTCCTGCTGGCCCTGCTTCTGGTCATCTCGCTGCCGGTGGGCGGTGTGTTTGGCCTGCTGAGCATGCTGCCCAACCTGATCGGCAACCTCAACTATGGCCCTGCCGATGTAGTGCGCGCCATGTTCTCCGGCATGAACAGCTTTACCCTGCTGGCGGTGCCGCTGTTTATGGTCTCGGGCATGATCATGGCCGAGGGCGGCCTTTCCCAGCGCCTGTTCGACTTTTTTGCCTACTTCATCGGCAACAAGCGGGCCGGCTTCCCCTGCGCGGTGGTCATTACCTGCATGTTCTACGCGGCCATCTCGGGCTCCTCGCCCGCGACCGTTTCGGCGGTGGGCGCAATGACCATCCCATTTCTGGTGGAAATGGGCTACGATAAAACCTTCTCCACCGCCATCGTCACGGTGGCCGGCGGCCTGGGGGTCATCATCCCGCCCTCCATCTCGTACATCATCTATGCCGCGGCGGCCAACGCCTCCCCATCGGCCCTGTTCAGC
Organism: uncultured Oscillospiraceae bacterium; assembly: GCA_910579545.1. GTDB lineage: Bacteria > Bacillota > Clostridia > Oscillospirales > Ruminococcaceae > UBA7177. The sequence continues at coordinate 172,623 of CAJTVI010000001.1, read as the reverse complement.
GCCGGCATCCTGCCCGGCATCCTCATCGGCGTGGCCCTGATGGTCTACTGCTACATCTACTGCACCCGCAACGGCGAGGACCGCGAAAAGCTGATGGCCAACTACAACTCGATCCGGGCCAAGGGCTTTTTTCCCCTCTTCAAGGAGAGCTTCTGGGCGCTGCTGACCCCGGTGATCATCCTGGGCTGCATCTACTCGGGCATCTGCTCGCCTACCGAGGCAGCGGTGATCTCGGTGGTCTACGGCCTGCTGGTCTGCATCTTTGCCTACAAGACCCTCAAGTGGAAGGATCTTGGCCGGGTGTTTGTGTCGGGCGCCAAAACCTATGTCAACATCCTGTTTGTGATCGCGGCGGCCAACGCCTTTGCGCGGGTCATGACCCTGCTGCGCTACCCGCAGACCATCTCCAAGGCGGTGCTGAGCGTTACCGACAACAAGATCATCATCCTGCTGCTGATGAACCTCATCATGCTGGTTTGCGGCATGATCATCGACAACATCCCCAACATCATGATCCTTACCCCGATCCTGCTGCCCATCGCCACAGCTGTTGGGGTCGATCCGGTGCATTTTGGCATCATCATGACCGCCAACCTCGCCATCGGCATGATCACCCCGCCCATGGGCATCAACCTCTTCGTGGCCTCCGGCATGACCAAGATCCCCATGCTCAAGCTGGCCAAGGCGACCGTCCCATTCCTGGCGGCCTTCCTGATCTGCCTGATGCTGATCACCTTTATCCCGGCATTGAGCCTGGCGCTGGTTGGCTGAGGCGTTTCCCGATTGTAAAGGGCAAACGCCCTTATACAGTAATTATATCATTCAAAGGAGAAAAGAACAATGAAAAAGGTACTTGCATTGGCGCTCGCTCTTGTGTTAGCATTGAGCTTGGCAGCGTGCGGCGGCTCTTCCGGCAGCACGCCTGCTCAGGCCCCGGATGCGGGCTCCGCCCCGGCCGAGGCCACCGGCGAGGATTATGGCAGTTATAGCTGGACCGCCGCCATGACCGTTGCCGAGACCACCATCAACTACAAGATGGTCGAAAAGTTCAAGGAACTCATTGAGGCCAAATCCGGCGGCAGCATCACGGTGGACATCTATCCCGGCGGCCAGCTGGGCAACACCACCGAGTTTACCGAGGCGGTTGTGGCCGGCTCGATCGACATCGGCACCGGCATGACCACCGACCTTGTGGACTTTGTACCCGAGATGGGCCTGTTTGATATGCCCAACCTGTTTACCGATGTGAAGCAGATGCGTTCGCTGCTTTCCAGCGACTACGCCTCCACCACCCTCAACAGCTACTGCGAGGCGGCCGGCGTGCATATGCTGGGCTACTCGGACGCGGGCTTCCGCCAGCTTACCACCAACAAGCCGGTCAATTCCCTGGCCGATTTGAGCGGCCAGCGCATCCGCACCATGACCAACAACTACCACATCGCTTACTGGAACGCCCTGGGCGCCGCCGCCACCCCGATGCAGTTCACCGAGGTCTTTATGGGCCTGCAGCAGGGCAGCATCGACGGCGAGGAAAACCCCTACATGAACATCGTGGGCAACAACTTCCAGGAAGTGCAGAAGTATGTTGTTGAGACCAACCATCTTGGCCACATCATCACCTTCTTTATGAGCAATACCGTTTACCAGGCCCTGCCGGACAACACCCGCGCCCTGGTCGATGAGTGCGCCGCTGAGGCGGTGGCCTACGCCGCGACCCTTTCGGACGAGCAGATCGCTGCCGACAAGCAGACCTGCATCGACGCGGGCTGCGAGATCGTTACCTTCAGCGAGGCGGACATGGAGTCCCTGCGTAAGACCGCTCAGGTGGTTTACGACATGGTCCGTGAGAATCTGGGCGACGAGAAGGTCGACGCCCTGCTGGATGCCATCGCAGCAGCCTGAACCTGACCATAAAGGGGTGCTGTTGACCGCAACAGTACCCCTTTTTTGCAGGCAAAGCCCGGCCGCAGCGCAAAAAGGCCGGCAATACACCAATGGGTTCGCAAAGGCCAGCCCTGACAGGAAGGAGCATTTTCTTGGATTTTCTCATCAAAAACGGAACGGTGTACGACCCTGCGCTGGGGCGGATGGAGCAGCGGGACCTGGCCCTGGCGGATGGAAAGATCGCCCGGCCGGATCCGGGCCGCACCTACCGGCAAATCGTGGACGCCAAGGGGTGTATTGTAACCACCGGGCTGATCGACTACCATGTGCACTATTTTTACCGCGGCACTGAAAACGGCGTAAACCCGGATGCGAACGCCTTTTGCAGCGGCATTACCACCGCGGTGGACGGCGGCAGCTGCGGCGCCGGCTCCTACGAGTTGTACCGGCGCAGCGTAATGGCCATGAGCGACGTGCGCATCTTAAACTATCTGCTGGTTGCCTCGGGCGGGCAGGCCACCGACCAGTACCCCGAAAACCTCGACCCTGCCCTGTTTGACGAGCAAAAGATCCTGCGGCTGTTCCGGGAATACCCGGACAATCTGGTTGCGCTCAAAACCCGGATGTCCCAGGGCATTGTTCCGGCCGGGCAGGCCGAGGCGTCCCTGCGCCGCACGGTGGAGCTGGCCGAAAAGGCCGGCACCCGGGTGGTGGTACATGTGACCGCCCCCATCCTGCCGCTGGACCAGATCGCGGAGATGCTGCGGCCTGGGGATGTGATCTGCCACATCTATCAAAACCGCGGCCAGTACAGCTGCCTTGGCCAGGACGGCCAGGTGCTGGAGGGCCTTTGGGCGGCGCGGGAGCGCGGGGTGCTGTTTGACGCCTCCAACGGCCGCAGCAACTATGATCTGGAGGTTTGCCGCAGGGCGGTAAGCCAGGGCTTTGCGCCGGATGTGATCAGCAGCGACGTAAATACCTCCAGCTATTTTTTGCAGCCGCTGCACAGCCTGCCGCGCATCCTGTCCAAGTATCTGGACTTTGGCATGGGCCTTGGGCAGGTGCTGGATGCCGCAACCATCACGCCGGCCCGGCTGATCGGCCGCCCCGAGCTTGGCAGCCTTGCCGAGGGCACCGAGGCGGATGTGTGCATCCTGCGGCTGAAACAAAAGGCCGTCCCCTATGAGGATATCAACCAAAACCGCTTTGAGGGCAGCCAGGTGCTTGTGCCCATGATGACCTTCAAGGGCGGAAAATGTATGTTCTGCCAGGCCGATTTCTGCTGAGCGTTTTGCGCCCTGCGCCCGGCCTGCCTTGAGCATAGGGCCGCTGCAGGCAGCGGCAGCGGTTCCAACAAAGCAAAGAGCGCCGACCTTTCTTCTCCGGCCGGCGCTCTTTGCTTTATCTGTTATAGGGGGCTTGCCCCGGCAAAAAGCCCTTTGGCCTCCCGTAAACGGCGGGCCAAAGGGCTTTGCAGCGTCAATACAGCATCAAAAGGGGCATCCTCATTCAATGGGGTCCCGGTTGAGGTTATAGAGGTACCCATCGGATTTGAAACTCTGGAAGTTATAAAGGATCAGCACCTTGTCGTACCCCTCGGCCTGCATCAGCGCGTCCACACTGTAACTGTAATTGCGCAGGTCCAGCACCCCGATCTTGGCGTAGTTTGCGGTGAGGTAGGGTACAAAGCAGTTGGCGTAGCTGTCCTTAATAACCAAAATGCTGCCCTCGCCGCTGCCGGTAACCGTGCTGTAGCCGGGGTTGCCGTGCAAAAAGGCGGCGTATTTATCGCGGGTGGCAAAGGCGTCCTGGTTGTAAAGGTCGTCCTCCGAGAGCACGGCCAGCGCCTCGGGGCCGGCCGTTACATCCCAGATGGTCTGGCGGCTGGGCAGTTCGTACCAGGTGATGATGTCCGGCACGGCGTTCCAGGTGCGGGCGGAGGAATAGCTGGTGCCGTAAAAGTTTGGCACCTCCACCGCCGTATAGGCCGCCGGGTCAAAGGGCGCAAGCCCCTCCTGCCGGCAGAACTCGGTGTAGGCAAGCCAGGCCCCGCCGCTCGTCCAGTGGTGGTCGGTTCGGTAGTAAAGGTATTCGTCCTTATGGGCGCTGAACAGCCCGCGCAGGTCCAGCACCCGGGCGCTCTGGCCGATCTCGGCAAAAATGTCGTCCAAAAAGGCGTTTTCGTTCAGCATCGGCGCGTGGAAGGGCAGCTTTTCGGGGTAGACAAGGCTGGCCGAGGGGGCCAGCAAAAAGGTCACCTGGCCGGGGTGCCGCGCGCTGAACTGGGCCACCGCGCTGATGTTGCGGGGCAGCTGCTTTACCTCGCCGGTCTTAAGGGCAAACACCTTGGTAAACAGCATGTCGTCCGCCCCCAGCAGCTGGCCGCCTACCTCCGCCTTTTGAAACAGCAGCGTTTCGCTGCGGCTCTGCAGGTCGATCCAGGTATCCCGCAGGGCAAACTGCTCCTTTACATAGTCGCCGTACTTGGCCGTCCACTCGTTGCGGAAAAGGGACGAAAAGGAAAACTCGGGGAACTGGGCCAGCTTTTTGTTTTCCAGTTCAGAAAACTCCCGCTTGGGCCAAAGGCCGTCCAGTACCATAAAGCCGAACAAAAAGCCAAAAAACAAAACCAGCACCGGGCGCTTTTTTAAGGCCCGCATCGCGTCCTTCATCCAAAGCGCCTCCTTTTAAAAGTTAAAGTAGAGGAAGGGGCTGTTGCCCGAACCCACAATATACGCAACGCTCAGCACCAGCAAAAGGCCGACCGTAAGGGTCTTCATCCAGCTGCTCTTGCAAAGGGCCTGCCAGACCTTGAGCGGCAGGGGGGTGCAGCAGGCAATGCATACCGCCAGCAGCACCGCGTAGTTGCGCAAAAAGTACAAACAGCTTACCCCGCCCGAGGGGATAAACAGCTTGTTGAGCAGGATGCCCAGGCCCACGCCCTGTTCGTTGCCCACAAACAGCCCCCAGCCCACCACCACAAAGAACATGGTGTAAAGGTGGGGCCAGACCCGTCCTTTTTTGAGCACCGGCAGCAAAAAGAGCTTTTCGGCCACCAGCAGCACAAAGTAGTAAAGCCCCCAGAGGATAAAGTTCCAGTTGGCCCCATGCCAGATGCCGGTGAGGCACCATACCACAAACAGGTTAAAGATCTGCCGGCCCCGGCCCCTGCGGTTGCCGCCCAGAGGGATATACACGTATTCCTTAAACCAGCCCGAGAGGGTCATGTGCCAGCGGGTCCAAAATTCGGTGATGCTGCGGGAGATATACGGCATATTAAAGTTTTGCGGAAAATCAAAGCCCAGCATCTTGCCCATGCCGATGCCCATCATGGAATAGCCCGAAAAGTCGAAATACAGCTGGAGGGAATAGGCGATGACCCCCAGCCAGACCAGCGGGGTGGAGGCGTTGGCAAGGCCGATGCCGGCGCTGGTCTGCACACCGCTGGACGTGTATACCCCAATGATCTCCAGCCAGAGGGCGCTGATGGTGTCGGCCAGCAGCACCTTTTTGGCAAGGCCAAAGGTAAACAGGCAGACGCCCTCCTCGATCTGGGCAAGGTTACAGCGGTTTTTGTAAACGTGCAGCCGCTCGGCAACCTCCCGATATTTTACGATCGGCCCCGCGATCAGCTGCGGGAACATGACCACGTAGGCGCCAAAATCAATGATATTGTGTTCGGTGGGCACGTCCCGCCGGTAGACGTCGATGGAGTAGCTCATGGTCTGGAAGGTGTAAAAGCTGATGCCCAGCGGCAGCACCTCCACCCCGCTGATCAGCCCCAGCGAGAGGCCAAACAGGGCGTTGAGGCTGGTGATGATAAAGTTGGTGTATTTAAAAAACACCAGCATCGAGAGGCTGCCCACCACCGAAAAGATCAAAAAGAAGCGGCGCAGGCCGGGCCGTTTGTCGCTGCGCTCCATGCCCAGCCCCGAGAAATAGTTGATGAGGATCAGCAGGATCATCACCGGGAAAAACTTGACCTCGCCCCAGGAGTAAAACACCAGGCTGCACAAAAACAGCACCGCGTTTTTTAACCGCGGCGGCGCGAGATAATAAAGGGCCAGGGTAATGGGCAAAAAGCGGAACAAAAACAGGATGGTACTAAAAACCAAGCTGCGCTCAACTCCTTACATTTTTGCATCTGGGGGACATTGGGGAACGCCGGGACAGCGCCGGGGAAGGCTCAAAACCAGTACCGGGCGCAAAACCGCCGCGGGGCGGCCGCGCTTTTTTAGGGCGATGTACAAGCAGAAGGCCGGCGCCGCCTGCGGGGCGGTACCGGCCTGTCTGCGCAGTTTGTTCAGCTCAGCGCCTCGTCAAGGGCCTTGTCGATGTCGGCATACTGGGCGCCCTCGGTGTTGGCGATCACCAGCACCACGCAGTCGCCCTTTACCACCAGCCGGGCCTCCTTGGCCTGGGCCTCCTTGTCGGCAAACTCGGCGTACAGCCCGCCGTCCGCCAGGGTGGTCTTGTAGGCGTCCAGCTCGGCCTTGAGGTCGTCCACCTTGCCCGGCACCGCCTGCACCGCCAGGATCAGCGCGCTGTTGGCCGCGTCGTTGCTTACCTTGCCGCAAAAGTTGGCCACATTGTCCATCGTGAGCATATAGGTGTTTTCCAGCGAGAAGTCGTCAATTTCGCGGGGGTTTGCCACCGGGTTTACCGCCTCCACCGCGCTTACCACGTCGGCCAGGTTGTATTCCGCCTGGGGGGCCGAGGCGGCCGGCTGGGAATCGGCAGGGGCGGACGCCGCGGGGGCCGAGGCCGCCGGGCTGGAGGAAGCGGGGGCGGAGGAATCGCCGCCGCAGCCGGCCAAAAGGGCTGCGGCCAAAAGCGCGGCGGTAAGGGTGAGCACAAGCTTTTTCATATAGGGTTCTCCTTTGGTGTTGATCTGATCATAACAGGCGCGGCCGGCGTCCGGCCCGGCACAGCCCGCAGGGGGGCGCGCCGTATGGGCGGCTGCGCATGGCCGGCCTTTTGTGCGCACAAAGCCTTTTGGGGCAGGGTGCGCACTAAGCAATATGGTACACTAAAACCCGCACCATTGCAAGGCTTTTGGGGGCAGTGTTTCCGATTTTTTACAGAATATTCACGGCGCCGGGGGCGATGCCTGGGGCGTTGCCTCCAAAAGGCCCTCCACGGCCACCGTTTCAAAAATGCCCTTGCGCATGTTTTGCTCCAGGGCGCTCAGCAGGGCGGCGCACCGCCCGCTGGAATAGCTGGCCCCGGCCACCGCGTCCACCGGCTGCCGGGTCTTGGCGCTGCGGCCCACAAGCGAAGCCTCCAGCGCGGCCGAAAACCCGGCCGGATCCGTCCCGCAGATCGGCCGCATCTGCCCGGCGTAGGCCTCGTCCTCGCTTTTCAGCCCGCCGTCCTCGCTTACCGCGTCGTATTCGGCCCGGGTGATCTCGCCGCCCTCCACCGTTACCACCAGATAATCCCGGTAGCCAAGGCTGTCAAATGCGGCGCACTCGGCGCGGTACTCCCCATCCTGCCAGCGGCCGCAGCCGCAAAGCCCAAGCAGCACCGCCGCCGCCAGCAGCGCGCAGGCCCCCCGCCGTACCATACTGGACGCCCCCTTCTTTCAAGGCTGGGGCAGAGCTGCCCCGACGCATACAAACCATCTACCTTATTATACAAAAGCAGCCGCGGCGGGTCAAACCGCATTTTGGGTTTCGTCTTGACTTTGCCCGCCGCGCACCGTAAGATGAAAAGGGACTACCAAGGGGCAGGGAGGTGCGGCGGTTGCAAAAGGGCAAGGCGGGCCGTGTGGCGCTGGGCGGCATGCTGTTTGCGCTGGCCATGGCCCTCTCGTTTTTGGAATCGGCCGCCGCGCCGCTGCTGGGCCTCGCGCCCGGCATGAAACCGGGCCTTGCCAACGTGGTGGTGCTGTACGCGCTGCTGTTTTTGGGCGGCCGCCCGGCGCTGGCCCTGGTGCTGCTCAAGGCCGGCTTTGGGCTGCTTACCCGCGGGGCGGTGGCGGGGCTTTTATCCCTCTGCGGCGGGGGGCTCTCGTTTTTGGTCATGCTGGCTTTGCTGCGCGGGCCCTGGCGGCCCACCTGGTTTATCCTCTCGGTGTGCGGGGCCATCGCCCACAACCTGGGCCAGCTGCTGGCGGCGGGGGCGGTGCTCTCCAGCGCCATGGCCCTGGGCTACGCGCCGGTGCTGCTGGCGGCCGGCCTTGTTGCGGGCGGGCTGACCTCGCTGGTGCTGCGGGCGGTTGCACCCGCGCTGGGGCGGATCGGCGGGGCTGCGGCCGAAAGCCAAAAAAAGGCCGGCGGCAAATCGGCGGGGCCGCGGGGCGGCGGGTAAGCGTTTTGTTGGGGCGGCGGAATAAAACAGACCAAAAACATCCAAAATGTTTAAAAACCGGGTTGACGGCTTCGCCCCTGTGTGCTATAATGGGGCCATAACAAGGAATGGTTCCTATTTACCAACAAATGGGAGTCCAAAACCTGATTTTATGAATGGAGGAGTAACAAGAATGGCTAAGTTTGTTTGCACGGTTTGTGGTTATATCGCTGAGGGCGCGGCCCCGGACTTCTGCCCGGTCTGCAAGGCCCCCAAGAGCAAGTTTGTGGAGCAGAAAGAGAACACCTATGTAACCGAGCATGTGGTTGGCATCGCCAAGGAGGGCGTGCCCGAGGAGATCGTTGAGGGGCTGCGCATGAACTTTACCGGCGAGTGCAGCGAGGTTGGCATGTATCTGGCCATGAGCCGCGTGGCCGACCGCGAGGGCTACCCCGAGATCGCCGAGGCCTGGAAGCGCTACGCCTTTGAGGAGGCCGAGCACGCCGCCAAGTTTGCCGAACTGCTGGGCGAGGTGCTGACCGACAGCACCAAGAAAAACCTTGAGATGCGCGTAGAGGCCGAGTGCGGCGCCTGCGCCGGCAAGATGGACATTGCCAAAAAGGCCAAGGAACTGGGGCTGGACGCCATCCACGACACCGTGCACGAGATGGCCAAGGACGAGGCCCGTCATGGCCGCGGCATGGCCGGCCTGCTGGCCCGCTACTTCAAATAATTCCCGATAAGGAGCTTTTTACGGATGGACAAGTATATTTGCCCCTGCGGCTATGTGTATGACCCCGCCGCCGGCGACCCGGACAATGGCGTAGCCCCCGGCACCCCCTGGGAGCAGGTTCCCGAAAGCTGGGTCTGCCCGGTGTGCTCTTTGGGCAAGGACGCCTTTACAAAGGAATAAGCTGTAAAAAAACAGGGCGGGGCCAAGTGCTCCGCCCTGTTTTTTGCATACCGATTTTGCGCAGGGCCAGCGCGCTGGTCCTGCGTGTTTTGCCTGCCTGCCTATTCAAAAATCTCATGGGTCACCGGTTCTTCCAGCATGCGGTAGGCTGTAAAGTTTCCGGCCTTGTCACAGCAGGCAAGAAAAACCTCCTCCACCCGGCCGATGCCCTGGCTGTGCAGCTGCTGGCGCAGCCAGTCCTCGCTGCGGCCGCTGGCTGCAAGGTTTTGGGCCAGCACCCGGCCGTCCAGGATCAGGTTGGCCTGCAAACTCTCCTCCTGCGGGTGCAGCTGCATGTCCGCCGGGGTCAGCGGGCGCTCGGCCGACAGGGGCAAAAAGCTCAGCTGGCCGTTGGTTTCCAGCACTGCCGCCTTCAGCTGGGCAAGGTCAAAGTAGCCGGCCACCCGGCACTGGGTCAAAAACTCGTTGATGTCCAGCTTTGCGCGGTAAAGGTTTGCCTTGTACAGCTTGCCGTCCTCAAACAGCACCAGCGGCCGCCCGTTAAAAAATTTGCGCAGGCCAAGGCTTTTGCAGGTGGCGGCGTTGATCAGGGCGGCCGAAAGCCCGTACACCAGCATGGCGGTCAGCGGGCGGCGCCAGTTTTCAAGGTCGGTGGCCAGCTCGGCCGCGATCGAGCCGATGCAGATGCCGTTTACATAGTCAAACAGGCTCATCTGGCTGATCTGGCGCTGGCCGATCAGCCTGCAGAGCAAAAATAAAACGGCGATGGACACAAGGCTTGTCAGCAGGACCTTTGCAAGTTCGGGCAGCATGGCGGATCCTCCCTTCGCGGCGGATGTTTTTTCTTAGAATGCGCACTGTGGGGGAAAATATGCTTTTTGCTTGCCAGCGGCAGGGGAAATGTCGTACAATGGTAAAAAAGGATGTATCGGCAAAATTTGCGCGAAGGGCTGCGAAGGCAAGATGAAACACGTTTTTATTGTAAACCCGGTGTCCGGCCAGGCGGACGCCTCCGGCACCCTGGTGCCCCGGATCATTGCGGCGGCGGCAGGGCTTGGCGTCGAGTACTCCATCGAACTTACCCAGTACCACCGCCACGCGGTGGAGCTGGCCCGCAAAGCCGCCGAAACAGCCGGCGGCCCGGTGCGGCTGTACGCCTGCGGGGGGGACGGCACCTTTGGCCAGGTGCTGCAGGGCGCCTGGCAGGTCCCGGGGGCCGAGTTGGCCTGCGTGCCCTGCGGCAGCGGCAACGATTTTATCCGCAACTACGGTACCCGGCAGGATTTTCTCGACCTGCCCGCCCTCATCAGCGGCAGCGCCGTGCCCATCGACCTCATCCAGACCCCCTTTGGGGTCTCGGCCGCCATCTGCTCGGCCGGGCTGGACGCGCAGGTGGCCTACGGCATCCCCAAATTCCGGCGGGTGCCCCTCTGCGGCGGCTCAATGGCCTACAATCTCTCGATCCTGGAGTGCCTGTGCGGGCATTTAAGCCACCACCTGCGCATCGAGATCGACGGCAGGGTGTGGGAGGAGCACTGCCTGCTGGCGGCCATCTGCAACGGCAGCACCTACGGCGGGGGCTACTGCGCCGCGCCCGAAGCGGTTTTGGACGACGGCCTTTTGGATATTTTGGTGGTGCGCCGGATCAGCCGGCTCAAGATCGCCCGGGTGCTGGGCATCTACCAAAAGGGCCGGCACATCCAGGACGGGCGGGTGGTTCCCGGCCTGGAGGGGATCATTTTGTACTGCCGCGCCCGCAGCGTGCGGATCACCCCGCTGGACGGCCGGCCGCTGGTGGTAAACCTGGACGGCGAGTGCGCCCCGCAGGCCGGGCTGGAGGCCCATGTGATGCCGCTGGCCGGCCGCATCGTGCTGCCAAGGCCGCTTGCCCAAAAGGCTTTGGCGCAAAAGGGGGCCGCGGCCGCCGGCTGCCAGGGCTGAAGGGTACGGGGGTGGGTTTGCTAAAAGCTGCCCCGCCAAAGCACGCCCAAAAGGCGGGCAGGGGGCTTTGCGCGGCCCCTTCCAGCACAAAAGCCCCGGCGGGATGCCGGGGCTTTTGCCGATTTAAGGCGATTTTTTGCCCAAAATGGACGGGGAAGAGATGTTCACAAAAAATTTATCTTTTTCCCTCTTGATTTTTTGGGCGAAAGTGATTAGAATATACATTAGCACTCAGGGCAAATGAGTGCTAAACCCAATCAAATGCTTTTAAAATTTTATTATTTTAGGAGGATATGCGTTATGAAAATCAGACCTCTTGCAGACCGTGTCGTCATCAAAACCGTAGAAGCCGAGGAGACCACCAAGAGCGGCATCATCCTGGCGGGCAGCGCCAAGGAGAAGCCCCAGGTGGCCGAGGTGCTGGCCGTGGGCCCGGGCGGCCTTGTGGACGGCAAGGAGGTCGAGATGCTGGTAAAGGTGGGCGACAAGGTGCTCACCAGCAAGTATTCGGGCACCGAGGTCAAGGTGGACGGTGAGGAGTGCACCATCGTGCGCCAGAGCGACATCCTTGCCATTGTGGAGTAATTTTTGCTGATTGCCGCGCCCGGCAGGCGCGGCCCTTCCAAAACACACTGATAAACCAATCACGATAAGGAGAGATGTTATTATGGCAAAGCAGATTTTGCACGGGGAAGCGGCCCGCAAGGCCCTTTCTGCCGGCATCGACACCCTGGCCGATACCGTTAAGATCACCCTTGGCCCCAAGGGCCGCAACGTGGTGCTGGGCAAAAAGTTCGGCAGCCCGCTGATCACCAACGACGGCGTGACCATCGCCAAGGAGATCGAGCTCAAGGACGCGTTTGAGAACATGGGCGCGCAGCTGGTGCGCGAGGTTGCCACCAAGACCAACGACGCCGCGGGCGACGGCACCACCACCGCCACCGTGCTGGCCCAGGCGCTGGTCAACGAGGGCATGAAGAACGTGGCCGCCGGCGCCAACCCCATGGACGTCAAGCGCGGCATGCAGAAGGCCGTTAAGGCCGCCGTGGACGCCTTTGCCGCCAACAGCCAGAAGGTGAACGGCAGCAAGGACATCGCCCGGGTCGCCACCGTTTCGGCCAGCGACGCCACCATCGGCAGCCTGATCGCCGAGGCGATGGAAAAGGTCACCGCCGACGGCGTGATCACCATCGAGGAGAGCAAGACCGCCGAGACCTACACCGAGGTGGTCGAGGGCATGCAGTTCGACCGCGGCTATATCACCCCCTATATGTGCACCGACACCGAGAAGATGGAGGCCGTTATCGACGACGCCTATATCCTCATCACCGACAAAAAGATCAGCGTCATCCAGGACCTGCTGCCCCTTTTGGAGCAGATCGTGCAGAGCGGCAAAAAGCTGGTGATCGTGGCCGAGGACGTGGAGGGCGAGGCCCTGTCCACCCTGATCGTCAACCGTCTGCGCGGCACCTTTACCTGCGTGGCGGTCAAGGCCCCCGGCTTTGGCGACCGCCGCAAGGAGATGCTGCAGGATATCGCCATCCTCACCGGCGGCCAGGTGATCAGCGAGGAGCTGGGCTACGAGCTGAAGGACGCCAGCGTTGAGATGCTGGGCCGTGCCCGTCAGGTCAAGGTCACCAAGGAGTACACCACCATCGTGGACGGCGCCGGCGAGAAGAAGGCCATTGCGGACCGGGTTGCCCAGATCCGCGCCCAGATCGAGGTCACCACCAGCGACTTTGATAAAGAGAAGCTGCAGGAGCGGCTGGCAAAGCTTTCGGGCGGCGTGGCCGTTATCAAGGTGGGCGCTGCCACCGAGGTGGAGATGAAGGAGAAGAAGCTGCGCATCGAGGACGCGCTGAACGCCACCAAGGCCGCCGTGGAAGAGGGCATCGTGGCCGGCGGCGGCACCGCCCCCATCAACGCCATCCCGGCCGTGCAAAAGCTGTGCGACGGCCTCGAGGGCGACGAGCGCACCGGCGGGCGCATCGTGCTCAAGGCGCTGGAGTCCCCGCTGCGCCAGATCGCCGCCAACGCCGGGCTGGAGGGCAGCGTCATCATTGACAAGATCTTAGCTTCCGGCAAGTCCAACTACGGCTTTGACGCCCAGAACGAGGTCTATGCCGACATGATCGAGGCCGGCATTGTTGACCCGACCAAGGTCACCCGCTGCGCACTGGAAAACGCGGCCAGCGTTGCCTCGATGGTGCTTACCACCGAGAGCCTGGTGGCCGACGAGCCGGAACCGCCGGCGCCCGCCGCCCCCGCGCCGGATATGGGCGGGATGTACTAAGCCGGACAGGGTAAACCGACCCGGGTAATGCAGCATTGTAAACCAGCCAGTCGTGGTGCGGAAAATGGTTCGCATCATGGCTGGCTGATTTTTGCTTTTTTGCACCTTGGCCCTTGTACAAAATCATGCCGCTGTGATAAGCTGTAGGAACAGGGGGTGAAGCCATGAAGGTGGACCTGCACATCCATACGACCGCTTCAGATGGGCAGTATACGCCGTCCCAGGTGGTGGAACTGGCGCAAAAGGCCGGTTTGGAATGCATCGCCATCACCGACCACGACACGATCGATGGGGTGGAGGAGGCGATAGCGGCAGGGAAAAAGGCCGGGCTCCGGGTCATCCGGGGGGTGGAGTTGGGGGCCAGGGAATACAAGAGCCTTCATATTTTAGGCTATGGATATTCACCTGACGCCCCCGGCCTTCGGGAGTTGTGCCAAAAGATGAAGGAAGGCCGGGACGAGCGAAAGCACCGCCTGATCCGCTTTTTGGCGGAAAAGGGCGTACATATTTCGCTAAAGGAGGTGGAGGAGATCGCGGGCGGGGATATCATCGCCCGTCCCCACTTTGCCCAGGCCCTGGTAAAGCGGGGCTATGTCCGGTCCGCACAGGAGGCCTTTGACCGGTATCTGGATACGGATGAATATCAGCGCATCAAACGCTTCAAGGTCGATGCGGCAGCCTGCATCGCCGCGATCCGCCAGGCCGGGGGCAAGGCCGTAATGGCCCACCCTTATCAGGTGAGGCTTTCCAACGAGCAGCTGGAGGCTTTGGTCTGCAGCCTGAAGCGCCAGGGTCTGGAGGGCCTGGAATGCTATTACCCCAGACACACAGCGGAACAGGCTGCGTTTTACCTGTATTTGGCGGAAAAATATGGGCTCCATGTTACGGCAGGGAGCGATTTCCATGGGGAGAGGATAAAGCCGGACGTTTTGCTGAAACCGGCAGACCTTGACCCTGCCTGGCTGCTGTAAAGCTTTTGACAGGGATCGGGTTTTTGGCATTCCAAAACCCGGCGCAAAACCCGCCCGCCGCGCTTGACTTTACCAGTTTTACCCTATATAATATCATAAAAAGGGGAATGTTTCCTTTTTAACGAAGATGGGCGAAGGCCGGCAAAAATGGGCAGGATAAGGGTATAAGCCCGCCGGCTTTGGCCCTGCCGCCAAAAAGGGGACGTCCCAATAAACCACACGCCCCAATTCTATAAAGGAAAGAGGTCATCCAACATGAAAAGCATTGATTTGAGCCGCTATGGGATCACGGACGTGGCCGAGATCGTCCACAACCCTTCGTATGACTTTTTGTTTAAGGAGGAGACCCGGGCCGACCTGGAGGGCTTCGACAAGGGCCAGGTGAGCGAACTGGGCGCCGTCAACGTGATGACCGGCATCTACACGGGCCGTTCCCCCAAGGACAAATACATCGTCATGGACGAGAACTCCAAGGACACCGTGTGGTGGACCACCGACGAATACAAAAACGACAACCACCCCATGAGCGAAGAGGTCTGGGCCAAGATGAAAAAGATCGCCCAGAACCAGCTGTCCGGCAAGCGGCTGTTTGTGATGGACGCCTTCTGCGGCGCCAACAAGGATACCCGCATGGCCATCCGGTTTATCATGGAGGTGGCGTGGCAGGCCCATTTTGTGGCCAACATGTTCATCAAGCCCACCGCCGAGGAACTGGAAACCTTTGAGCCGGACTTTGTGGTGTACACCGCCTCCAAGGCCAAGGTGGAGAACTATAAGGAGCTGGGCCTCAACAGCGAAACGGTCGTGGCCTTCAACATCTCCAGCCGTGAGCAGGTCATCCTGAACACCTGGTACGGCGGCGAGATGAAAAAGGGCATGTTCTCGATGATGAACTACTACCTGCCTCTCAAGGGCATCGCCTCGATGCACTGCTCGGCCAATACCGACATGAACGGCCAGAACACCGCCATCTTCTTTGGCCTGTCCGGCACCGGCAAGACCACCCTTTCCACCGATCCCAAGCGCCTCTTGATCGGCGACGACGAGCACGGCTGGGACGACAAGGGCATCTTTAACTTTGAGGGCGGCTGCTACGCCAAGGTCATCAACCTGGATAAGGAGTCCGAGCCGGACATCTACAACGCCATCAAGCGGGACGCCCTGCTTGAGAACGTGACCCTGGACGCCGAGGGCAAGATCGACTTTGCCGACAAGAGCGTCACCGAGAACACCCGCGTTTCCTACCCGATCCACCACATCGAAAAGATTGTGCGCCCGGTGTCCTCCGCGCCCGCGGCCAAGGACGTGATCTTCCTGTCGGCCGACGCCTTTGGCGTGCTGCCCCCGGTCTCGATCCTCACCCCGGAGCAGACCGAGTACTACTTCCTCTCCGGCTTTACCGCCAAGCTGGCCGGTACCGAGCGCGGCATCACCGAGCCCACCCCCACCTTCTCGGCCTGCTTTGGCCAGGCCTTCCTGGAGCTGCATCCCACCAAGTATGCTCAGGAGCTGGTGAAGCGGATGAAGGCCAGCGGCGCCAAGGCGTACCTGGTCAACACCGGCTGGAACGGCACCGGCAAGCGCATCTCGATCAAGGACACCCGCGGCATCATCGACGCCATCCTGAGCGGCGCCATCCTCACCGCCCCCACCAAGAAGATCCCGTACTTCAATGTGGAGGTCCCCACCGAACTGCCCGGCGTTGACCCCAAGATCCTCGACCCGCGCGACACCTATGCGGATGCCGCCGAGTGGGAGACCAAGGCCAAGGACCTGGCCGGCCGCTTTATCAAGAACTTTGCCAAGTACGAGAGCAACGAAGCCGGCAAGGCCCTCGTTGCCGCCGGCCCCCAGATCTGAGTTTCCTGCGGGCATAAAACAGCATAAAATATAAGGAACTGCCGCTCCGGCAGGGGAGTACCCCACCGGAGCGGCAGTTCTTTCTTGCGGTAAAAAAGCAACCCCTGTATCCCGGCCCAAACCGGCCTTGCAGCCTTGGCAAGCATCGCTTGGCAAAGGGCCAGTTATCCTTTATCAGGGCCTTCAGGTCAGGTAGTTGACGCTCAGGATCACGACCCCCAGCGCCACCAGCACCGCGCCGGTGGCCCGGTTGAGCACGGCGGGGGTGCTCTTGTTGGCAAAGCGGGCGGCGATGCGGGCCCAGAGCAGGGTGGAGCCAACGCAGAAGGCCAGGGCCGCCCAGTCGGCCACGCCGCCAATGGCAAAGTGGCTCAAGGCGCCGGTAAGGGCGGTAAAGGCCATGATGAACACGCTGGTGCCCACGGCGGTTTTGAGTTCGTACCCCAGCACCGAGGTGAGGATCAGCAGCATCATCATGCCGCCGCCCGCGCCCACAAAGCCGCAGATAAAGCCGATCATCATCCCGCACACCACCGACTGGACAAACCGCTTGCCGGCCGACACCGAGCTCATGGCCTCCTTGGTGGTCATGACCGGCTTTACGATAAATTTGACGCCCAGCAGCAGGGTCATAAACACCGAAAAGCTGCCCATGGTGCTGGAGGGCACCAGGCTGGACACCCAGCTGCCCACCAAGGTAAACACCAGCACCGAACCCATCATCACCAGCCCGTTGCGGATGTCCAGGTTTTTGTTTTTGCCGTAGGTGTAGGCCGAAACCGCGCTGGCCAGCACGTCGCTTGCCAGCGCGATGCCCACCGCCTGATAGGGCTCCATCTGCAAAAAGGTCACCAGCATGGGGGTGATCACGGCCGCCGCGCTCATGCCGGCAAAGCCGGTGCCAAGCCCCGCCCCCAGCCCGGCAATAAAGCAGATTACAAATTTGTACATGGCTTGTCCTTTCCCGCGGCGGGCGGCAGCGGCATGCCGTCCTGCTCCAGCGCGGCGTCCACATTTTGGGCCACACGGTCCAGCAGCCGCATCAGCTGGCGCACTTCCTCGCTGCTCAGCCCGGCAAACAGCAGCCGGCCGTACCGCCTTTGCAGGCTGCGCCCCTCCTTGATGATGGGGGCCGCGGCCTCGGTCAGGTGCAGGTGGATGGTCTTGCGGTTGCCCTCGCGCTGGCAGCGCTCCAGCAAGCCGTGGGCCGCCAGCACCTCCACCCCCGCCGAAATGTGGGATTTTGCCAGATGCCGCTGTTCCACAATGTCGTGGGCGGTGTCGTATTCGGGGTTGTTGGCCAGGAACAAAAGAATGTCCGCCTCGGTCTGGGCCAGCCCATACTTGGCAAGCAGCGGCGCAAACAGCCGGTTATACAGCTTGCTCAGGCCCCGGGAACGCACAAAAATCGCTGGGAGCATACCCGTACCTCCGATCCCGCAGCGGAAACCCAATTTGCAGCTGCATCGCGCATCCGCCGCCCGGTTTGTTCTTTTGCGAACATAATATACCCCAAACGAGGGCTTGTCAAGGGGGCAAACCCCGCCGGCGCGGATTAAAGCCGCCGCCAAAAGCCAAACTAATGCAGGGAGGGGCCGCCGCACCCAAAGCGCGGGCAAAACGGCTCCCGCCCCAAAAAAAGGAGGGATGCCCGGGTGACCCCCAAACGCCTGATCGCGGTCTATGCGTCCATGCTGCTGCTGTTTGCGGTGGTGCTGGGCCGGCTTTATCTGGTTGCCGGCAACAAGGAATACGCCGGCACGGCCCAGGCGCAAACCATTACCACCCTGCCGCTGCAGGCCGGGCGCGGCGGCATTTACGACACAAACGGCATCCCGCTCACCGGCTATGAACAGCGGTACTACGCCCTTTCGGTGCCGGGCGAGAGCAGCTATACCCGGCTGTTTGAGCATGTTTCGTATGCGGGGCAGAGCCTTTTGTACCAAAGGCGCAACGCCGCCGCCCCCTTTTTGATCGAGGTGGACGGGGACCTGACAAACGAGGGCGTCTACACCTACTCCGCGCCCAGGCGGTACCTGCCCAACCCCATTGCGCCGCACCTGCTGGGCTATCTGGACGGCGAGGGCAGCGGGGTGGCTGGGCTGGAACTGGCCTTTGAGGATGTGCTGGCCGGCGCGCGCAGCAGCAGCTATGTGCAGTGCATCACCACCGCGCAGGGCCGGCTGCTGGCGGGGCAGAGCCCGCGCTACACCCCGGCGGATGGGAGCGCAAAGGGCATCCGCCTGACCCTCGATGAACGCATCCAGCGCATCTGCGAGGGGGCGGCGCAGCGGCAGATGGTCCGGGGCTGCATTTTGGTGCTGGAATGCGGCAGCGCCAAGGTGCGCGCCAGCGTGAGCATGCCGGAATTTGACCCCGCCGACCTGCAAAAAAGCATCGAGGCGGACGACACCTCCTTTTTGAACCGGCCGCTCTGCCAGTTCAACGTGGGTTCGGTGTTTAAGCCGGTGCTGGCGGCCGCCGCGCTGGAAAAGGGGATGGGCTGGTTTTGCACCGAGTGCAAAGGGTATTTGCAGCTTAACGACCATGTGTACCGCTGCGCCAAGGGCATCGCCCACGGCAGGCTGGGTTTGCAGGACGCGCTGGAAGAAAGCTGCAACTGCTATTTTATCGAGCTTGGCCTGCAGATGGGCGGCGGCCAAATTGCCAAAACCGCGGGCATTTTTGGGTTTGGGCAGCCGCTTTACCTCGCCCGCGGCCTGAAAAGCGCGGCGGGCAGCCTGCCCGGCGCCGAGGCCCTGCGGGACCTGGGCCAGCTGGCCAGCGTGAGTTTTGGCCAGGGCGAACTGCTGGCCACCCCGGTGCAGGTGGCCGCGCTTTACAACGCCATTGCGCAGGACGGCGTTTACACCACCCCAAGCTTTGTGGAGGGGATCGTGGAGGAGGGCACCGGCCGGCTTTTGGAGGATTACTACCAGCCCCAAAGCCGCCGGGCGGTGAGCGCAAACACGGCCAAAACCCTGCGGCAGATGCTGGTTGGGGTGGTGGAGGAGGGCATTGGGCAGGAGGCCCGCCCCACCCAAGGGGGCGCCGGCGGCAAGACCGGCACGGCCCAGACCGGCCAGCTGGACGCCGCCGGCAATGAACTGATGAACTACTGGTTTGCCGGCTTTTACCCCGCCGAAAACCCGCGCTATACCATCGTGGTGCTTCAGGATGGGGTGGCCGAGCCGCGGGTGAGCTCGGCCGCGATCTTTGCGCAGGTGGCAAACGCCCTGGCCTACCTTGAGCCGCCGCCGGCCGGGGCCGGGTAAGCCGCCGCCCGCCCGGCCCGGATGCCTCAAAAGCCGGCCTTAAACGCCCTTTTTTGCCCCAAAATGGGTTGACAAGGAAATCCACAAAAGCTATAATCAAAATGTCTTAATAAGGCCATTATGGGCAGTGACAGGGCCAACGGTTCTGCAAAGCGAAAACAGAGAGGGAGTTCGCGCGCTGGAAAACTCCTTTTCGCCGGCAGCCGGCAGCCACCCTTGAGCCTCCCCGCGAGAGCGGGGCGCAGCGCGGCGTTAACGCGGCAAAAGCGGCAGCGGGCCTTTTTGCCTGCGCGCCCCATTTTTGGGGGCGCCTGCAAGGCGGTGCGCTGCAACCTGGGTGGTACCACGGAGCGTCCGCGCCTTCGTCCCTGTTTTGGGGGCGAGGGCTATTCTTTTTTTGACCGAATACCAAACAGAATGGGGTAGAGAAGACAATGCAATGGACCGGACTGAACGAACTGCGCGAAAAATACCTGAGCTTTTTTGAGGGAAAGGGCCACCTGCGGCTGGACAGCTTTCCGCTGGTGCCCAAAAACGACAACAGCCTTTTGCTGATCAACAGCGGCATGGCCCCCATGAAAAAGTGGTTCTTGGGCCAGGAGGAGCCGCCCCGCCACCGGGTGACCACCTGCCAGAAGTGCATCCGCACCCCGGATATCGAGCGGGTGGGCATCACCGCGCGGCACGGCACCTATTTTGAGATGCTGGGCAACTTCAGCTTTCAGGATTACTTCAAGCCCGAGGCCATCGCCTGGGCCTGGGAGTTTTTGACCAAGGTGGTCGAGATCCCGGCCGAGCTGCTGTACATCTCGGTGTACGAGGAGGACGACGAGGCCTGGGACATCTGGACCAAGCAGGTGGGCATCCCCGAGGACCACATGGTCCGCTTTGGCAAGGAGGATAACTTCTGGGAGCACGGCTCCGGCCCCTGCGGCCCCTGCAGCGAGATCTACTTTGACCGCGGCCCCGAGCACGGCTGCGGCAAGCCGGACTGCAAGGTGGGCTGCGACTGCGACCGGTATATGGAGGTCTGGAACTTGGTGTTCAGCCAGTTCGATTCGGACGGCAAGGGCCAGTACACCCTGCTGGAAAAGCCCAACATCGACACCGGCATGGGCCTTGAGCGGCTGGCCTGCGTGATGCAGGGTGTGGGCAACCTCTTTGAGGTGGACACGGTGCAGGCGATCCTGCACCATGTCGAGCGCATCAGCGGCAAGGCCTACGGCCAGGACGAAAAGACCGACATCTCGATCCGGGTCATCACCGACCACATCCGCTCCACCACCTTTATGGTCAGCGACGGCATCCTGCCCTCCAACGAGGGCCGCGGCTATGTGCTGCGCCGCCTTTTGCGCCGGGCCGCTCGCCACGGGCGGATGCTGGGCATCACCCGGCCCTTCCTCACCGAACTGGTCGAAACGGTCATCCGGGAGAACAAGGCCGGCTACCCCGAACTGGAGGAGCACGCCGATTACATCAAAAAGGTGATCGGCACCGAGGAGGAGCGGTTCTATAAGACCATCGACCAGGGCATGAACATCCTCAATAACCTGCTGGACGCCATCGAGCGTACGGCGGTGGCCGGCAAGCGCAAGATCCTCTCGGGCCTCGATGCCTTCAAACTCAACGATACCTTCGGCTTCCCGCTGGACCTCACCCGCGAGATCGCCGGGGAGGCCGGCATCGACGTGGACGAGGAGGATTTCCGCCGCGAGATGGCAAAGCAGAAGGAGAAGGCCCGCAAGGACCGGCTCTCCCGCGATATTTCGGGCTGGAGCACCGACCTGTTCAGCGAACTGGAGGCCGAGCCCACCCGCTTTACCGGCTACGACACCTTAGAGGATACCGCCGTGGTGCAGGCCCTCTCGGACGAGGAGGAGCTGCTGGACGCCATCTCCACCGACGACGGTGCCAAGGACGGGGTGCTGGTGGTGCTGGACCACACCCCCTTCTACGCCGAGATGGGCGGCCAGGTCACCGACACCGGCGTGCTCCTTTCGGGGGATACCAAACTCACGGTCAAGGCGGTCAAAAAAACGCCCAAGGGTTATTTTGTGCACACCTGCGTATTGGAAAGCGGCATGGTGCAGGTGGGCCAGCAGCTTACCGCCCGGGTGGACAAGGGCCGGCGCAGCGCCATTGCCCGCAACCACACCGCCGCCCACCTTTTGCAGCGCGCCCTGCGCGAGGTGCTGGGCGGGCATGTGCACCAGGCCGGCTCGTATGAGGACGACGAGCGGGTGCGGTTCGACTTTACCCATTTCAGCGCGGTGACCCCCGAGGAGCTGGCCCTTGTGGAGCACATTGTAAACCAGAAGATTTTTGAGGCGCTGGAGGTTACGGTAAACAATATGCCGCTGGCCGAGGCCAAAAAGATGGGGGCCATGGCCCTGTTTGGCGAAAAATACGGCGAGATCGTGCGGGTGGTGGACATCAATGGCTGGTCCACCGAGTTCTGCGGCGGCACCCATGTTGCCAACACCGCCCAGGTGGGCTGCTTTAAGATCCTCAGCGAGAGCAGCGTGGCCGCCGGCATCCGCCGCATCGAGGGCACCACCGGCATGGGTGTGCTGCGCCTGCTGGACGAGCGCACCGAGATGCTGCACAACACCGCCGCGGCGCTCAAGGTGGGCAGCCTCAAGGACCTGCCCCTGCGCGCGGCGGCCATGGCCGGCGAGCTCAAGAGCCTGACCAAGGAACTGGAGGAGGCCAAGGCGACCCTGGCGGCCGGCAAGATCGACGGCCTGTTTGAGGGCGCGGCCGAGGTGGAGGACCTGCGGGTGCTCACCGCCTTCTTCTCGGGCACCGGGCCGGACGCGCTGCGCAGCATGGCCGAAAAGATCCGCGACAAGGCCCCGGACGTGGTGGCCGTGCTGGCGGGCGAAAACGAGGGCAAGGTGAGCCTTGCGGCCTCCTGCGGCAAGATGGCCCTGGCCCGCGGGGTAAAGGCCGGCCAGCTGGTCAAGCAGGTGGCCATGGTGGCCGGCGGCAACGGCGGCGGCAAGCCGGACTTTGCCATGGCCGGCGTAAAGGATACCACCAAGGTGGACGAGGCTTTGGCGGCGGTGCCCGGCATCGTGCGGGAACTGCTGCAATAAAAGCGTCGCCCGGCAAAGGGGGCATATTGCCCTTTTGCCGGGGGATGCAGCCATAAAAAAGGAGGGAATGCAACCGATGGACTGCCTGTTTTGCAAGATCGCCGCGGGCGAGATCCCCTCGACCAAGCTGTATGAGGACGACACCCTGCTGGCCTTTTACGACATTGACCCGCAGGCCCCGCTGCATTTTTTGGTGATCCCCAAACAGCACATCGATTCGGCCGCGGCGCTTACTGAGGCCGACGCCGCGCTGGTGGGGCACGTGTACGCCGTGATCGCCCGGCTGTGCGCCGAGCAGGGCTGCGAAAACGGCTACCGCGTGGTAACCAATGTGGGCAGCGACGGCGGCCAAAGCGTGGGGCACCTGCACTTCCATGTGCTGGCAAAGCGCAGCCTTGCCTGGCCTCCGGGCTAAAGCCGCCGCGGCCCTTTTGGATGCCGGGCTAAGCGCCTTGCGGGGGCGGGGCAATGCCCCCGCAAGGGGATGGGCCTGCCCGCCGTTACGGCCGCGGGAATGCTGTAAAGCAATATGCCTTTTCATGCTGTCTTATCAAGCCAACCCAACAAAAGCAAAGGAGCGGATACCATGAACGAGACCTATACCCTGCATGTGGCGGGCCTTACGCGGGAGTTGCCCGTGTGCAAATTGAACGATAAGCTGTCTATTGCGGCGTTTATCATGTTCAGCGATGTAGAACTTACGGTGGCCTGCGCCAAGGAACTGCTGGCAAAATGCCCCGAGTTCGACGTGATCCTTACCGCCGAGGCCAAGGGCATCCCGCTGGCCTACGAGATGAGCCGGCAGAGCGGCAAGCCGTACATCCCTGCCCGTAAAGGCGTAAAACTTTACATGAAGGAGCCGGTGGTGGTGGAGGACCAGTCGATCACCACGGCGGCCAAGCAGACCCTTGTGATCGACAAAAAGGACCTGGATGCCATGAACGGCAAGCGGATCCTGATCGTGGACGACGTGATCAGCACCGGCGGCTCGCTGCACGCGCTGGAGGCGCTGGCCGGGCGCAGCACCGGCACGGTAGCGGGCTGCGCGGCTGTGCTGGCCGAGGGCGATGCGGCCCAGCGCAAGGACATCCTGTTCCTCGAGCCGCTGCCCCTCTTCTTCCACTAAGGCAGTGCGGCGCCCGCTGGCGGTTTTTGGCCTTGGGTTTTTGGCTGCGCAGTGGCTGCTGATCTCGGCGCCGCTGGCGGGGTTCCTGCCGGCGGCGCTTTTCGTGTTGGGCGCATACCTTTATAAGGGCCGCAGGGGCTATCCGCGCCTGCTTTTGGCGGCCGGCCTGCTGGCGCTGGGGCTGTTCTGCGTGTACCGGGTGCGGCGGGTTATCCCGGCCGAGAGGCTTTCCGGCGGCGAATACGCCCTGCGTTTGGAGGTTACCGAGGCGGGGGCCTCCTATGGGGACGGCATTGTGCGGGGCGAGGCGCGGGTGCTGCTGCTGAACGGGGCAAAACCGGGCAGCCCCCTGCACATCGCCTTTGACGCCCTGCCAGAGTGCGAGGCGGGCGACCTTGTGGAGGGCCGCTTTTTGCTGCGCGGGCTGGAGCAGGATGTCTGGCGCCCCTCGTATTATGCCGACGGCGTCTTTTTGCGGGCCGAGTACGCGGGGGAGTTTGCCCGCGCGGGCTCTGCCGGCGGGTGGCGGGCGGCCGTGCGCGGTCTTCGCCGGGCTTTTGGCGCAAACATCGCCCGCTACATCCCAAAGCCCTACCGCGGCGTGTTGCGGGCCATGACCACGGGGGACAAAACCGCCCTCTCGGCCGGGCAGCGGCGGCTCTTCCGCTCGGCCGGGCTTTCGCACGTGCTGGTGGTGTCCGGGCTGCATCTGGGCATTTTGGCCGGATTTTTGGGCGGGGGCAAAAACCGCCGCCGCTTTTACCGGCTGCGGGCGCTGCTCACCCTTTGCCTTGTGCTGCTGCTGATGGCGGTAAGCGGGTTTGGCCCCTCGGTTTGCCGGGCGGGACTTGCGGCCATCCTCTGCCAGGTGGGCTCGCTTTTGCTGCTTACGCCGGACGCCGTGACCTCGCTGGGCTTTGCCGCCCTTTTGCTGGGGCTGCAAAACCCCTATGCGGCGGGGGATGTAGGGCTCCAGCTTTCGGTCTGCGCCACCCTGGGGGTGCTGTTTGCGGGCCGGGCGGCGCGCCGGTTTGGGGCCTTTTGCCCGGCCCGCGGCCGGCTGGGCCGGCTGCTGAACCGCGCCGCAGAGTGGGCGCTGCCCTCGCTTTTTGCGGTGCTGTTTACCCTGCCGGTACAGCTGTGGAACGGCATTGCGGTAAGCGGGGCGGCCCTGCCGGCCAACCTTTTGACCCTCTGGCTGGTAAAGCCGCTGCTGTTTTGTGGGCTGGGCTGCGCGGTGCTCGGGTTTGTGCCCTTTTTGTGGCCGCTGCACCGCCTGTGCTCGTTTGCCGGCAGCCTGCTGGCAAAATGCTTTTGCGGCATCGCCGCCGCCTTGGTAAAGCTGCCCTTTGCCTTTCTTGCGCTGCACCGGGGGTATGCCCTGTTTGTGTGGGCCTGCCTGTTTTTGCTGGGGCTTTGGGCCTGGCGTGCCGGCTGCTTTGGCCGCTTTTGGCTGGCCGCGCCCGGCGTTTTGCTGGCGGCCGTGCTTTGCGGCGGCGCCCTCAGCCAGGACGTGGTGGAACTGGCGCTGGTGGGCAGCGGGTACAACCCCTGCGCGGTGGTGCTGCAAAACGGGCAGGCGCTGGTGCTTTTTCGGGGCGGCAGCACAAACGCCCAGGCGGTAAGCCGGTACCTGGAGCTGCGCGGCATTGGCCCGCCGGCCCTGCTGGTGGACCTGCGGGCCGAGCCGGGCGCCCAGCCCCTTGCCGCGCAAACCACCCTTTTGCTGGAAGAGCTGCCCCAAAACCAGGAGCAGGCCCGCCTGTTTGGCGGGGTAAGCCTGCGGCTGTGGAACGGCGGGCAGGGCAATCTGGTACTGCTCTCGGCCGGCGGGTATACCGCCGCCATGGCCAGCGGCAGCCCACGGTTTGGGCAGCAGGTCCCGGTGGACCTGCTGCTGGCGGGGCCGGGCGCGCCCGGCAGCCTGCGGCCCGGCGCGGTGCTGTACACCAGCGCCGCCTACCCCTGGCTGGAACATCTGCCGCAGGGCTGTATCCGCCTTTATTCCCGCACCGACCCGATCCTGCGGCTGCGGCCGGGGCGCTCGGTGACCTTTGAGGAGGTTTTGCATGATCCACAGTGACGCAGCCCTGAGCGCGGCGCTTAAAAAAGGCGTGCCGGTGTACTATTTTTATGGGTCGGACCCGTTTTTTTTGCAGCGCGCGGCCGGCCGGGCCCTCTCGGCGCTCAAGGGGGAGGAGGACGAGGATTTAGAGGTGACCAGGCTGGACGGCCCCGCCCCCGACCTTGGGGAACTGACCATGGCGGCGGGCGTGATCTCGCTGTTTGGCACCCGCCGGGTGATCCTGCTGCCCTTTTTGCAGCCCTCCGCCTATTCCGACAAGGACCTGGACAGCCTATGCGACCTGCTTTCCAGCGCCGAAAACGCGGCGTTTATCCTCACCACCCGGTTTGAGGACGAACGGACGCTAAAAAACATGCCCAAGCGGGCCGAGCGGCTGATCGCCTGCTGTGGGCAGCTGGGCTACGCGGCCCAGATGGCCCCGCCCACCCAGCGGGAAATGGCCCAGCTGCTCTCGGCCCGCGCCAGGGAGTTGGATACCGTTTTGCCGGATGGGGCGGCCCGCCTGATGCTGGAACGCTGCGGACCGGACCTCTTTTTGCTGCAAAACGAACTGGACAAGCTGGCGGCGGCCTGCGGCTATACCGAGATCACGCCGGCGCTTGTGCGGCAGATGGGGGTGCAAAGCCTTGAGGCGGACGTGTTTGAGATGATCCGGCTTATCAACGGCAAAAACGCCGCGGCGGCCTGCAAAAAGCTGCAGGCGCTGCGGCGCGCCCAAAACGACCCCGCCAGCATTGCGGCGGCCATGATCGCAAGCTACCTGGATATGTACCGGGTCAAGGCCGGGCAGGAGGCCCAGCGCCCCTACCAGCAGGTGTTCAAGGATTTTGCCTACACCGGCAAGGACTACCGGCTCAAAAAATCCGGCGAGGCGGCGGCCCGCTACACAAAACGCCAGCTTGCGGCCTCGCTGCAGGTTTTGCAGGAGCTGGATACCGCCCTCAAAAGTTCCCCCCTCAATAAGGATATTTTGCTGGAGCAGGCGGTCTGCCGCCTGGCGGCGGTGGGGGCTCGCTGATGGAGCGGCTGCGCATCGGCCAGGTGGTGCTGGTGGAGGGAAAATACGACGCCGCCAAGCTTGCGGGGCTGGTGGACGCTTTGATCCTTACCACCGACGGCTTTGGCATCTACCGCAACAAGGCGCTGCAGGCCCTTCTGCGCACCCTGGGCCGGCGGCAGGGCATCCTGCTCTTGACCGACCCGGACGCCGCGGGCTTCCGCATCCGGCATTTCGTCACCGGGCTGGTGGGGGAGGAGCATGTGCTCCAGGCGTATGTGCCGGCCCTGCCAGGCAAGGAGCCGCGCAAGCCGCAGCCCGGCAAAGAGGGCCTTTTGGGGGTGGAGGGGGTGCCGGCCGGGCTGCTGTACCAGGCGCTGCTGGACGCCGGCGCAGAGCCCCGCGCCCCCCGCGCCGGCCGGGCCATCACCTATGCCGACCTGTACGAGTGGGGGCTTTCGGGCACGGCGGGCAGCGCTGTGCGCCGCCGCGCGCTGCTAAAAAAGGCCGGGCTGCCGCCGCGCCTTTCCAAAAAGGCGCTGTGCGAACTGCTGAACCGGCTGTACACCTACGAGGAATTTGCCGCCCTTGCGCAGCAGCCGGCGGCCGAATAAAAAGCGTCCCCGGTGCGCCTGCCCTTTAAACAAGGGGGACGCGCCGGGGGTTTTGGCGTTTATGGGCAGGCCGGGTGACTTTGCTTTGGGGGATAGCGCGGGTCAGCCCTCCTGCGGGCAAAAAAGCAGCCAGAGCAGGGCCAACGCGGCCGGCAAAAAGGCCAGCATCACCAACAGCAGGTTTTGCCAGGGCGGCAGCGGGTAGAGGGTGCTGCCAAAGAGGGAATAGGGGGTAAAGAGCATCCAGAGGTTATATTCCCTGAGAAATACCGGGAAGGAAAACCGCTGAAAGAGAACCTCCAGCAGCAGCACCACCGCACAGCCGGCCGCGGCCGCCCCCGGCCCGGACGCCCGGCGGGAAAAACAAAGCGCCAGCAGCGCAAGCAGGGCGCAGCCGCAGCCAAGGCAGCAAAGGGCAAAGGCAAGGTGCCGCCATACGGCCCACACCGGGTGCAGCACAAGGTCGTCGCCCAGGCAGGCGACCGGCAGGCTGCCGTTGTAAAGGCCAAACAGGGCGGGCAGGCCCACGCAGAGCAGCCCATAGAGCAGGCAGAGCCCCCCGCCAAACCAGAGCGCGCCCAGCAGCTTTGCCAGCACGCCGCCGGCCCGCCCCAGGCGGCAGGCGTCGGCAAGGCCGGCCACCTGCCGCTCCTCCCGGCCGGCAAACACCGGGCAGAGCGCGGCCGCCAGCCCCAAGGCCAAAAAGGGCGGCGCGGCCAGTTCCAGCAAAAAAAGGGGCAGGCTTGGGGCGGCGCTAAAATAGCTTTGCCGCAGCCCCTCAAACAGGCAGGCCGCCAGGGCCAGCAGCCCAAAGCAGGCCGCCAGCAGCCAGGCCGCGCCCCGGCGGGCAATATGCAGCCACTCCAGCAGGGCGGCGCGCAAAACAAGCCGGATCATGCCATCACCTGCTTTTGGGTATAGCCGCGGTAGCACAGGGCAAGGCAGGCCGCCGTAAAGGCCAGCTGGAACAGCAGGTTGGCGGTAAGGGCGGGCAGCACAAGGCCAAACAGATTTGTACAGCGCGGGGGTGAAACCAACTCCACCTGGGTTTGCAGCATAAAAAGGCTCCATTCGCCCGGCAGCGAAAGAAGTGTAGAGAGATACGGCGGAAAAGCGGCCTGGTTTGCGTACAGCGCGGTGCCCCCATAGTAAAGCCCCGCCGCAAAAAAGGGTGCCAGCGCGCTTTTGCTGTGGGCCGACAGGCAGAGCACCAGGCTGCCCAGCGCCAGCCCAGCCGCAAGGGTGCCGGCGGCCTGCCGCAAACAGAACCCCAGCACCGTGCCGGGGCAGGCGGCCAGCGAGAGCCCATAGGTGCTGGCGGCCGTAACCGAAGTGTCCGGCCAGTGGTAGCAAAAGGCGGCCGCCGTAAGGGCAAAGCCCTCCATACAAACCACCACCCCCGCCACAAAAAGGGCGGCCGCGCAGGCCTTGCACCAAAATACGCAGCCCCGCCCCTAGCGGCTGGTAAGCAGGGCCGGCTGCACGCCGCTGGCGGCTTCGTCCGCGTAAACACCCGCCAGCCCCACCAAAATCACCAGCATCACCAGCCCCGGAAAAACCGCCGCGTGGTTTACATCGATCAGGGCGTTTGCGCCCGGCTCCAGGTTCAGTTCCAGCCGGGCCGGGGCGGCGCGGTACTGCCGCAGCATCCGCTGCTTGGCCGCCGTAAGGGCGGTGCCGTCGCCCGCGGCGGCCTCCTCGGCCAGCTGGGCAAGCCAGGCGGCGCGGCGGTCCGCCCGCTCTACATAGCTGTTGAGCGAACTGGCAAGGCTGGCGTTCAGTGAGCGGAACACCCGCTCGCTGCCCTGGTACTGCGCAATGTAGTCCTGTACGCTTTGGGGCAGGCGGGGCAATAGTTCTGCGGTGGTGCGGGCATAGCCGCCCTCGCGGATAAAGCCGCACAGGGCCTCGTCTTTCAGGGCGGCGGCCAGCTCGGCTTTGACCGGCTGCAGGGTGTACTGTACCCCGGGCTTGCCCAAAAACTGCAGGTGAAGCGCCAAAAACAGGGCCAAAAACAGCCCCATCGAGACCCACACCACCCGCTTTGAGCAGATTTTGTACAATTCGGTTTTGATGATCCTTCCGTTCACAGCGCAGCCCCTCCAAAATAATAGCTGAACACGTCCTCCAGCACCGGCCCCGCCGGCTGGCAGGGCAGGGCCGGCGGGGCGTCCGCCACGATCCGCAGCTCCACGCCGTCCGGCCGCTGCAAAATATTGCCGATCACATAGCGCGCCTTTGCCTCGGCCAACGCCTCGTGCGGGATCCTGGCAAGCCAGACCTTGCCCTGCATCTGGCGCAAAAGCCCGGCGGTGGTGCCGGTGCGCAGGATGCTGCCGGCCCGCATCATGATCACCTGGCCGGCGATAAACTCCATGTCCGATATGATATGGGTGGAGAGCAGCACGATCCGGTTTTCGGCCAGCTCCGAGAGGATGTTGCGCAGCCGGATGCGCTCCTGCGGGTCCAGCCCGGCGGTGGGCTCGTCCAAAATCAGGATGGAGGGGTCGTTTAAGAGGGCCTGCGCAATGCCCACGCGGCGCAGCATCCCGCCCGAAAACCCGCCCAGCTTTTTTTTGGCGGCATCCTGTAAGCCCACAAGCCGCAGCAGCCGGGCGGTTTTTTGCTCGGCCTGCCGGGCCGAAAGCCCTTTTAGGGCCGCAATGTAGCATAAAAACCGCTGGGCCGAAAAGTTTTTGTACACACCAATTTCCTGGGGCATATAGCCCAGCTTGTCCCGGTAGGCGGCGCCCAACTCCCGGATGCCCACCCCGTCCAGCAACACCCTGCCCTGGGTGGGGCGCAAAAGGTCCACCATCATCTTCATCAGGGTGGTTTTGCCCGCGCCGTTTGGCCCCAGCAGGCCGTACACCCCCGGGGTAAGGGCAAAGGATACATGGTCCACCGCGCGTTTTTTGCCAAAATCCTTGGTAAGTTCGCTAACTGTCAGTTCCATTGCTTTTTGGTCCTTTCGGGTTATTGTATTGCGGCCGCCCGGCCCGCCGGAAGGCCGGCTCAGGCATACCGCCGCTTGAGCGCGTTTGCCGCCGCGGCGCAAAAAAACGCCCCGCTCAGCGCCGCGCCGCCCAGCATAAGCCCTTGGGCGGCGCCCATGATCCGGTCGATCACCTCGGGCTGGGCCAGCAGCCCCGAGGCCCCCAGCACCCAGGCCGCCAGCAGCAGCGAGAGGGGCAGCCCGCCGGACAAACAGGGCAGCAAAAGCAGTGCCGCGCCGCCCACCAAAAACAGGGCGGTAAAGGCGCAGGCATACAGCCGTATCAGGCCGGCCGAACCGGGCAGTACCGCCGCGCCCAGCCCCAGCAGCAGCAGCGCGTAAAGGCCCATGCACACCCACAGCTGCGCCAGCATTACCTCGCGGGGGGAATATTTGCAGGTTCTTTCCAGCGCGCAAAGGTTTTGATCCCGGGTTTGCAGTTCCCGGATGATAAAGGCCAGCAGCGGGCAGGGGGCCAGCGCCGTGATCAGGGGCAGGGGATCGAGGCCCTGCTGCGCGCAAAGCGCCCGGATCAGCGCGCCGCTGGCCAGCAAAAACGCCCCCACAGCCCCCAAAAAGCCGCACTGGGTGCGCAGGCAGCCCCAAACCACCCGCCAAAATCCCAGGGTGCCCGCACCCTGGGGCGGGCAGCAGCAGGCGGCGGCCATTCTGCACACGGCGCGGATCTCCTCGGCCGGCACGGGGGGCACCGGCCCGGCGGCGATCTGTCGGGCCAGCCGCTGCTCTGCGCCGCAAAGCCCGGCGGCGGGGTCATGGTTTGCAGGGTTCATCACAGGTCAGCTCCTTTCGCAGTTTTTCAAGCCCGTAGCGGATGCGCGCCTTGACGGTGCTCTCGGCCGCGCCGGTGATGCCGGCGATCTCCCGCAGGGCAAAGCCGCAGTAAAAGCGCAGGATCAGGGCCTCCTTCTGCTCGGGCGGCAGCCGGCCAAGGGCGGCCTTTAGCACGGCCTGCTCCTCAATGCCGGCAAGGGCGGGGTCGCGGCCGGCGGGCTCCGGGCAGGGCAGGGGGCCTTCGCGCCGGCGGGCAAGGGTGCGCCAGTGGTTTTTAAGCTGGTTGGAGGCAATGGCAAACAGCCAGCTTTTAAAGGGCTTTATGGGCCTGTACCGGGCGATGCCGGCGGCCATGCGGATAAAAACCTCCTGGGTCAGGTCCTTGGAGCCGTGATAGCTGCCGGTGTTTTTGTAAAAGTAGGCGAATACGGCCGGGTACAAAAGGGCGATCAGTTCCTCCAGCGCCTCCCGGTCGCCGCGCCTTGCCCGGCAGGCCAGCTCCTGCTCTTGCCGCTCCCGCAAGGCAAATCCCCCCATTCCCTGTGTTTTTGGCTTCACCCTCTATAACACCGCAGAGGGGCAAAAGGATACAAGGCCCGGCAAATTTTTTGCATTTTCCCCGCATGCTGCGCGGCAAAAGGCCGGCCGCCGGGCATTTCGTGGCATTTAAGCGGCATTCCGGCGCAAAAGCCTTGCCGTATCATTTGGAAGCGGTATAGTGTATACAGCCACAAAATCTTTTGAGCGGATCGGAGGAAGATCGTATGCATCCCATTTCTGGTTTGAACCCGGACGCCGCCCGGCCCTTGGCGCAGGCCGCCGGCATACAAGGCGCGCCCCAGGACCGGCCGCCCCATGAGCAGGATCAAGGCCGCCCGCTGCGGCCGGCGGCGGACGAGTACACCCCCGAACAAAAAGAGCCGCCCTCGGGGCGGTATTGGCTCGAAAGGGATGGGGACGGCAGGCAGGTGGTTTTTTACGACGGCCCGCAGCAGCCGGCCGGCGGCCCCGCGCGGCCAGAAGCGGGGGATACGCCCGCGTCCGGCGGCGCGCAGCCCCAAGACGCGCCCGCGCAGCCCCGGCAGACCGCGGATACCCCGGCCGCCGACGCTCCCCAGCCGGGTAAAGCGGCCGAGGGGCCAGAGGAAAAGCGGGCCCCGGAGGATGGCGAGGAACGCTGCACCGTGGATACCGGCAGGGTGGACCGTGAGATCGAGGCGCTGAAAAAGCAAAAGCAGGAGCTGGAACGGCAGCTCAAGGCCGAAACGGACGAAACAAAGGCCCGCACGCTGCAGGCAAGGGTGGCGCAGATCGAGCAGGAGCTGAGCCAGAAGGACAACGATACCTACCGGCGCCAGCACGCGGAATACAGCTTTTCGTAAAAAAACCGGCGCGGCCCGGCGGCTGCCTTTGACAGAACCCAAAATAAAAGAGCGTCCATGGGCCGGCCGGCCCGCGGGCGCTCTTTTATTTTGTTGGTTTGGCATGGGGCGGCAAGAGGTTCTTTGCCCCCCTGGTCCCCATTTATAGGAAGTACAAAACAGGACATACAGTTGTCTTGTTTTGTGTGGTATCCTGACAGAGCGGCAAAAAGGGCGAAACCCGCCTGCGCGCCGCACAGAAAAAAGGAGGGGAACAGGATGGCGTCCAGCAAGCAGTTCGTGGACTATCTGTGCGACCAGATGGCCCCGGCAAAGGTATCGGCCCGGCGGATGTTTGGCGAATATGGGCTTTATTGCGAGGGGGTCTATTTTGCCTGTGTCTGCGACGATACCCTTTTTGTAAAGCCCACCGCGGCCGGCCGGGCCCTGCTGCCCGGCTGCCCCGAAAAACCGCCTTACCCGGGGGCAAAGCCCTGCCTTGCAGTGGAGGAGGTGGAGGATGCGGCGCTGCTCTGCCAGCTGGCCCGCGCCACCTGCGCCGCGCTGCCGCCCCCCAAGGCGCGCAAAAAATAAGGGGGCACAGCCGCGTTTGGCTTAGCCGGGCGGGCCCCAAGGCGCGCAAGCGATAAGCCTTTTGATGCGCCAGCAGGGGGGTGCTCCCTCACCGCTGCGTTTTGCCCGCCGGCCCCGCCGCCAGCGCCTCAAACTGTTTGAGGATGGCCGGCTGCTTTAGCGCGATTTCCCTGCCCGAAAGCCCGCGCAGGCTGCCGGTTTCGGGCAGGGGGTCAAAGCAGAGCCGCTGTGCGCAGAGGGCCTGGGTTTTGCAGCCGGTGCGCTCGTTGAGCCGGCGGCTGCCGTACTTGACGTCCCCCAGCACCGGCGCGCCCAAAAAAGCAAGATGCGCCCGGATCTGGTGGGTGCGCCCGGTGATCAGCCCAATGCGGCAGAGCGCAAAGGGGCCGGCGGTTTTAAGCACGGTCACCTCGGTAATGCTCTCCTTGTAGCCGGGCGCTGCGTCGGGCCGCACGGTGACCCGGTTGGCCTTTTCGTCATGCCGCAGGTAGGCCGTGTGCCGGCCCTGCGGCGGCACCCCGCAGGTAATGGTGAGGTATTCCTTGTGCACCAGCCCCTGCCGGATGGCCTCGTTCATCTCCCGCAGGGCGGGGTAGGTCTTGGCCGCGATCACAAGGCCCTCGGTGCCGCGGTCCAGCCGGTTGCAGAGCGCCGGCGCAAAGGCCTGTTCCTCTTCCGGACGGTACCCGCCCTTTTGCGCAAGATAGGCGCAAAACCCCTCCACCAGGCTGGCGTCGCCGGTCTTGTCCGAATGGCAGAGCAGGTGCGCGGGCTTGTACAGCACGGCAATGGCCTCGTCCTCGTACACCACCGTCACCTTGGGCGGGCGGCGGGTCGGCCGGGCCGGCGCGGGGGCAAAAAACTCGTCGTTGAGATAGAGCTCGATCAGATCGCCCGCCTTCAGCCGGGCGTCCGGCGCGGCGCGCCTGCCGTTTACCTTGATGCGCTTTGCGCGGAAGCTCCGGTACATCAGCCCGGCGGGCAGGCCGGTGGTGACCTTTTCCACAAAGCGGGAAAGCCGCATCCCCTCCTCGTTGCTGCCGGCAGTAAACTGTTTCATGGCGGGTTTTCCCTCCCATCTTTGCAATCCTGTTAATTTGTATTATAATAGGACTGCAAAAAAAGGCAAGGGCGGCCCGGCGCTGCAAGGCACAAAATCCCTCTTTTGCGCGGCCGGCCCCCCTTGTCCATGGGAAGGAGAGGACGGCATGGCAGGGGGCGCGCAGGCCGGCGGTACCCAGCACGAAAAACACCGGCAAAGGATGCACCGCAGGGTGGAAAAAACCGGCTTTGAGGGCTTTTCGGAGCACGAAGTGCTGGAATACATCCTGTATTTTGCGGTGCCGCGCCGGGATACCAACCCCATTGCCCACGCTCTGATCGAGCGGTTTGGCGGGTTTGCGCAGGTGCTGGAGGCGAGCGAAGAGGAGCTGCTGGAGGTGCCGGGCATCGGCCCCACCAGCGCCCGGCTGATCCACACGCTGCTGGGCGTTGGGCAGTACTACGCCCAGTGCAAAACCAGCAACATCCGCTTTTTGCGCACCGGGCCGGAGAAGGAGGCCTATTTTTCGGCCCTGTTTTACGGCCAGAGCAGCGAGAGCTTTTGGCTGATCGCCCTGGACGACCGGCTGCGCATCCTGCGCAGGGTCAAGATCAGCGAGGGGGTCGCCAACGCGGTGGGCGCATCTGTAAGCCGGATCGCCGCCGAGGCGGTAAGCGCCAGCGCCACCGGGGTAATGCTGGCCCACAACCATCCCACCGGGTTTGCGGCGCCCTCGGCCGGGGACATTGCCGCCACCGCCCAGATCATGCAGGCTTTGCGGCCGCTGAACATCTTTGTACTGGACCATTACATCGTTACGCCGGATGGGGTCTGCTCCATGAAACAGCGGGGCAACCTGCCCCGGTATAACCCGGTTACAGGGGAGGTTTGCTATATCCATGAATGAAGGCACCTTTAAGCTGGTATCCCCCTACCAGCCTACCGGCGACCAGCCCCAGGCCATCGACCAGCTGGTGCAGGGCGTCCTGGCGGGGGACCGCGCCCAAACCCTTTTGGGGGTGACCGGCAGCGGCAAAACCTTTACCATGGCAAACGTGATCGCCCGGGTCAATCGCCCCACCCTGGTCCTGGCCCACAACAAGACCCTTGCCGCCCAGCTGTGCACCGAGTTCCGGGAGTTTTTTCCCGAAAACGCGGTGGAGTATTTTGTAAGCTATTACGACTATTACCAGCCCGAGGCATACATCCCCTCCACCGATACCTATATCGAAAAGGACAGCGCCATCAACGAGGAGATCGACCGGCTGCGCCACTCGGCCACGGCGGCCTTGTCCGAGCGGCGGGACGTCATCATTGTGGCCAGTGTTTCCTGCATTTACAGCCTGGGCGACCCCATCGACTACCGCAGCATGGTCATCAGCCTGCGGCCGGGCATGCAGCTGAGCCGGGAGGAGCTGTGCAAACGGCTGGTGCGGCTGCAGTACGAGCGCAACGACGTCAACTTTGTGCGCAACAAGTTCCGGGTGCGGGGGGACGTGGTCGAGATCAACCTGGCCTATATGAGCGACGTTGCCATCCGGGTGGAGTTTTTTGGCGACGAGGTGGACCGCATCACCGAGACAAACCCCCTCACCGGCGAGCGCAAAAACGTGGTGAGGCATGTGGCCATCTTCCCGGCCAGCCACTACATCGTTTCGCCCGAAAAGATGCAGGCCGGCCTTGCCCGCATCCGGCAGGAACTGGATGAAAGGGTAAAAGCCTTTACAGCCGAGGGCAAGCTGCTGGAGGCCCAGCGCATTGCCCAGCGCACCAACTACGACATGGAAATGCTGGGGGAGGTGGGGGTCTGCAAGGGCATCGAGAACTATTCGGCGGTGCTCTCGGGCCGCGCGCCCGGCTCCACCCCCACCACCCTTTTGGATTACTTCCCAAAGGATTTTCTTTTGTTTGTGGACGAGAGCCATGTGATGCTGCCCCAGCTGCGGGCCATGTATGGGGGCGACTATGCCCGCAAGCGCACCCTGGTGGATTTTGGCTTCCGGCTGCCCTCCGCCTTTGACAACCGCCCCCTGCGGTTTGAGGAGGCGCTGCAAAAGCTGAACCAGATCGTGTTTGTCAGCGCCACCCCGGGCGAGTACGAGCGGGCCGAGAGCACCCGCGTTGCCGAGCAGGTCATCCGGCCCACCGGCCTTCTGGACCCGCAGATCGTGGTAAAACCGGTGGAGGGGCAGATCGAGGACCTTTTGGGCGAGATCAACCTGCGGGCCGCCAAAAACGAGCGGGTGCTGGTGACCACCCTGACCAAAAAGATGGCCGAGGACCTCACCGATTTCCTCACCGAGCATGGGGTCAAGGTCAAGTATATGCACCATGAGGTGGATACCTTTGAGCGGATGGAGCTGATCAAGGACCTGCGCAGCGGCGCCATTGACGTGATCGTGGGCATCAACCTGCTGCGGGAGGGCCTGGACCTGCCCGAGGTCTCGCTGGTGGCGATCCTCGATGCGGACAAGGAGGGCTTTCTGCGCAGCGAGACCAGCCTGATCCAGACCATCGGCCGGGCGGCCCGCAACGCCGAGGGGGTGGTGGTGATGTACGCGGACGAGGTGACCCCCAGCATGGAGCGGGCCATCACCGAGACCGAGCGCCGCCGCGGCATCCAGATGGCCTACAACGCGGCCCACGGCATCACCCCCACCACCATCGTCAAGAGCATCCGCGAGGGCATCGAGATCAGCGACCGCAAGGAAAACCAGAAGCTTGGCACCCGCCGGATGGGCAAGGCCGAGCGGGAGCAGCTGATCACCCGGCTGACCCGGGAGATGAAGGAGGCGGCAAAGCTCTTAGAGTTTGAGCACGCGGCCTTTTTGCGGGACCGTATCGACAAGCTGCGCCGGGGCGAAAACCCCAGCGAGGACACCCCCGCGCCCAAAAAACGGCGGGGGCGGCACTGAACCCGCCATACCCCTTAAGGGGCGGCGGCAATCAAGAGGGAAAGGGACGTATACACTTTGGGCAACGATAAAATTGTAATCAAGGGCGCGCGGGAGCACAACCTCAAAAACATCAGCCTGTCCATCCCGCGCGACAAGCTGGTGGTGATGACCGGCCTGTCCGGTTCGGGCAAATCCAGCCTCGCGTTTGACACCATTTACGCCGACGGCCAGCGCCGCTATATGGAGAGCCTTTCCAGCTATGCCCGGATGTTTTTGGGCCAGATGGAAAAGCCGGACGTGGACGAGATCACCGGCCTGTCGCCGGCCATCTCGATCGACCAAAAAACCACCAGCCGCAACCCCCGCTCCACCGTGGGCACCGTGACCGAAATTTACGATTACCTGCGCCTTTTGTACGCGCGCATCGGCATCCCGCACTGCCCGGTCTGCGGCCGGGTGATCCAGCAGCAGACGGTGGACCAGATGGTGGACGCCATTTTGGAACTGCCCGAGGGCACCCGCTTCCAGGTGCTGGCCCCGGTGGTGCGCGGGCGCAAGGGCACCCAGCAAAAGGAGCTGGACGCCGCCCGCCGCGGCGGCTTTGCCCGGGTGCGGGTGGACGGCAGCCTTTACGAACTGGACGAGGAGATCAGCCTGGAAAAAAACAAAAAGCACACGGTGGAGATCGTGGTGGACCGGCTGGCCCTGCACGAGGGCATCCGCAGCCGCCTGGCCGACAGCTTAGAGACCGCCCTTGGCCTGACCGACGGCCTTGTGAGCATCGACGTGATCGGCGGCAGGGAGCTGCAGTTCAGCCAGAGCTACGCCTGCCCCGAGCACGGCGTTTCGATCGACGAGTTGGCCCCCCGGATGTTCAGCTTCAACAACCCCTTTGGCGCCTGCGAAACCTGCACCGGCCTTGGCACCTTTATGAAGGTGGATCCCGACCTCATCATCCCCAACAAAAAACTCTCGATCCGGCAGGGGGCCATCAAGGCCAGCGGCTGGTACTACGCCGAGGGCTCGATGAGCGAGATGTACTACGAGGGCCTTGGCAAGCGGTATGGCTTTACACTGGACACCCCCGTGAAGGATATGAGCCGGGAGGCGGTGGACGCTATCCTGTTTGGCACCAAGGGCGAGCGGATCGAGATGCACCGCGAAAACGAGTTTGGCTCGGGGCGGTACCTCAACGATTTTGAGGGCATCGTCAACAATCTGGAGCGGCGGTTCCGCGAGACCAGCAGCGAGTGGATGAAAGAGGAGATCGCCACCGTGATGAACGGGGTGGAGTGCCCCAGCTGCCACGGCCGCCGGCTCAAGGCCGCCAGCCTTGGGGTAACGGTGGCGGGCAAAAACATCAGCGAATTCTGCGCCATGAGCGTGCGGGAGGAGCTGGAGTTTGTAAACAGCATGCAGCTGACCGACCGCGAGCACCTGATCGGCGATGGGGTGCTCAAGGAGGTGCGGGAGCGGCTGGGCTTTTTGCAGAGCGTCGGGCTGGACTACCTCACCCTCTCGCGCGGGGCGGCCGGCCTGTCGGGCGGGGAGAGCCAGCGCATCCGGCTGGCCACCCAGATCGGCAGCGCGCTCACCGGCGTGTTGTATGTGCTGGACGAGCCCAGCATCGGCCTGCACCAGCGGGACAACGATAAGCTGATCGCAACCCTCAAGCGGCTGCGGGACCTGGGCAATACCCTTGTGGTGGTGGAGCACGACGAGGACACCATGCGCCAGGCCGATTATATTGTGGACATCGGCCCCGGCGCGGGGGTGCACGGCGGTGAGGTGGTGGCCGCGGGCAGCGTGGAGGACCTCTGCGCCGAGCCGCGCAGCATCACCGGGCAGTACCTCTCGGGCAAAAAGCGCATCGAGGTGCCCGCCTTGCGCCGCAAGGGCACCGGCAAACGGCTGACCATTGTGGGCGCGGCCGAAAACAACCTGCAAAACGTCCGGGTCAGCATCCCGCTGGGCAAGCTGGTCTGTGTGACCGGGGTATCCGGCAGCGGCAAATCCAGCCTGATCAACGAAATTTTGTACAAGGCGCTGGCCATGGAACTCAATGGGGCCAAGCGCCGGCCCGGCAAGTTTGAGCGGATCGACGGGCTGGAATATGTGGACAAGGTCATTGGCATCGACCAGGCCCCCATCGGGCGCACCCCGCGCTCCAACCCCGCCACCTACACCGGCGTTTTTACCGACATCCGCAATGTATTTGCCCAAACCCAGGACGCCAAGATCCGCGGCTATGGGCCGGGACGGTTCAGCTTTAATGTAAAGGGCGGCCGGTGCGAGGCCTGCGAGGGCGACGGCATCGTGCAGATCGAGATGCACTTTCTGCCGGACATCTTTGTGCCCTGCGAGGTGTGCAAGGGGGCGCGCTACAACCGCGAGACCCTGGAGGTAAAGTATAAGGAAAAGACCATCTCGGACGTATTGAACATGACGGTGGAGGAGGCCTGCACCTTTTTTGCCAACATCCCGCGCATCCAGCGCAAGCTGCAGACCCTTTTGGACGTGGGCCTTGGCTACATTCAGCTGGGGCAGAGCGCCACTACCCTCTCGGGCGGTGAGGCGCAGCGGGTCAAGCTGGCGCTGGAGCTGGCCCGGCGCGAGACCGGCCAGACCGTGTATATCCTGGACGAGCCCACCACCGGCCTGCATGTGGCCGACGTACACCGGCTGATCCAGGTGCTGGACAAGCTGGTGGATTCGGGCAACACGGTGGTGGTGATCGAGCACAACCTCGACATCATCAAGCGGGCCGACCACATCATCGACCTTGGCCCCGAGGGCGGCGCGGCCGGCGGGCGGGTGATCGCCGAGGGCACCCCTGAGGAGGTAGCCCAGAACCCGGCCTCCTACACCGGGCAGTACCTTGCCCCGGTGCTCAAAAGGGACGCCGCGCCCGCGCCGGGGCAGCCGCCAAAGCCCCGCCGGGGCCGGCCCAAAAAACTGCCCGCCGACAAAGGGTAAAAGGGGAGGGGCAGCCCCGCGCTTTGCCCTTTGGCAATGGAACAGCCAGCGGTGCGCACGGCAATTTGCCGTGCGCACCGCTGTTTGCGCGAAAAAATAGGGAATTTTTGGCGGGGGAAGTCTTGTTTCCAAAAGCGCTTTATACTATAATAAACGAGTACGCCCATTGGCGGCGGTTCCATAAGAAAACAAAGC
The DNA here is from genome assembly GCA_910579545.1 of uncultured Oscillospiraceae bacterium. Taxonomy (GTDB): domain Bacteria; phylum Bacillota; class Clostridia; order Oscillospirales; family Ruminococcaceae; genus UBA7177. The sequence goes on along the minus strand of CAJTVI010000001.1, from coordinate 132,422 downwards.
CGCCCCGCCAAAGCGGCGCCTGCCGGCAAAAGAGGGGCCGGGGCAAAGCGCACGGCGGCGTACCGATGCATAGAGTGGGAAGATAAAAGAGGGGAAAGAGGGAACACACGGATGACGGATTATCTGCGTATGGACAAGGCGGCCCTTGAGCAGGAGCAGCAGGCGCTGCTGGCCGAGTATGGCCGCTACAAGGCCATGGGGCTCAGGCTGGATATGTCCCGCGGCAAGCCTTGCCCGCAGCAGCTGGACCTCTCGATGGAGATGCTGCGCATGGAGGATTATATTGGCGAAAACGGGGTGGACGCCCGTAACTACGGCCTTTTGGAGGGCATGCCCGAGGCGCGCCGCTTTTTTGCCGAGCTGTTTGGGCTGGATGCCGGCGAGGTGATCGTTTGCGGCAACTCCTCCCTTTCGATGATGTACTACCTCATCGACCTTGGCTGGCGGGCCGGCTGGGCCGACAGCGTGCGCCCCTGGCGCTTTTGCAACAATATCAAGTTTTTGTGCCCGGTGCCGGGGTACGACCGGCATTTCCGGGTCACCGAGTATTTTGGCTTCCAGATGCTGTCCATCCCCATGGACGAAAACGGCCCGGACATGGACCTGGTGGAAAGATTAGTGCGGGAGGACGAGACCATCAAGGGCATCTGGTGCGTGCCGGTCTACTCCAACCCGGACGGGGTGGTTTACAGCGACGAGACGGTGCGCCGCTTGGCCCGGATGCAGACCGCCGCGCCGGACTTTAAGATCATGTGGGACGACGCCTACTGCGTGCACCACCTTACCGACGAGATCTTGGAAGCCGCCAATATTCTGGAAGAGTGCAAGCAGGCCGGCTGCCCGGACCGCCCGGTCATGTTCTGCTCCACCAGCAAGATCACCTATCCCGGCGCGGGGGTGGCCGCGGTGGGTGCAAGCGAACACAATGTGCGCTATATCACCAAAAACATGACCCCGATGCTCATCAGCTACGATAAGATGAACCAGCTGCGGCATGTGCAGTTTCTCAAAAACAAGGCCGGTGTGCTGGCCCACATGAAAAAGCACCGGGCTATCCTGGAGCCCAAGTTCCAGCTGGTCAAGGATACCTTTGCGGCCGGGTTTGCCGGCTGCGGGCCCATCGCCCGCTGGACCGACCCCAAGGGCGGGTATTTTATCAGCCTGTATTTGCAGGACGGCTGCGCCAAGCGCACGGTGCAGCTGTGCGCAGAGTGCGGGGTGGTGCTTACCAGCGCGGGCGCGGCCTACCCCTATGGGCTGGACCCGCAGGACCGCCATCTGCGCATCGCTCCCACCTACCCCAGCCTTGAGGAGCTTGGCACCGCGGCAAAGCTGCTGTGCATCTCGGCCCGGCTGGCCACGGTGGAGCTGCTGCTCAAAAAGGCCGCCTGAGTGCGGCGCCGCGCGTTTGCAAAACTACGCTTCAAGGCCCTTTGCCGGCCCGGCTGCGCCGGGCCGTGCGGGGGCGTGAAATAAAAAAGAACCGCCCGGCCCTGCCCTTCAAAGGGCGGAACGGGTGTGGTTTGGAGGTTCCAAGATGAAGAAAAAAGGCAGAGCCTGGCACCTGGTCGTACTGGTGCTGCTCATCGCCGTATTTGCGTACACCGCCTTTTTTGGCGTGTACTCCCAGTACGGCGACACCACCACCACCTGGATCAAGGGTGCGCAGGACATCCGCTTCGGCATCGACATCCGGGGCGGCGTGGACGTGACCTTTATGCCGGCGGGCGGCTACGATGCCACCCGCGAGCAGATGGATGCGGCCGAAACGGTGATCCAGCAGCGACTGGTCAACCTGAACATCACCGACAGCGAGGTCTATATCGATTATGATAAAGACCGCATCATCGTGCGTTTCCCCTGGAAAGAGGGGGAGAGCGAGTTTAACCCTGAGGCGGCGATCCGGGAGATCGGCACCACCGCCTATATGACCTTCCGCAAGGGCAGCGCCGCGGACGGCGAACTGATCCTGGACGGCTCGGACGTTGCATCGGCCAGCCCCCAGTACGGCCAACTCAGCGCCACCGGCGCAAACGAGTATTATGTGGCGCTGCGCTTTGAGGACAGCGGCAAGCAGGCCTTTGCGGACGCCACCACCGAACTGGCGGCCTCCCGCGGGTATATCAGCATCTGGCTGGACGACGCCTGCATCAGCACCGCCACCGTAAACGACGCCATTACCGACGGCGAGGCGGTGATCAGCGGCAACTTTACGCGGGAGAGCGTGATCTCGCTGGCCAACCAGATCAACTCCGGCGCGCTTCCCTTTGCGCTTTCGGCCGAGAGCTACAGCACCATCAGCCCCAGCCTTGGCGCGCGCAGCCTCGAGGCCATGGTGCTGGCCGGCGTCATCGCCTTTTTGCTGGTGCTGGTGTATATGGTGGCCTTTTACCGGCTGCCCGGCCTGCTGGCCTGCGTGGCCCTGCTGGGCCAGGTGGCGGCCACCCTTGCGGCGGTATCCGGCTACCTGCCCGCCTTTAACAGCTTTACCCTCACCCTGCCCGGCATCGCGGGCATCATCCTGGCCATCGGCATGGGTGTGGATGCCAACGTGATCACGGCTGAACGCATCAAAGAGGAACTCAAGGCCGGCAAAACGCTGGACGGCGCGCTCAGCGCGGGCTTTTCGCGCGGGCTGGCCCCCATTGTGGACGGCAACGTCACCGTGGTGATCGTGGCGGCGGTGCTCATGGGTGCCTTTGGCCCCACCGACGGCCCCTTTGCCAAGCTGTTCAGCCTGATCTTCCGCTGGTTTGGGCCCTCTACCGCCGGCACCATCTATTCCTTCGGCTACACCCTTTTGGTGGGCGTGCTGCTCAACTTCCTGTTTGGGGTGCTCTGCACCCGGCTGATGATCCGGGGCGCTTCCCGCATCAAGGCGCTGCGCGCGCCCTGGCTGTACGGCGCGCCCAAGGGCGAGGCGGCAAGCGGCGGAAATGCCGGGCAAAACGCCAAATATGGCATCATTGCCAAACGCAAACTCTTTTTGGGCATCTCCGGCGGGATCCTGGCGCTGGTGCTGGTGTGCAGCCTTGCCCTGGGCGTTTCGATGGACATCCAGTTTAAGGGCGGCGCCATGATCACCCTGGGCTACGAGGGCGAGCTGGATCTGCCCGGCGTGCAGGCGGTGGCCGAACAGGCGCTGGGCGGCGGTGTTTCGCTGCAAACCGGCGAAAACGCGGCCACTGGCGAGCATTCGCTCACCATCACCATGCCCGGCGCGGATACGGTGGACACCGCCGAGCTTGCCGCTCTGATGGCCAGCCTTGAGGAAAAGTGCCCGGAAAATGGGTTTGAGCAGCTTTCCATGAGCAACGTCAACCCCACCATCGGCAAGGAGTTTTTGGCCAAGAGCTTGGTTGCGGTGCTGGCCGCCATTGTGCTGATCTTGATTTATATCGCCATCCGTTTCAGGAAGATCGGCGGCCTGCCGGCGGGCGTTATGGCGGTGATCGCCCTGATCAACGACCTTATCGTTGTGTTTGGCGTGTTTGTGCTGCTGCGCATCCCGCTCAACGGCAACTTTATCGCGGCCATGCTGACCATTTTGGGCTATTCCATCAACGACACGGTGGTCATGTACGACCGCATCCGCGAAAACCGCGGCCTCTTTGGCAGCCGTATGCCCTTTGAGCAGCTGGTAAACCTGAGCGTCAACCAGAGCCTGCGCCGCTCGATCAACACCACGGTCACCACCTGCCTGGCCCTGTGCACTATCTGTGTGGTGGCGGCGCTGTTTGGGCTGGACAGCATCTTTACCTTTGCCCTGCCGCTGATGGTGGGCATGATTTCGGGTGTGTACACCTCGCTGTGCGTCACCACCTCCCTGTGGGTCTGCTGGGAGGGCCGCAAACCAAAAAAGGCCCGGTAACACGGCAAAAAGGCAGGGGTACAGCGGCGGATGCCGCCGCGGCCCCTGCCGCTTTTGCTTTTTCATTTACATCCCGCGGCAAGGGGCGGCCGGACGCGCCCCTTGCCGGATACGGCCTGGCGGCCGGCGCAAAAGGCCCGGGAAAGGGGGATTTACGCGATGCAGTGCGGCATTTCCACAGCCTGCTTTTACCCGCAGGACACCCTTGAAAGCCTGGAACGCACCCTTGCTTTGCGCCCGGGCTGTATCGAGGTTTTTTTAAATACCTTCCGCGAGTGGGATCCGCCCTATCTCGAGGCCCTCTGCCGCGCCCGGCAAAAGGCCGGTGTGCCGGTGGTGTCGGTGCATCCGTTTACCTGCGGGCTGGAGCCGTTCCTGTTTTTTACCGCCTACGACACCCGCTTTGAGGACGGCCTTTTGCTCTACCGCCGGTATTTTGAGGCCTGCCGGGCGCTGGGCGCGAAGATCCTGGTCTTTCACGGCAACCACAAGGCCCGCCCGCTGCCCATGCAGGAATACGCCGCGCGGTTTTGCCGCCTGTGCGAGGAGGGGGAGCGGTACGGCGTTACGGTGGCGCACGAGAATGTGGAGCGCTGCCAGTGCGGCCAGCCCGAGGCGCTGCGCGCGCTGCGCCGGTACGCCAGCCGGCCGCTCAGGTTTGTGCTGGACCTCAAGCAGGCCCGCCGGGCCGGGGCGGACATTTACGAGGTGGCCGCGGCCATGGGCCCGGAGAATATCTGCCACCTGCACCTGAGCGACGAGGCGCCCGGCCGGGACTGCATCCCGCCCGGCGAGGGCAGCTTTGATTTTGCACGCCTGCTGCGCACCCTGTATGCCGGGGGCTTTGCGGGCAGCGCTGTGATCGAGCTTTACCGGGACGACTTTGGCCAGCCGCAGCAGCTGCAAGAGGCGATGCAGGCCATCCAGTCGATCCAACAACAGATCAAGGAGGAGCAGCCATGAAGTGCCCCTATTGCGGAGAACTGGAATCCAAGGTGATCGACTCCCGCCCCACCGAGGACGGCGAGAAGATCCGCCGCCGGCGGGAGTGCCTTTGCTGCGCCAAGCGGTTTACCACCTATGAGATCGTGGAGACCGTGCCGGTAATCGTGGTAAAAAAAGACCGCTCCCGCGAGGCGTTTGACCGGCAAAAGCTGCTGGGCGGCATGCTGCGCGCCTGCGAAAAGCGGCCGGTGAGCTACCAGATGCTGGAAAGCGCGGTAAACAACATCGAGCAGACGGTGCTCAACTCCTACGAGCGGGAAATCACCTCCCGGGAGGTGGGCGAGCTGGCCATGCAGCAGCTCAAGGGCATCGACGAGGTGGCCTATGTGCGCTTTGCGTCGGTCTACCGCCAGTTCAGCGACATCAACACCTTTATGGACGAGCTCAAGGAGCTATTGGACAGCCGCTCACAGCATACTGAAAAATAAATGCCGCACCGCCTCGATCTGGGCGCGGGCCTTGCGGGCCTCGCTTTGCAGGTCGGGCAGGCTCTCCTCCCGGGTGTAGGCCTCCAGCCCGGCCAGCGCGCCGGCGGCGGCGCTTAAAAAATCCCGCTTGATAAACAGCGCCAGCTGGTGCTCCTGCCGGGTATAGTAGCTGTTCAGCTGCCGCACCAGCGCGGCGGCCTGCTCGTAGCGGCCCTCGCCGCAGGCGGCCTCCACCTCGTCCAGCCCACGGCAAAGCCGCTCGGTGGTGGTTTTTACCAGCCTTGTGCTGTACAGCGCCAGCACAAAAATGGCCGCCAAAATGCCAAACGCAGCATAAATGCGCCGCATTGCCGTCTCCTCCTTTTGGGGCGGGCCGTTCGGGGGCTGTGCGGCTGCCTCTGGCGCCCGGCCTTTTGCCCGCTTGTTTTGGCCCTTTTTATTTTTTGATCAGCCGGTACTCCTCGGTGTCGTCACTCAGCAGCAGCAGGGTGTGCGCCAGGGGTACCTTTTTTTGCCCCAGCACCTTGTGCACCCAGCCCTCGGTTTTGCCGCAAAAGGCAAGGTTTTCGGCCGCGATCCGCCCGTCGATCACCAGCGGCAGCATCGGCTTTTTGGCCGCCGGGGTGGGCAGGCCAAGGTCCTGCCGGGCCGGCGTTTCGCTCTGCCACTTTTTGCACACGCTCAAGGCCCCGTTGGTCTCCACGACCGCGTATGCCACCTCGTTTGGATCAAAAATATCCTTGCCGCGCAGCGCCTCCAGCAGGTCGTCCATGGTAATGCGCATCTGGCGCAGGGTGTTTTTGTCGATCCTCCCGTCCCGGATCACGATCATCGGCTTGCCCGAGAGCAGCCGCGCAAACCCGCCCAGTCGGAAGCAGAGGGCCGAAAAAAGCAGCTCCAGCGCCGCGATCAGCAGCACCGGCACAAGGCTTGCAGTGAGCGGCAGTTCGGGCGATTCGATCGAGATCGAGGCAAGGTTCGAGATCAGGATGGTGGTTACCAGCTCGGAGGGCTGCAGCTCGCCCAGCTGGCGCTTGCCCATCAGCCGCATGGCCCCAATGGTGGTCAAATATACCAGCAGGGTACGCAGCAGGATCACCCACATAGCATTACCGGCCCCTTTCATCGGCGCTGCCCGCCCTTTTTGCATGAAACCCCGGCCGGCCAGGCATACTACCCCTTAGTGAGGTGATGCCGCCATGCAAAAGCCGCTCAGCACCGATCTTGGGCAGAATCTGGCCGACCTGAACGAGATGTTTGGCAGTTCGATGGACCTTTATACCAAACGGCTCTGCATCCAGGGGGTGCAGTGCGCGGTTTGCATGTTCGACGGCCTTTCCAGCACCGAAAAGCTCTGGGTCATCCTGCTGGACGCCCTGAGCCGGCCGGAGGGGCAAAAGGCAAACGGCTGGCAGCTTTACCAGCACATCCTGCACGGCACCGACATCCCGGCCGAGAGCGGCGAGGTGGCCGATTTTGAGGAGCTTGTGCGCCGGCTTACCGCCGGTATGGCGGTGCTGTTGCTGGACGGAAGCTGTAAAGCCATTGCGCTTTCCACCCAGAACATGCAGGCGCGCTCGGTGCAGGAGCCCTCGGGCGAGGGCAATATCCGGGGCTCCCGCGAGGGATTCACCGACCTTTTGCGGATCAACGTGAGCCTGCTGCGCCGCCTGATCCGGCGGGAAAGCTTTGCCATCGAGCTGCTGAGCGCGGGCGAGCGCACCAACACCGAGGTAGTGCTCTGCTACGACAAGGCCATGGCCCGGCCGGAGCTGGTTGCCTCGGTGCGGCAAAAGCTGCAAAGCGCAAAGCTGCCCCTTGTGCTGGACAGCGGCTACCTTGCCCCCTTTTTGCAAAAAAGCGGGTTTGGGTTTTTCAGCGAAGTAGGCTATACCGAGCGCCCGGCCACGGCCTGCGCCAAGATCTGCGAGGGCAAGTTAGTGGTGCTGGTAAACGGCAGCCCCTTTGCCATGGTGCTGCCCTATTTTTTTACCGAGCATTTTCAAAGCCTGGACGATTACGCCTCCAAGGCGTATTTTTGCAGCTTTATCCGGCTGCTCAAATACCTGGCCTTTGCGCTGGCCGTGCTGCTGCCGGGCAGCTTTGTCTGTGCGGTGCAGTATACCCCCGAGCTTTTGCCGCCCCAGCTGCTGTACAAGGTTGCCGCGGCCGAGCGGGCCACCCCCTGGCCGCTTTTTTTGGAAATGGTGCTGGTGATCCTGCTTTTGGAGATCATCCGGGAGGCCGGGCTGCGGCTGCCCAAGCCCATCGGCCACAGCGTGGGGCTGGTGGCGGCCCTGATCGTGGGGGACGCCGCGGTAGGGGCGGGTATCCTCAGCACCCCGGTGCTGATCATCGCGGCGCTCACCAGCATCTCCACCTTTGTCATTCCATCCCTGTACGAGCCAGTTACCGTGCTGCGCATCCTGTTTGTGTTTGCGGGGGGCATGCTGGGGCCGGCGGGCATGGTGGCTTTGTTTGTGGTCATGCTGTTTTCGGTCTGCGGCATGGAGTCCTTCGGCTATCCGTACACCTCGCCCCTTGCGCCCTTTGGCCGGGGCAGCGTGCGGGATGGGGTGCTGCGCGTCTCGCTCAAAAGCCTTGCAAGGCACCCCTTTGAGATCGGCGATCTGCCGGGCGGGGAGGGACAGGATGCAGAGCCATAACACCCAGCGCCCCCTTTTGCCCCTGCCGCTGGTGCTGGTAACGGCGCTGGCGGGCAGCTTTATCCGGCCATTTGGGCAGCCGGTGCAGCAGCCGGCGGCCCAGGGGTACCTGCTGGCGGGCCTTGCGGCCGCGCCGGCGCTCTGCCTTGCGCTCTGCCTTTACGGCCGGGCCGCCTCCTCCCGCCGGATGCCCGGCTGGTTCTGCCTTGCGCTGGCCGGGGTGCTGGCGCTTTCGGCCGCCATGGAACTTTTGCAGTGCCAGCGGTTTTACAACTATGTCCTGGCCGACCAACTCTCCCTGTTTTGGTTTTTGGCGCTGGCGCTGGGGGTGGCCGGCTGCGCGGCGGCTTACAGCCTGCGCGCGCTTAACCGGGCGTCGGTACTGGTGCTGGCCCTGCTGGGGCTTTCGCTGGCGCTGCTGCTTGCTTCGGTTGCGCCGCAGGTGCGGTTTGAAAACCTTTTGTACCCCGCCGACCCCTTGGGGCAGGCTGGGCTTGGGCTGCTGGCGCGCACCCTGCTTTTGCCGGAGTACCTGCTGCTTGCGCTGCTGCATGGGCAAAAAAAGCCGCCCCGCGCCGCCCTGTACCGCGGGTACGCCCTGGTGCTGGGGGTGGGCTTTGGGCTGGAAAGCCTGCTGGCCGCCCTGGCCGAATCGGTGCTGGGGGCGGCGGGCCTGCGGCAGAGCCAGCCTATCTACACCATTGCGCGGCTGGGGGGCATCTCGGTGTTCCGCCGGCTGGACGCGGTGCACGTTGGGGTATGGCTGCTGCTGTTTTATCTAAAAATCTGCCTGTATTTCTGGGCCTTTCTCTGGCTGGTGCGCAAAGCGCTGCCCAGGGTGCGCCGGCAGGTGGCGGGCCTTGCCGGCCTGCTGCTCACCCTTGGCCTGTTTGGGCTTTTGCGGGGGTTTGCCGGCGCGGCCGGCGCCTATTTTGTGCAGCAGGGGCTTTTGTGGCTGCTGCTGATCTCCGCGGCCTTTTGGAGGAAACAGCCATGAAAAAAATACTTTGCCTTTTGCCCCTCTGCCTCTTTGCCTGCCTGTTTGCCGCGGGCTGCGGCGCGGTGGGCATCGGCACCAAAGGCATTTTGCGGGGGATCTATCTCGAGCGCCAAAACGGCGGCTACCAGGTACAGCTCATCTGCTGGCAGGGCGCCCCCTCGGCCGACGCGGCCGACGCCGAGCAGACCGCCCTGCTGGTGGAAGGGCAGGGCGCTACGGTGCGCGAGGCGCTGCAAAACGCCCAGCAAAGCCGCAGCGAGGAACTGTTTTACGGCCAGAACGAGCTGCTGCTGATCGGCCCCCGGCTTGCGCAGGAGGGCCTTTACGAGGCGGTGGAGTATCTGGTGCGGCAGGAGACCGGCCGGCCAAATGTGACCGTTTACCTTACCGACCTGCCGGCCGGGGCCCTGGCCGCCCAGCCCGAAACGGTGGACGGCCTGCTTGCGAGCGTGGAGCAGGTACGCAAACGGGGCGGTTACCACTGCTACCTCTACCAGCTGGGGGATGCGGCGCAGGGCGGGCTGCTGCCAAACCTTAAGGTAGACCTGAAGGAGGGCGCCGCCGTGCCGGATGGGCTTACCGTCTACGCCCAGGGCCGGCCGGCCCACCGCTGGGACCAGAATCAGCTCTCGATGGCGCTTTTATTGAGCGGCCAGCAAAACACCCTGCGCTTTACCGCCGGGGGGCCGGAGGATACCGTTTCGTTTACCCTGCACTCGGCCCGGGCGGTCTACTGCCCACGGCAGCAGGGAGGCAGGCTGCGCCTCGAGGTATTTTTGCAGGGGGATATCCGCCGGGTCGAGACCCGGCACGGCGCGCAGAGCCCCCTTGCGGACGAACAATACGAGGCCTTTTTGCGCACTTGGCTGGCGGGCCTTGCCCGGCAGATGACCAGCGAGACCCTTGCCGAGGGCAACGACGTGTTTTTACTGCGCAGTTATCTGGATAACCTCAACGCCGCGGCGGCCGAACGGCAGGCCCGGCAGGGGACCCTCTATCAGCAGGATACGGTGCTCTGGGTTTGCGAGGCCCGGATGCTGTAAAGCCCAAAAACCTGCCATTAAAAAGGCAGGCCGCAGAGGAGTTCTGCAGGCCTGCCGTTTTGATGTAAATAAGCTTCAGGAGTGCTTGGCCGCATATTCGGCCATGGCGCGCTCGTACACATTGGTTACCGCCGCAATAAACTCGCTGCGGCCGTATTTTTGGGTGGAATCGGTCACATTGCGCCGCCGGGCCAGGCGGGCGTCGGCGTCCAGGGCGGCTTCCTCCCGCACCAGGCTGCCAAACTCGGCGGCGGAGGTGTACAGCGCGCCGTTGATGCCCTCGGTGATCTGGTTTTTGTTGTAGATGTCCAGCCGCTGCAGCACATACAGGCCGCTGGCCATGGCCTCCAGCATCGAGATCGAGTTGATCTCGGAAAGGGAGGCCGTTGCAAAGGCGTCGCAGGCGTGGTAATAGGGGGGCAGCAGCTCGTGGTCGATCTTGCCCAGCAAAAACACCTGGCGCGCAAGGCCGTGTTCGGCGATCTGGTTTTCGAGGTTTTTGCGCTCGGGCCCCTCGCCGATCACAAACAGCTTGTACTCGCTTTGCCCCGCAAACTGCCGGCCAAAATACTCGATCAGCACATCTAGGCTTTTTTCAATGCCAAGCCTTCCCACAAAGCACAGGGCGGTGTCGCCGGGGCGGATGCCCAAACGGTCCCTGACCTCCTGAATTTTTTCCGGCGCAACGTTTTGGGGCAGAAAGTTTGAGAGGTCCACCGTGTTGGGGATGATGTTGATATGCCGGTCCACATTGCAGCGGCGCAGGTATTCCACCACCTTGAGGGAGGGGCCGATGATCTCGGTGGATTTTTTGGCCACATTGCGGAAGTACATGTGCGCCCCCGGCTTTACCAGCTTTTGCATCCGCTCGCGCTTGGAGATATAGCACATATAATCGTCGTACATGGTGTGCAGGGTGTAAACCACCGGCTTTTTAAGCTGTTTTGCGGCCCACAGGCCAAAAATGCCCATGGTAAACTCGGTGTGGATGTGGATGATGTCCGGGTCAAACTCCGCAATGATCCGCAGCCGCTGCAGGTTCAGGGGGTTGGCTACCCCATAGCCATAGATGCGCTTGAGAGGCAGGGCCGGGCAGTAGAGCACCCCATCCTTGATGTAATGGTGCTCGGCCTTGGGGCTCATGGTCACGATCAGCACCTGGTGGCCTTTTGCCTCCAGGCCCAGCTTGAGGGTTTCGATATGGGTCACCACACCGCTGATAAAGGGGTAGTAGGTCTCTGCAAAAATGGCAATGCGCATAGCTTTTTACGCTCCTTTGGAAATGCCGCGCCGCCGGTGCGGCGGCTTTGTAATTGTATTTAAGTATAGCAAATATGCTCGGGAAAAGCAAAACCAAATACTTTTGCAATTATTAACGATAATGCGATAATTTTTAGCAAAGGCTTGCAAACCCCCGGCTGCGGCGGCCCTTTTTTGGCCTGCCTTTTTTGCGCATTGGCGCGCTTTTGGGGCCTGCCTATCACAAAACGGCAAAAAAATCCTGCGGCATCTGATGCAAAATATTGCCATACGGCGGGCCATCCGATATAATAAAACTATCTATAAACGCAGGAAAGGGTGCATTGTATATGCCGCAGTTTTCCGTGATGCTGAGCAAGCTTGCCTCCCAGCTTAAGATGGACACCGCGTATACCCCAAAGCCGCTGGAGGAGATCCCCATCTATGCTGCGGAGGTCAACCGTCCCGGCATTTTGTTTGCGGGCTACTCCCGCTATTTTGACGCCACCCGCATCCAGATCTGCGGCAAGGTGGAGTACGCCTACCTTGAGGAGCTGCCGCCCGAGGACCGCCGCGCCCGGCTGGACACCCTGTTTTCGCTCAAGCCCCCCACCGTGATCCTGACCCGCAGCCTTGAGCCGATGCCCGAAATGCTGGAGTTTGCCCGCCAGTACCAGGTGCCGCTGCTGCTCTCGGGCGAAGCCACCTCCACCCTGATGGGGGATCTGATCGGCATCCTCAATGTGGAACTGGCCCCCCGCGTGACCCGGCATGGGGTTTTTGTGGAGGTATACGGCGAGGGCATCCTCATTCTGGGCGACAGCGGGGTCGGCAAAAGCGAGACGGCGGTGGAGCTGGTCAAGCGCGGCCACCGCCTGATCGCGGACGACGCGGTGGAGCTGCGCCGGGTGTCCAACCGGTCGATCGTGGGTACCTCGCCCGACAATATCCGGCATTTTATCGAGCTGCGGGGCATCGGCATCGTGAATGTGGCGCGGGTGTTTGGCATAGGCTCTGTAAAGGTGAGCGAAAAGGTGGACCTGGTCATCGAGCTGGAGCCCTGGGACAAGACCAAAAACTACAGCCGCACCGGCCTGGAAAGCGAAACATACGATATTTTGGGGGTACATATCCCCAGCACGGTCATCCCGGTGATGCCCGGACGCAACCTGGCCGTGATCCTGGAGACGGCGGCCATCAGCAACCGGCAGAAAAAGATGGGCTACAATGCGGCAAAAGAGCTTTTGAACCGTTTGGGATTGGAGGAATAAACAGCATGGAAAAGCAGTATACCATCGGGGTGGACTTAGGCGGCACGGCCATCAAGGCGGGCCTGGTGGACGAAAACCTGCAGATCGTGGCCAAGGCCTCCTGCGATACCAATCTGCCCCGCCCGGCCAGCGAGGTGGAAGAGAGCATTGCCGGGCTCTGCCGGCAGGTGGCGCAGGAGGGCGGGGTGCCCTTTGAGCAGGTCAAATGGGTGGGCATCGGCACGCCGGGCAGTGTCAACGGGGCCACCGGTATGGTGGAGTTCAACGCCAATTTTGGCTACAACAACTGGCCCCTTGCCCAAGATATGCACGAGCTTTTGGGCTGTAAGGTATTTATTGAAAACGACGCCAACGCCGCCGCCTACGGCGAGTACATTGCCGGCGCGGCCAAAGGGGCCAAGTACGCGGTAGCCATTACCCTGGGCACCGGCATTGGCTGCGGCGTGATCATCGACGGCAAGATCTTTTCGGGCTACAACCACGCGGGGGCCGAGCTGGGGCATATGGTGATCGTAAAGGGCGGCCGGCCCTGCATGTGCGGGCGCAGGGGCTGCTGGGAAAAGTACGCCTCGGCCCGCGCCCTCACCGAGGACACCCGCGAGGCCATGCGCCAGCACCCGGACAATATGATGTGGGGCCTTGTGGACGGCGATCTGGACAAGGTGAACGCCAAGACCGCCTACGACGGTATGCGCGCGGGGGATCCCCTGGCCACAGAGGTGATCAAAACCTTTACCGAGTATGTGGGCTGCGGCCTTACCGACGTGGTAAACATCTTCCAGCCCGAGATCATCTGCATCGGGGGCGGCGTTTCCAAGGAGGGCGAGACCCTGCTGGCCCCCTTGCGGGAATACATCGACCGCGAGGAATACGCCCGCGCCAGCAATAAGCGGGTCACCCTGAAAACCGCCCAGCTGCGCAACGACGCGGGGCTTGTGGGAGCTGCGAATCTGGGCAACCAGCCGGGCGCCCGCGCATTTTAAGCGGCCAAAGCCAAAGGAGGAAAACGCATGGAGGGGCAGCAGGAGCTGGAAGCCGCACTGCGGCAGCGGGGGATCCCTGTTACTGCCGGGGAACCCCTGGCCCGGCACACCACCTTTAAAATTGGCGGGCCGGCTGCGCTGTTTGCGGCCCTGCAAAACGAGGAGCAGCTTTTGCAGGCCCTTGCGCTCTGCCGCGGCCTTGGCGTGCGGTATACCCTGATGGGCCGGGGCTCCAACCTGCTTTTTGCCGACGAGGGCTTTGACGGGGCGGTGCTCTGCCTGGACGGGGCCCAGGGCCAGGAGGATATAACCGTAAAGCAAAACAGCATTACAGCATGGGCCGGGGCCCCGCTGGGGCGGCTGTGCACGGCCGCGGCCGCGGCGGGGCTTACGGGGCTGGAATTTGCCATGGGCATCCCGGGCAGCGTGGGCGGCGCGGTGTATATGAACGCGGGCGCCTATGGGGGCGAGATAAAGGACGTGCTGGCCGAGGTTTCGTTTGCGGACGAGACCGGCGCGGTGCGCTCCCTGCCGGCCGGGGAACTGCAGCTGGATTACCGCGCCAGCATCTTCCAGCAGCAAAAGGGCTGGTGCATCCTCTCGGCCCGCTTTGCGCTGCGCCCGGGCGAGGTCCAGGCCATCAACGCGGCCATGGCCGACTGCCTTGCCCGCCGCCGGGCCAAGCAGCCGCTGGAGCTGCCCAGCGCCGGCAGCGCCTTCAAGCGCCCCAAAGGGGCCTTTGCCGCCGCGCTGATCGAGCAGTGCGGGCTCAAGGGCTTCCGGGTAGGGGGGGCCGCCGTGAGCCAGAAGCACAGCGGTTTTGTGGTAAACCTGGGCGGGGCCAGCTGCGAGGACGTGCTGCGCCTGACCGACGAGGTGGCCCGCATTGTAAAGGAGCAGACCGGCTTTTTGCTGGAGCGCGAGGTACAGGTGGTGCGGTGAGCCGCCGCGGCTGTTAAAGGGCAGAGGGGATCAAAAAGGGCACAAGGACGCATGGCAAAGGGAGGGACAAACGGGCATGGACCTGCTGATCGTAACCGGGCTTTCGGGCGCGGGCAAGTCTCTGGCGGTAAACGCGCTGGAGGACATCGGCTTTTTTTGCATCGACAACATCCCCGCCGGGCTGATGCCCCGCCTGGTGGATTTTGCCCTGCAGGGCGAAAACCAGCTGGAAAAGGTGGCGGTGGTGCTGGACATCCGGGGCGCGCGCTCCACCCGCGAGATGGAGGAGGCCCTGGCCAGCCTGGACGAAAAACGGGTGGACTACGAAATCTTGTTTTTGGACGCTACCGACGATGTGCTGGAGCGCCGGTACAAGGAGACCCGCCGCCGCCATCCCATCAGCCTGAGCAAGGGGGTCTCTGTATCCGAGGCGCTTACGCGGGAGCGCCAGATCCTGCGGCCGCTCTTTGAGCGGGCAAACTACATTGTGGACACCTCGCTGCTCTCCACCGCCCAGCACAAGGAGCGCATCTGCAGTTTGTTCTTGGGGGGCGAGCGGGAGGCGATGGGGGTTTCGGTGGTCTCGTTTGGCTTCAAGTTCGGGCTGCCCAAGGAGGCGGACATCGCCTTTGACGTGCGCTGCTTGCCCAACCCCTTTTATGTGCCGCAGCTCAAGGAAAAGACCGGCCTGGATCAGGAGGTCTTTGACTATGTGATGCAGTTTGAGGAATCGCAGCAGCTGTTGGAACGCCTCAAGGCCCTGCTGGAGTACTCGCTGCCGCTCTATGTCAAGGAGGGCAAAAGCCA
This sequence comes from uncultured Oscillospiraceae bacterium, assembly GCA_910579545.1. Classification (GTDB taxonomy): domain Bacteria; phylum Bacillota; class Clostridia; order Oscillospirales; family Ruminococcaceae; genus UBA7177. The sequence goes on along the minus strand of CAJTVI010000001.1, from coordinate 117,167 downwards.
GCTGACCATCGCGGTGGGCTGTACCGGGGGCAAGCACCGGTCCATCACCTTTGCGCGGCTGCTGGGGGAGTACTGCCAACAGCTGGGCTACCGGTGCAGCGTGCAGCACCGGGACGCCTACCGGACCTCCTGAACCCCTGGGGGCCGGCCCGGCGCCGTGCAAAGCAAAGCGCGGCGCAAAACGCCGGCGCAGCCGGCCGGGATGCTGCCGCTTGTTAAGGAATGCAAAGGAGGGCGCAGAGGGTGAGTTTTTCGCAGCGGATCAAGCAGGAGATCAGCGCGCGCAGGCTCAGCCGCCCCTGCTGTGCCAGGGCGGCCAGCTACGCGGCGGCCTGCTTTGGGCGCTACTTTGACTCGCGCGGGGTGGTGGTGCAGACCGAGCTGGAGGAGGCCGCCCGCTGCATCCAGCGGGCCTACCGCATGGCCGGGCTGGGGGGCAGCCTTACCACAAAGCTGCGCGCGGGCGGCACGGTGTACGAGTTTGCGGTAAAAGACCCGCAGGAGGTGCGCCGGATGCTGGAATGCTTTGGTCACACCGGGCGGGAGGCCAGCCTGCGCATCAACCCGCAAAACCTGGCGTGCGGCCAGTGTGTAAGCTGGTTTGTGGCGGTGGCCTTTTTGTGCAGCGGCACCGCGACCGACCCCCAAAAGGGCTACAATTTGGAGTTCAGCACCCCCCGACGCAACCTTGCCCGGGACTTTGAGGCCCTTTTGGCCGAGCACGAGTTTGCCCCGCGCCGCACCCTGCGCAAGGGGGCGGGGGTCGTATATGTAAAGGCCAGCGAGCAGGTGGAGGACCTTTTGACCTTTATGGGGGCCACCAGCGCCTCGCTGGAGCTGATGAACAGCAAAATTTACAAGGATATCCGCAACATGACCAACCGCCTGACCAACTGCGAGACCGCCAATATGGACAAGACCGCCGTGGCAAACGCCCAGACGGCGCGTGCCATCCGGTATTTACAGCAGCAGGGCGCGTTGGAGGCACTGCCCGAGCCGCTGCGGCAGGCGGCGGCCTTGCGGATGCAGTACCCGGAATACTCGCTTGCGCAGCTTGCGGCCGCCTTCCAGCCGCCTATCAGCAAATCGGGCCTGTCCCACCGGCTCAAAAAGCTTGAGGAGACGGCACGCCGCCTGCAGGAAAGGAAACAGAATGCCTGAACGTCAGTTTACTCATCTCCATGTGCACACCGAATATAGCCTTCTGGACGGCGCCTGCCGCATCGACCGGATGTTTGACCGGCTCAAGGAGCTGGGCCAGACGGCCATTGCCATCACCGACCATGGGGCGATGTACGGCTGCGTGGAGTTTTACATGGCGGCTCAAAATGCCGGCATCAAGCCCATCATTGGCTGTGAGGTGTATGTGGCCACCCGCACCCGGTTCGACAAGGTCAACCGGATCGATGGCAACCACCACCTTGTGCTGCTGTGCAAAAACGAGACCGGCTACAAAAACCTTATCAAGATGGTCTCGGCCGGCTTTTTGGAGGGCTTTTACTCCAGGCCCCGGGTGGACAAACAGCTGCTGGAGCAGTATCACGAGGGGCTGATCTGCCTGTCGGCCTGCCTTGCGGGCGAGGTGCCCCAGGCCCTGCTTGCCGGCGACTACGAGCGCGCCAAGCAAACGGTCCTTTACTACAACGTCCTTTTTGGGCAGGGCAACTATTATATCGAGATCCAGGACCACGGCATCGAGGATCAGCGCCGGGTGCTGCCGCAGCTGATCCGGCTCTCCCGCGAGACCGGCATCCCGCTGGTGGCCACCAACGACGCCCACTACCTGCGCCGGGAGGACAGCCGGATGCAGGAGATTTTGATCTGCATCCAGACCGGCAAGACCATCCAGGACGACGACAAGATGGAATTCCAGACCGATGAATTCTATCTCAAGAGCACCGAGGAGATGTACGAGCTCTTCTCGATGGCGCCCGAGGCCTGCGAAAACACCAACAAGATCGCGGAGGCCTGCAATTTCGACTTTGAGTTTGGCGTAACCAAGCTGCCCTATTTTGAAGCGCCGAACGGCATGGACAACGAGGAATACTTTGAGGGCCTCTGCCAAAAGGGCCTGGAACGCCGCTATCCCGGCGCGGTGACCGAGCCGCTGCGCCAGCGGCTGCGCTACGAGATCGACGTTATCAAGCGCATGGGGTACACCAACTATTACCTCATCGTGCTGGACTTTATCAACTATGCCAAAAGCCAGAACATCCCGGTGGGCCCGGGGCGGGGCAGCGGCGCGGGCAGCCTGGCCGCCTACTGCGTGGGCATTACCAACATTGACCCCATCCGCCACCAGCTGCTGTTTGAGCGGTTTTTGAACCCCGAGCGGGTGAGCATGCCGGATTTTGACGTGGACTTTTGCTACGAGCGCCGGCAGGAGGTCATCGACTACGTCAACCGCAAGTACGGCTCGGACCATGTAGCCCAGATCACCACCTTTGGCACCATGGCGGCCCGGGCCTCGCTGCGGGACGTGGGGCGGGTGTTGGGCATGCCGTACCAGACGGTGGACGAGGTGGCCAAGCTGGTGCCGCCCGACCCCAAGATGACCCTGACCCGGGCGCTGGAGCTCTCGGGCGAGCTGAAGGGCCGCTATGAGCAGGAGCCGGAGGTAAAAGAACTGGTGGACACCGCCCTCAAGATCGAGGGGATGCCGCGCCACGCCTCCACCCACGCGGCCGGGGTGGTCATTACCCCCGAGGCCACCATCGAGTATGTGCCGCTCTCGGCCAACGACGGCCTGCCGGTGACCCAGTTTACCATGACCAACATCGAGAAGCTTGGGCTGCTCAAGATGGACTTTTTGGGCCTGCGCACCCTCACCGTGATCCGGGACGCGGAGGAGATGATCCGCAAGGAGCAGCCGGGTTTTTCGATCGAAACGATCCCCTATAACGACGCCGCCACCTACGAGATGCTCTCCCGCGGGGAGACCGAGGGGGTGTTCCAGCTCGAGTCTACCGGCATGAAGCAGGTGCTCACCGGGCTGCGCCCGCGGGACCTTGAGGACATCATCGCCCTCATCAGCCTCTACCGCCCCGGCCCGATGGACTCGATCCCCACCTACCTGCGCAACCGCCACAACCCGGATCAGATCCGCTACCTCACCCCGCAGCTGGCCCATATTCTGGACGTGACCAACGGCTGCATCGTCTACCAGGAGCAGGTCATGCAGATCTGCCGGGAGCTGGCCGGCTTTTCGTATGGGCAGGCGGACCTTGTGCGCCGCGCCATGAGCAAAAAAAAGCACGATGTGATGGAAAAGGAGCGCCAGCACTTTGTGCACGGCAATCAGACCCCCGGGCAGGAGTGCAGGGGCTGCGTGGCCAACGGCATTCCGGAGGCGGTGGCCAATACCATCTTTGACGACATGTCCAGCTTTGCCTCCTACGCCTTCAACAAGTCCCACGCGGCGGCCTACGCCTATGTGGCCTACCAGACGGCCTATCTCAAATGTCATTACCATGGGCCGTTTATGGCGGCGCTTTTTACCAGCGTGCTGGACAATACCGACAAGGTGATCGAGTACTCGGGCGAGTGCCAGCGGCTGGGGATCAAGCTGCTTGCACCGGATATCAACATCAGCGGCGGCGGCTTTACGGTGGACGGCAGCAACATCCGTTTTGGGCTCAACGCGGTCAAAAACGTGGGCCGCGGCCTGATCGCCGCGGTGGTGGAGGCCCGGGCCGGCCGGCCGTTTTCCTCCCTTTATGATTTCTGCAAGCGGATGCACGGGCAGGAGCTCAACCGCCGCGCGCTGGAAAGCCTGGTCAAGGCCGGCGCCTTCGATTCGCTGGGGGGCACCCGCCGGGCCATGCTGCAGAGCATCGAGGGCATCCTCAAAAGTGTCGAGACCGACAGCCGCCGCAATTTGGAGGGCCAGCTGGACCTGTTTGGCCAGGCGGAGGGGGGAGGCGGCGATTACCAGCTGCCCAGCGTGGAAGAATACCCCAAAGGGGAACTTTTGCAGATGGAAAAGGAGGTAAGCGGGCTCTACCTCTCCGGCCACCCGCTGGACGCCTACGCCGGGCTCATCAAAAATATATCAAGCTGCAAGATTAGTGAATTGACAGGCGAAACGGCAAAAGATTACGATACAAAAGTAGTCAGCATTGTTTGCGCGGTCATCAAAACCAAGCTGATGACCACCCGCTCCAATACCCTCATGGCCTTTACCAATGTAGAGGATCTGAGCGGCACCATGGAAATTTTGATCTTCCCCAAGGTGCTGGAGCGCTGCCGGGAGGCGCTGCGCGAGAACGCGGTGGTGGTGATCACCGGCCGGGTTTCGGTGCGGGAAGAGGAAAACGCAAAGTTGGTGGCAAACGAGGTAATCCCCGTTGAGAACTACAAGGCCGGGCCGGCGCAGAACGGCGCGGGGCCGAGGGGCGCGTCCCAGGCCCGCGCGCAGGTGCGGGAGCTCTGGCTCAAGCTGCCCTCCCAGCAGGGGCGCGAGTTTGAAAAGGTCAAAAACCTGCTGAGCATCTTTGAGGGGAACCTGCCGGTCTGCATCTATTTTGAGGATACCCAGCAGCGGGTGCGGGCCCCCCGCGGCCTCTGGACCCTTGACCACCCGCTGCTGTACAGCGAGCTGGAGCGGCTGCTTGGCCCCGGCCATGTTGCCACAAGATAAATAAACCGGTTTTTTCCGCCGGCGGCCTGGCCGCGCGGCACCGTAATGCGATACAAAGCGACGCCCTGCGGCCAGGCTGCCGCGGGCCCCGTGAAAAATAGGAGGGAATTGGTATGAGCAAAGAGATCAAAACCATTGGCGTGCTTACAAGCGGCGGCGACGCCCCGGGCATGAACGCAGCGGTGCGCGCCGTTGTGCGTACCGGCATCAGCAAGGGCTTTCGCATGATGGGCATCCAGCGCGGCTACAACGGCCTGCTCAACGGCGAGATATACGAGATGAACCTGCGCAGCGTGTCCGAGATCATCCACCGGGGCGGCACGGTGCTGTACACCGCCCGCTGCCTCGAGTTCAAAACCGAGGAAGGCCAAAAAAAAGGCGTGGAGCGCTGCCATGAGCTGGGCATCGACGCGGTGGTAGTCATTGGCGGCGACGGCTCCTTCCGGGGCGCAAAGGCGCTTGCCTCCTACGGCATCCCCTGCATCGGCATCCCCGGCACCATCGACAACGACATCGCCTGCAGCGAGTACACCATCGGCTACGATACCGCCATGAACACCGCGGTGGAGATGATCGACAAGCTGCGCGACACCACCCAGAGCCACGACCGTTGCAGCGTGGTGGAGGTCATGGGCCGCAACGCCGGTTATATCGCCCTCAACGTGGGCATTGCCACCGGCGCCATCGCCACCCTCATCCCGGAGCGCCCGTATGACCTGGACCGGGACATCCTCAGCCGGATGCGGTTTACCCAAAAAACCGGCAAAAAGCATTTTATCATCATTGTGGCCGAGGGGGTCGGCCACGCGCAGGACATCGCCCACGAGATCGAGTCGGTCAGCGGCATCGACGCGCGCGCTACCATCCTGGGCCATGTGCAGCGCGGCGGCTCACCCACTTTGCGGGACCGTGTCACCGCCTCCTCCATGGGCTACCACGCCATCTACCTGCTCGAGCGGGGCATCGTAAACCGCGTGGTGGCGGTCTCGGCCGACAAGATCGTCGATTTTGACATCAACGTGGCCCTCTCGATGCACAAGACCATCGACACCACCCTGCTGGACGTCGCCAGCACCATCTCGATTTAAGCGGGGCCGGGGCAAGAGCCCCTTTTGCCGCCCTTGCGCAAAGCAGAACAAAAAAGCACCCGTTGGCCGGCCAACGGGTGCTTTTTTGTTCTGCCTGTGCCGGCCGTTTGTTTGCGAAAAGGCCGGAAGTGTGCCGTTAAAATACGCTGTCAGGTGGTTTTTTCGTGCCGCATGCGCCAGTCGATGCTGCGGGTAAGGTACTCCACATAATCCTTGTTTTTGCACATCTCCTTGCCGGTGACGTCCGAGATCTTGGCTACGTCCTGGCCGTTGCAGGCGGTGGTTTTCATCACGATGTTCAAAGGGGGTACCGAGGTGTCGTTGGAAAGGTAGGTGCCAATGCCAAAGGCCACCCGCACCCGGCCGTCAAAGTGGCGGAAGATGCGGTCCGCCCGCTCAAAGTCGAGGTTGTCCGAGAAAAGCAGGGTCTTGGTTTTGGGATCGATGCCCAGTTTCTGGTAGTGGGCGATCATCTTTTCGCCCCATTCGATGGGGTCGCCGGAATCATGCCGCACGCCCGAAAAGAGGGTGGCGAAGGTCAGCTGAAAATCCCGCAAAAAACAGTCGGTCGAGATGGTGTCGGTCAGGGCCGTCCCGTTCAGAATGCCGTATTCCTTCACCCATGCGTTCAGCGCGTACCAGTTGGAATAGGCCGGGTTGTGCTTATGGTTGCCCTGGCCCACGCACATGATCCATTCGTGCGCCATGGTGCCCACCGGGGTAATGCCAAACTTTTTGGCCAGGTACACGTTGGAGGTGCCAATAAAATTGGAGGGGCAGCCCGGCGTATCCTTCAGGCGCATCAGGGTTTCCACCGCCAGCTCCTGCGCTTCGGCCGAAAGCCGGCGGCGCAGCCCAAACTCCGAAAAAATGCCCGCGTACCACTGGCCGCTCTGCAGCTTTTGCACCTTGTCGTCCAGCCGGCGCTTAAAATCGGCAAGCAGTTTGTCGTAAGGGTACTGCATGCGGAAATAGACCTCGTTTACAATGGCAAGGGTAGGGATCTCGTACATGCTGGTGTTCAGCCAGGTGCCCCGGGTCTCGATAGACAAGCCGCAGCCAGCGTCCGCGTGGATGTCAAAATCCTCATACCGGGGGTGCCACAGCCGCAAAAAATCGGTGTAGCTGCCCTTCATCCACTGGATGCTGTCGATGTAGCTGAGTTCCTCCTCGGTAAAATGCAGGCCACAGTAGGCCTTGATCTGCTGGCGGATCTCCTCCACCATTTCGGGGGTAAAGCGCACCTCGGGGTTGCGGCACTTAAAGGTCCAGGTAGTTTTATAGCCGGGGAACTGGTGGTAGATGGCCTGGCCCATGCTGAACTTGTAAAGGTCGGTTTCCAAAAGGGAGGTGATGATCTGCGCAAGGCGCATAGGGAACGACTCCTTTCATCTTTAAAAACGCTGATCCAGTGCCCAAACGATCTGCTCCAAAAAGCGTTTTATATTTCTCCAAACATGGTATTTTATACCATTTTGAAGTGTAGTACACGGTACCCCGATTGTCAAGTTTTTTCATGGGGGGCGTTCGGTTCGAGGAGTTTAAAGCCGGCGGCGGGCCAGAGCGGGCGGTTTTGCAGGCGTTTTTTCACGTTTTGCCCCCCAAAAGAATATAGTATGAAAGGAAAGGGGCGGGTTTTGCCCTTTTTATGATCCATGTTTCGGGCGCGGAAAGGGGTGCGGCAGATGCGGCGGAGGGGAGGCCGGCCGGCGGCGGGCCAAAACACAAGGGCGCAGGGGGGCAGGCACGGCAGGGCGCGGCTGATCCTGCTGGGGGCGGCGGCCCTGATCTGCTACCTGCTTTTTTTGGTGGAGCAGCGGGTGCGCCCGGTGATGATGGCGGTGGCGGAATATGAGTGCCAGGAATTGTCCATCCTTGCGATCAACCGGGCGGTGACCCAGGCCCTGGGCGAAAATCCCTCGCACTACCGGAATATTTACGATGTGCGCACCGACCAGAACGGCCGCATCACCTCGGTGGTGGCGGACGCCGCGGCGGTCAACGCCATCAAGGCGGAGCTGACCCATGCAGTTTCCGCCGAGCTGTCGGCCCTCAGCGCGCGCGAGGTGAGCATCCCGGTGGGCACCTTAGTGGGCTGGCAGCTGCTGGCCGGCATGGGGCCGGAAATGCGGGTGCGGGTTTTGCAGGAATCCTATGTGGACAGCGACCTCACCAGCCGCCTGCAAACCTCCGGCATCAACCAGACCGAGCTGCTGGTGTTTATGCGGTTCCATGTAACCATGGGGGTCATGCTGTCCGGCTTTTCCAGCAGCGTGGAGGTGCAGGACGAGGTCTGCATCGCCCAGGCGCTGGTGGTGGGGGATGTGCCGCAATTTTTTGTTCAATCCGCCGGGCAGACGTGATATAATAAGACAGAGACAGGATCCCAAACGGGCTGCGCCCCATGGCCCCAGCCGGGGCTATGGAAGGGGCCGCGGCCCAAAACGGCTTTGAGGTGAAACGGATTGGAACTGGAACAGGCAAGAGCAAAAATGCAGGAGCTGCGCGCGGTGATCGAGCGCAATAACCGCCTTTATTACGAAAAAGATGCCCCCGAACTGAGCGACTACGATTACGACGCCCTGATGCGCCAGCTCAAGGCGCTGGAGGCCGAGCATCCCGCCCTCGTCACGCCGGATTCCCCCACCCAGCGGGTGGGGGGCGCGGCCTCGGGGCGGTTTGCCAAGGTGGCCCACGCGGTCAAGATGGAGAGCCTGCAGGACGCCTTTTCGCTGGAGGAGCTGCGGGAGTTTGACCGGCGGGTGCGGGAGGCGGCCCCCGATCCGGTGTATGTGGTGGAGGCCAAGATCGACGGCCTTTCGGTGAGTTTGGAATACGAGAACGGCCGGTTTGTGCGCGGCTCCACCCGGGGCGACGGGCTGGTGGGGGAGGACGTGACCGCCAACCTTGCCACGGTAAAGGCCATCCCCAAACAGCTTGGCGGCAAACCGGAGCTCTGGCCGGAATTTTTGGAGGTGCGGGGCGAGGTGTATATGCCCCGCGAGGCCTTTTTGCGCCTTGTGGAGGAGCAGGAGCTTGCCGACAAGCCCCCCTTTAAAAACCCGCGCAACGCCGCGGCCGGCTCGCTGCGCCAAAAAGACAGCAGCATCACGGCCGGGCGGGGCCTGTCCATCTTTGTGTTCAATATCCAGCAGCTGCGGGGCCGGCAGATCGGCGGACACAAGGAGGGGCTGGATTACCTCAAGGAGCTGGGCTTTGCGGTGTCGCCCCGGTACAGCACCTTTACCGATATAGAGGCGGCGATCCGGGAGATCGAGGCCATCGGCCAGCTGCGCGGCAGCCTGCCCTTTGACATTGACGGCGCGGTGATCAAGGTAAACGACCTTGCCCAGCGGGAGCTTTTGGGCAGCACTAACAAATTCCCGCGGTGGGCCATCGCCTTTAAATACCCGCCCGAAGAAAAGGAGACCGAGCTTTTGGGGGTGGATATTTCGGTGGGCCGCACCGGCGTGCTTACCCCCACCGCCGTATTCCAGCCGGTTTTTTTGGCGGGCACCACCGTTTCTCGGGCCATTTTGCACAACGAGGAGTTTATCCGCCAGCTGGACATGCGCATTGGCGACACCATCCGGGTGCGCAAGGCGGGGGACATCATCCCCGAGGTGGTGGCGGTCACGCGGCACAAAGAGGGCGCGCCGCCCTTTGAGATGCCCAGGGTCTGCCCCTCCTGCGGTGCGCCGGCCGTGCATTTGCAGGACGAGGCCGCCCTGCGCTGCGTCAACCCCGAGTGCCCGGCCCAAAGCCTGCGCAACATCATCCATTTTGCCAGCCGCGGCGCCATGGATATCGACGGTTTGGGCAAGGCTGTGGCGGCCCAGCTGGTGGGTCTGGGTTTGGTGCGCTCGGCGGCGGACATCTACGCCCTCACCCGCGAGGACCTGCTCACGCTGGATAAATTTAAGGAAAAAAGCGCCGACAACCTTCTGCGCGCCATCCAGACCTCCAAGGGCAACAACCTCGACCGGCTGCTGTTTGGCCTTGGCATCCGCAATATTGGCGACAAGGCCGCCGCCCTTTTGGCCGAGCATTTTGGCAGCATGCAGGCCGTGCGCGAGGCAAGCGCCGAGCGCATCAGCGAGATCGATGGGTTTGGCGGGGTCATGGCCCAGAGCATCGTGGAGTTTTTTGCCAAGGAGGGCACGGCAGACCTCATCCGCCGCCTGGCCGACGCCGGGGTAAACATGCAGTGGCGGGGCGAGGCCAAAACCGACAAGCTGGCCGGCAAGACCCTCGTGGTCACCGGCACCCTGGCCAGCCTCTCCCGCGCCGAGGCCGAGGCGCTGATCGCCAAAAACGGCGGCAAGGCCAGCGGTTCGGTCTCCAAAAAAACCGCCTACCTTGTTGCGGGCGAGGCGGCTGGCTCCAAGCTGGCCAAGGCTCAAGGCTTGGGCGTGCCGGTGCTGACCGAGCAGGAGTTTTTGGAGATGCTAAAATAAACAACGATTTTTCGATGTTTATATAGTTTTTTGCCCCAACAAAAGGGCCGCGTTTATAGAATCACAAAACCGCTTGGCAGCAAAAACTGCGCCGGGCGGTTTTGTTTTGCCCTGTTGACAAATGTATAATACGATGTTATACTATTGCAAGTAAAACATATTGTTATACAATGGAGAAGGAAAGCAATAACAAAAAAGGAGGGAACCCCATATGCAGCAGCTTTCGGAGATGGAGCTGGAGATCATGAAGATCGTGTGGGCCGCCCCCGAGCCGGTGGCCCTGTTTTCCGCCCTGATGGAGCAGCTTGCCGCAAGGGGCCGGCCCTGCCAAAAAAACGCCCTTATCGTGTTGCTCTCGCGGCTGTGCGCCAAGGGCTTTTTGCGGGCGCACAAGGTGGGGCGGCGCAACGAGTATACGCCGCTTATCTCCCAAGAGGAGTACCAAGCGGCCCAGACCCGCAGCTTTGTGGGCCGCATCTACGAGGGGAACGTCAAGGGGCTTATCTCGCACCTGATCGAGGCCGAACCCCTCACCGATGAGGAATACCGGGAACTGTACGCCCTGCTGCAAAGGCGGCAATAAAAAACCGCCCCGGCAAAAAACGCTGACCAAAAAAGATAGGGGAGGATGCAAGATGGATGCCGCTTTAAAAACTGTTTTGTCCATGTCGGCCTCCGGCACGCTGCTGATCCTGCTGCTGCTTGCGGCAAGGCCGCTTATCAAAAACCGGCTCAGCCGCCAGTGGCAGTATTATATCTGGCTGGTGGTCGTGTTGCGGTTGCTGCTGCCCGTTGGGCCGCCGGCAAGCCTGCTGGGCAGGACCTACCAGGCGCTGGACCGGCTGCCCGGCCAAACCGCCGCCGCACAGCGGCAGCCGGCGGAACCCCCGGCCACAGCAGAGAGCGCCGCCCTGCCGCAAACCGCCGGCGGGAGCGCGCCCTCCTATGGCCAAACCGCGCGGGAGGCTGTTCCGGGCATGGGGGCCGGGCGGCTGGCGGGACAGCTTTGGATGGCCTGGCTTGCCGGCGCGCTGGGGATGCTGCTGTATAAAATAACCTGTTATCAAAGCTTTATGCGGTATCTTGCGGCCGGGGCCGAGCCGGTTTCGCGTCCCGAACTGCTCAACAGCCTTTCGCTTGCCGCCCAAAAGGCCGGGGTACGGCGGCCGGTGGAGCTTTGCAGTAATCCGCTGGCCGGTTCGCCCATGCTGGCGGGGCTTTTGCGGCCCCGCATCATCCTGCCGGAAGCGGGCGTCTTGCCCCAAAACCTTTACTATACCGCCCTGCACGAGCTGACCCATTACAAGCGCTGCGACCTGCTCTACAAATGGCTGGTGCAGTGCGCGGTATGCCTGCACTGGTATAACCCCTTTGTGCATCTCATGGCCCGGCAGACGGCCCTGGCCTGCGAATTTGCCTGCGACGAGGCGGTGCTTGCCAAGGCGGGGCAAAGCGCCGCCGCGGGCTACGGCAAAACCCTGCTGGACGCGGCTGCCGCTGCCGCCGACTGGCAAAAAACGCCCGGCCCGGCCTTTTTAACCGGCGGCCGCCCGGTGCTCAAAGAACGCCTTAACGCGGTTTTGTACCCCTGCAAACGAGGCGAAGGGGCGCGGCTGACAGCGGCGGTGCTGACCGTTTGCTTTTTACTCTGCGGGGTATTTACCGGGGTATACTCGGCCGCCGGGCCCAGTGCCGCAAAGGCCCCCGGCGCTTTAACCCCCGCGCAGGCCGGGCAGCGTGGAGCGCCGGCCGGGCCGGATGCGGGCGGCGCTCTGGCGTTTGAACCGGAACCCGCCGGGGAAGGGGAGTTCGCCCAAAGGCTGCGGCGGTACTACGAGGCCGGCAGCCTGCCGCTGTTTGAAATCGCCCTGGCTGACGCTGACAGCGTCCAGCGCGAAGTTTGGATGCAGCGGGCCTATCAGGAGGATGAGATCGGCTTTTTTTCGATCTGCGCGCGTCAGGCGGACCAGGCCCAGCGTGAGCAGTTTGCCGAAACCGCCTATGAGGACGGCGCGATCGCTTATTTCTCGGCCCTGGCCGATGGCATGAGCGAACAAAGCCTGGCCGGCTGGCTGCAAAAGGCCCTTGAGGACGAGCGCTGGGACTTTGAGGCGATGCTGTATGACCGGCTGGGCCAGAGCGATGAAAAGGACGCCCTGGAAGAAACGCTGAACGCCGCGCAGAGGGAGGAGTACCGCGCCGCCGGCATCCTGTGGGAGGATGACGCCTGTTGGTATGGGGGGCAGCGTGTGCGGGTGTTTTTGGATGCCCGGCAGGACCACTCGTTTTACACCCTGAACATCGACCCCGAGGGCACAGCGGACCTGCGGGTTCTGCGGGATGCGGCCGGGCATATCATGGGCGCGGAGTACCTTACCCAGGCCGAACTGGAAGAATGGCTCGATGAGGATTTTGCCGCCTGAAAAGGGGCTTGCAAGCCTTATGCGGAAGTGGTATGCTTTTATTTGACCGGCTCAACCAATCAAAGTGTGCTGGGCGGTGTATCCTGCCGTAAGGCTTTCATAAAAAATGACAAGGATAAAAACGCAACGCGCGTCTGTTCAGATGCGCCAGAGCCGGTAGGTAGCCCGGCCGTCTCATCGCATGGATGAGGTAAGTAACCTGCCCCTCCTGGGTTGTCCATTCTTTGCCCATAACGCATTTTAGGAGGGAATGTTATGGACGCAGAGGGTGTAACACTGACCGTATTTTTTGAGGGGCAGTTCTGGGTCGGCGTTTTTGAACGGATATCCGGCGATAAACTGTCCGTATGCAGGGTTACATTTGGGGCAGAGCCAAAGGATCACGAGGTTTGGGAGTTCATCCTCAAACACTACTATGGGCTAAGGTTCAGCCCGGCCGTCGAAACCAAGGCGAAACAAACTGCGGATAACCCAAAGCGCCGCCAGCGCAGCGCCAAAAAGCAATTGCAGGCTTTGGGGATCGGAACAAGGTCCCAGCAGGCATTGCAGATGCAGCGCGAGGAGATGAAAACCCAGAAAAAGCAAACCAGCAAAGAGCAGAAGGACGCTGAAAAACAGCGTCAGTTTGAGCTAAAACAGCAAAAAAGAAAAGCAAAGCACAAGGGACATTGATCGCATTGCCGTTCAGTTTTTCAGCTTATTAAGGGGGGGTCTGCCTTTTGGTGGATCCCCCCTTTTGCAAAGCATCGCTTGAGGCCCCCTGCCCGGTGGACGTTCTATCCGGGCAGGGGGCCTCATATCCTTTGGTATGCGGACAAGTTGCCGCCCCACCCCACGCGCGGGGCCGGCGGGCCAAAAACCGACGGCGGCCCGTCCACGGCCTGCCGCGCCAAGAGGTGCAAAAGCGGCCGCGGCTGCCCGCAGAGCAAAAAAGCCAAAGGAAGCGATGCCATGGACCCCTATTTTTCTGCGATCCTCCGCCTGCCGGGCGGCCTGCGGGAGGCATTGGGCCGGCTGGAGCCGGTGTTTGCCGCCGGGGTGCAGGAGATCCACCTGCGCAGCGGCCGGCCGGTGGTGCTGGGTACCGCGAGGGGCCAGCTGCCCGCCGCCGAAGCGCCCGGCCTTGCCGCCCTTGATGCCCTGGCTGCGCCCATGCCCCACGCCCGTTTGCAGGAGTGCTTTTACGCCCTCTGCGGCCATTCGGTACACAGCTGCCAGCAGGAGCTGCGGCAGGGTTTTTTTACCCTGCCGGGCGGCCACCGGGTGGGGGTAGCCGGCCTGCTGTACTGCGAAAACGGACAGGCCGCCGCCTTCCAAACCGTCACCTCGCTCAACCTGCGCGTTGCCCGCAAGCTGCGGCCGGAGATGCCAGGCGCTTTGCGCCTTGCCCTTAAGCAGGGCGGCGGGGTGCTGGTGGTGGGGCCGCCGGGCAGTGGAAAAACCACCTTTTTGCGCGGCATTGCCCAGTACCTCTCCGACCTGGGGCGCAAGGTCACGGTGGTGGATGAGCGGGGCGAGCTTGCCCCCTGCACGGCCCAGGGGTTTGTGTATCCCGCGCCGCTGCACTGCGAGGTGATCACCGGGCTGCCCAAGGCGCAGGCCATCTGCATGGCGCTGCGCGCGCTTGGCCCCCAGGTGATTTTATGCGACGAGCTGGGCGGAGGGGAGGACGCGGCCGCGCTGGAACAGGGCCTGCACGCTGGGGTGGAGTTTGCGGCCTCGGTACACGGCACAGACGCCGAGGTTTTGTGCCGCCGCCCGCAGTTTGCGGCGCTGGCCCGGCAGGGGGCCTTTTGTACGGCGGTGGTGCTGGCCGGGCCGCAGCAGCCCGGCCTTGTGCGGGAGGTGCGGGCCCTGTGATGAAGCTTGCAGGCTGTTTGCTGCTGGCCCTGGCCGGGTATGGGGCCGGGTGCTGGCGGCTGGGGCAGGCGCGGCGGCACCTTGCCGCGCTGCGCCAGCTGGAGCTTTTGCTGGGGCGCATCCGGGACGAGATCGCGTTCCGCGCCCTGCCGCTGGAGGACATTCTGCAAATGCTGCGCGCAGAGCCCGGCTTTGGGCTGCTGAACCTTGAGGGTTGCGGCCAGCTGCAAAGATTTTGCCTGCCGGCGCTTTTTACCCCGGAGGAGCGCGCCGCCCTGCAGCCTGCCTTTGCCACCTTGGGCCAGGGCAGCTGCGCCGAGGCCAGCCGCACCCTTGCCTATTACCAAAGAAGGTGTATCGCCTTTACAGCCCGGGCCGAAAAAGAAACGGATAAAGCAAAACAGCTTTACAGGTCGTTTGGCCTTTGCGCCGGGCTGCTCCTGGCCTTTTTGCTCCTGTAGGCCGGGCATATAAAAAGAAAAACAATGCAGTAAAAAGGGGAGGTGCAGCCGCGTGGACATTGATCTGGTATTCCGCATTGCGGCCATCGGGATCATTGTGGCGGTGCTCAACCAGCTGCTGATTCGCTCCGGCCGGGAGGACCAGGCCATGATGACAACGCTGGCGGGGCTGATCGTGGTGCTCTCGATGATCGTGCGCCAGGTCAGCGACCTGTTTGTGGTCATCAAGGACCTGTTCCACCTGTAAACGGCCATGGAAATTTTTAAGGTTGCGGGCTTTGCGTTGACCGCCGCGGCGCTGATCGTCCTGCTGCGCCAATACCTGCCCGCCTATTCGGTGCTGGCGCTGGCCGGGGCCGCGGTGCTCTTTTTGGGGGCCTTTGCCGCGGCGGCCGCGCCGCTGGCGGCCTGGCTGGAAGGATTGGGCGAGCTTGCGGGCCGGGAGGAGTTTGCCTGCCTGCTCAAGGCGGCGGGCATCGCGCTGGTGGCCCAGAACCTACAGGAGCTCTGCCGGGACGCCGGCCTTGGCGCGCTGGCCTATGGGGCGGAGCTGGCCGGGCGCTGTCTGGTGCTTACCGCCGCTTTGCCCCTTTTGCGCCAGGTGCTGGAGCGCCTGATGCTGCTGATGCAATGAGGGATGCCAATGAAAGGTTTTTGCGCGCTGCTTTTGGCGGCGGCCCTGCTGGCGGGGCCGCTCTGCCTGGGGGCCCTGGCCGCGGACACAAACGCCCCCCAGCCGGGGACAAGCCCGGATGCGGAGCAGTTTGCCTCGATGGGCCTGGGCGAACTTTTGGAATGGGCGGCCGGGCTCTGCCGCGGGCAGCTGCAGCGGCCGGTGCGGCTGGCGGCGATGCTGGCCTGCTTTTTGCTCTGCGGGGCCGCGGCGCTCTGCCTTGCGCCGGGAGAAGGCTGGCGCCAGATGCTGGAATGGGTGCTTTTGCTGGGGGTGTTTCTGCTTACGGCCGAGCCTTTGCTGGGCCTGATGGACGAGATCGCCCAAACGGTGCAGGGCTGGTACGGCTACCTCATCAGCTTTGTGCCGGTGTTTTCGGGGGTCATGCTCAGCTGCGGGCAGCCGGGCGCGGCCACCGTGTACAGCGGGATGTTTTTGATGATCGCGGGGTTTTCGGCCCAGCTCATCAGCACGGTTGCCATGCCGCTTTTGCAGGTGTACCTTGCGCTCAACACGGCCGCCGGCCTCTGCTTTGTGGAGGGGCTTACCGACGCCTGCGCCCTGCTCGGCAGCGCGGTGCGCTGGCTGGTCAAATTTTTGGCGGCGGCCTTTGCGGGGGTGCTTGGGCTGCAGACGGTGCTGGCCCAGGGGGCCGACAGCCTGGCCGCCAAAACCGGGCAGTTTGTGCTCAGCAGCGCGGTGCCGCTGGTGGGCGGGGTGGCGTCAGACGCCATGGGCAGCGTGCTGGCCGGCCTGCGGGTGCTCAAGGGGTCGCTGGGGTTTGCGGCCATCGCGGTGCTGGCGGCGGCCTTTGTGCCGCTGCTGGCCCGCTGCGCGGCCTACAGCGCGGCCATTGCCGCGGCGGCCCTTGTAGCAAAGGCCGCGGGGCTCAAGCGCTGCGGCAGCGTGCTGGAGGGCGCGGCCCAGAGCATCGGCATCGGCGTTTCGTTTTTGGTATTCTTTTTTATGCTGGTGGTGCTGGCCACCGCGCTGATGATCGTAACCGGGGGAGGGGGATAATGGGATGGACGCGGTGCGGCAATGGGCCCTGCGGGTCTGCATCTGCTGCGCCCTCGCGGGGGCTTTGCAGCTGCTTTTGCCGGCAAAGGGCGCGGCAAGGGTCATAAAAACGGTGCTGGCGCTGTATATTTTAGTATCCGTTTTAACGCCGGCGCACACCGCCGGCTGGGGCGAGGTGCGCGCGCAGCTGGAGCAGCCGCTCTGTGCGGCGGCGCCCGAGGCGTCCGACGAGCTGGTGCGCGAGGCCGCCCTTGGGGCGCTGGAGGCCCGGCTTACGGCGCGGCTGGCCGGCGAGGGGATCCATGCGCGGGTAGCGGCCGGCGCAAACGATGGACGGCTGCAGGTCACGGCCTTTTTGCAGAACGAAGCCGAGGCCGGGCAGGCGCAGGCGATCCTGGAGGAGGAACTGAATGGGGCCGGCAGCATCCATTGCCGGGGAATGGAAGGCGCACCATGATGCAAAAAGCCCGCGAATGGCTGAGCCAAAAGGCAGGCAAGCGCCCCGTGTCCCTGCTGTTTGTGCTGGGGCTGGGAGGGATGCTGCTGATTTTGCTTTCAGATTTTTGCCAAAGCCCGGCCAAAACCGGGCAGCAAGCCCCGGCCCCGGCGCAGCAAAGCCTTTCGGAAACCGAGTACCTGAGCCGGCTGGAAGAAAAGCTTGCCGGGATGATCCGCCAGGTGGACGGCGCGGGCGAAACCGCCGTGATGATCACGCTGGATTCCTCGCGGGAGACAGTCTACGCCCTCAACGAAAAGGCGGAGGGGGAGAGCGGCGGGTACGAAAAGACCCATGTTTTGCGCAGCGCCGCAAGCGGCGAGGAGCCGCTGGTGGAGATGACCTGGGAGCCCGAGATCCGCGGCGTGGCGGTGGTGTGCCAGGGCGGCGCCAACGTGGCCGTTGCGGCCCGGGTCACCGAGCTGGTCAGCGTGGTGCTTGGGGTGCCGAGCAACCGCATCAGTATTGCAAAAATGACTTGATGGAGGCATTGATATGACAAAGATGAAAACCAACCAGAAGATGACCATGCTCACCCTTGCGGTGGCGCTGGGGGTGGCCGTGTACCTCAACTGGGAGTACGCCAAGACCACCGACAATGCCCTGGCTGCCGCGGCTACCCCCTCGTCCACCACGCCCCCCGCCGTGACCGACCAGCTTGCGGTGGACGCCGCGCCCGAGGCGGACAAAAACTACGGCGAGGCCCAGCTGGTAAGTGTGAACAGCCAGAGCGGCAGCGATTTTTTTGAAACCGCCCGCCTGCAGCGCAGCAAAACCCGGGACGAGGCGCTGGACGCGCTGCAAAAGAGCCTGAAGAGCGCCAAGCTGACCGATGAGGAAAAGAGCGAGCTCACCGCCAAACTCACCGCCCAGATCGAGAGCATCACCCTTGAAAGCGACGTGGAGAACCTGATCCGCGCCAAGGGCTTTGTGGACTGCGTGGCCTTTATCAATGAGGGGCAGGTCAACATCACCGTGATGACCGCAAACGACGGCCTTACAAAAGAAGAGGTTGCCCAGATCCGGGACATTGTCTTGAGTAAATGCAGCGTAAGCGTGCAAAATATTACCGTGGTGGAGGTAAAATAAGCAAACAGCCGGCCGCGCGGCGCAAACAAAAGGGCGGCGCAAAAGGTTTTTGTTGCCCGCCTGCGCAAGTTGTGGTATAATTGCAGTGTCAAAAACTGCCCTCGGCCGCCTTTGCCAAAACGCGCGGGGGCAAATCAATCCATCGCAGGAGGGGCATTGCCATGGACGTACAAAATTCGGATGTGGTGGGGGGCAGCCTTCAGATCTCCACCGACGTGATCGCCAAGATCGCCCGCCTGGCCACCCTTGAGGTGGAGGGGGTGCGCGGGGTGCGCGCCGAGACCCTCAGCGCAAAAAACCTGCTGGGCAAATCCATCCCCAAGCCCATTACGGTGCAGTTGGTGGACGATGTGGCCGAGATCACCGTGAGCCTGGTGGTCTCGTATGGCTGCAAGATTCCCGCCGTGAGCGAAAAGGTGCAGGAAAACGTTAAAAACGCCGTTCAAAACATGACCAGCATCACGGTGTCCAAGGTGAATCTGGTTGTGGTGGGCGTGGCGGTGGAAGAAGCCGAACCCGCCGGGGAATAACGCGCAGCACAGGGCCATCCCGCTTTGGGTGGCCCTGTTCGCGCTTTGTTTTTGCAGGCAGGGCGGCAAAAGCCGCATCCAATTTATAGGCCGTATCAAAGCAAAAAGCAGCCGGGCGGGGCGATGGGCCGGCCCGGCCGCCGCGCAGACGGCCAGGATTTGAGGAAGATCAATGGAAGAAAAACTCTCCCGCCGCCAGGGGCGCGAGCGCGCGTTTTTGCTGGCGTTTTCGGCCACCTTTGACGATGAGGACGTCCCGGGCCTGATCGCCCAGAGCCGCGAGCTGGAAGAAAACGCGCTGGACGCTTTTGGCGAACAGCTGATTTTGGGCTACTACGACCACCGGGAGGAAATCGACGCCCAGATCAAGGGGCGGCTGCGCGGCTGGACCATGAACCGTATTTCCAGGGTGAGCCTCTGCGCGCTGCGGCTGGCGCTCAGCGAGATGCTGTACGGGGACGAAAAGCTGCCCGGCGTTGCCATCAACGAGGCGGTGGAGCTGACCAAAAAATACGGCGGCGAGGACGATTACCAGTTTGTCAACGGCGTGCTGGGCGCGATCTCGCGCGAGCTTGCGCCGGACGATGCCGAGGCCGCCGCCTCCCAGCCGGACGCCGCCGAAGCTGACAGCGCCGCCGCATCCCAGCCGGAGCCGGACACCGGGGCCGCCCAATGCGGGGAGCCTGCCCCATGCTGAGCCTTGGGTTTGACACCAGCAACTATGCAACCTCTCTGGCGGTGTTTGACACCGAGGCCGGAGAGGTTGTTTGCGATACAAAACAGCTTTTGCCGGTAAAGCCCGGCCAGCTGGGCCTGCGCCAGAGCGAGGCGCTCTTTCACCATACGGCGGCGCTGCCGGCCCTGCTGGACAAGCTTGCGGCCCAAACGGACCTTGGCAAGGTTGAGGTGGTAGGGGTCTCGGCAAAGCCCCGCCCGGCCGAGGGGTCCTATATGCCCTGCTTTTTGGCCGGCCTTTGCGCGGCGCACGCCTTTGCGGCGGCCCGGGGGCTGCCGGTGATCCAAACCACCCACCAGCAGGGGCATATCGCGGCGGCCCTGTTTGCCGCCGGCCGGCCGGAGCTCTTTTCGATTCCAGTGCTGGTTTTTCACATTTCGGGCGGCACCACCGACCTGATCCTCTGCGATACCCCCGCCCGGCTGCGCCTGCTGGGCAGCAGCAGCGATCTGTACGCCGGTCAGGCGGTGGATCGGCTGGGGGTCCGGCTGGGGTACGGCTTTCCGGCGGGGCCGGCGGTGTCCGCCCTGGCGGGGGAATGCGCCGAGCCGGTTGCCCCCAAGGCCAGCGTGCGGGGGATGCAGTGCAGCCTGTCGGGGCTGGAAAACCAGTGCGATGCCCTGCTGCGCCAGGGCAAAAGCCCGGCCTATGTGTGCAAATACTGCCTTTGCTGCGTGGCCGAAACAGTTTTACGCATGACCAAAGCCGCCCTCAAGGAGCATCCCGGCCTGCCGGTGGTCTGTGCCGGCGGGGTGATGAGCAGCGAGGTGGTGCGGCAGTATGTGCAGGCGCGGCTGCCCGGCGTACTGTTTGTGCCGGGCCGTTTTTCCAGCGACAATGCCATCGGCGTGGCGCTGCTGGCCGGCATGGCGGCGCAGAAGGGGGCGTAAGGGACATGGCAAACATCATTACGGTTTCGGCGCTTAACGCCTATGTCAAAACCCTTTTGGACCGGGACCCGGTGCTCACCGACATTGCCCTGCAGGGCGAGATCGCCAATTTCGTCAACCACCGCAAGAGCGGGCACTTTTATTTTTCTTTGCGGGACGAACGGGCCAGCGTCAAGGCGGTGATGTTCAGCCGGGATGCAAGGCGGCTTGCCTTTACACCCGAGGACGGCATGCATGTGCTGGTGCGCTGCCGGGTGAGCCTGTTTGAGCGGGACGGCGCTTTTCAGGTGTATGTGGAGGACATGTTCCCGGATGGGATCGGCTCGGCCCAGCTGGCCTTTGAGCAGCTCAAAGCGCGGCTTGCGGGCGAGGGGCTGTTTTTGGCCGAGCATAAAAAGCCGCTGCCGCCCTGCCCGGGATGCGTGGGGGTGGTCACCTCCCGCACCGGGGCGGCCCTGCAGGACATCATCCAGGTGCTCGGCCGCCGCTGGCCACTGGCCCGGCTGCTGCTGGCGCCGGCCAACGTGCAGGGGCAGCACGCCTCGCGGGAGGTGGCCCAGGCCATCCGGCGGCTGGATGCCGACGGCCGCGCGGATGTGATCATCGTGGCCCGGGGCGGCGGCTCGCGGGAGGACCTTTGGGTCTTTAACAGCGAGGAGATCGCCCGGGCGGCCTATGCCTGCCGCATCCCGCTCATCAGCGCGGTGGGGCACGAGATCGATTATACCATCCTGGACTTTGTGGCTGACGAGCGCGCGCCCACCCCCAGCGCCGCGGCCGAGCTTGCGGTGCCGGACCGGGAGGAATACCTGCGAAAAATATACAATTTGCGGCAAAATATTCACAAAAATATGCAAATGCGCTGGCAGTTGTGTTATAATAAGGTAGTTTTGGCAAAAGGCTCCGGGGCAATGCCCGCCGCCGCGCGCGGCATCGCCCAAAAACAGGCGGCGCTTGGGCGTACTGCAGCCCTTGTGCGGCAGGCGTCCGGGCGGCTTTTGGCCCAAAAGGGCGGCCAGCTTGCCCACGCGGCCCGGCTGGCCCAGAGCCTTGCCCCGTACAGGGTGCTGGCCCGCGGCTACGCCCTGGTGCAGGATGAAGGCGGCCGGGTGCTGGAGCCGGAGCAGCTTTTGCCCGGCCGGCAGATCCAGCTGGCCCTGCGGGACCGGACGGCCGAGTGCAGCGTAAACCGCATTACGATACGGAAGGAGCAGGCCCCATGAAAACCCCCAAAACCTTTGAGGCCGGGCTGGCCCGGCTGGAGGAGGTGCTGGCCCTTTTGCAGGACGAAAAAACCCCGCTGGCGGACGCCGTAAAGCTGTATGCCGAGGCGGCCCAGCTGATTGCGGGGTGCGACGAAGCGCTGCAAAAGGCAAAGCTTGAGATTTGCGAGATCGACCAGGCGCTGGGGATGCAGGGGGAGGAGGCCGCACCATGACCGAACAGGCGATAAAAGAAAACGCCTACCGGGAGCTGACCGAGCAGGCCCTCAACACCCTATGCGGGGAGTACCTGCCCGAAAGCAGCGAGGTCTGCCGGGCCGCGCGCTA
Organism: uncultured Oscillospiraceae bacterium; assembly: GCA_910579545.1. GTDB lineage: Bacteria > Bacillota > Clostridia > Oscillospirales > Ruminococcaceae > UBA7177. The sequence goes on along the minus strand of CAJTVI010000001.1, from coordinate 95,255 downwards.
CAGCCTTTTGGGCGGCGGCAAGCGGGTGCGGGGCATTTTGGTGCTGGCCGCCTGCGAGCTGCTGGGCGGCAGTGTGCAGCAGGCGGCCCCTTTGGCGGCGGGCATCGAGATGCTGCACTGCTACTCCCTCATCCACGACGACCTGCCCTGCATGGACAACGACGATTTCCGCCGCGGACGGCCCTCCTGCCACAAGGCGTTTGGGGAGGCCACGGCCCTTTTGGCGGGGGACGCGCTGCTCACCGCGGCCTTCGAGCTGATCAGCGACGCGCCGCTGCCCGCCGGGGCGCGGGCGGACGCTGTAAAGTGCCTTGCCTTTGCGGCCGGCGGCCGGGGGATGGTGCTGGGCCAGGAGCTGGACCTGCGCATCGAGCGGGGGCCGGCCAGCGAGGAGGAGCTGCGCGCGGTGCACCGGGGCAAAACCGGGGCGCTGATCAACGCGGCCGTGCAGATGGGCGCGGCGGCGGCCGGGGCCGGCGGGGAGGACCGCGCCGCATTGGAGGCATACGCCTTTGATCTGGGGCTGGTGTTCCAGATCGTGGACGACGTGCTGGACGTTACCTCCACCCGGCAGGCCCTGGGCAAGCCGGCCGGCAGCGACGCGGCAAATGGAAAAACCACCTTTGCCACCCTGTACGGCCCCCAAAAGGCCATGGAGCTTGCCGGGCAGGTCACCGCCCGGGCCTGCGGCGCGCTGGAAGAGCGGTACGGCGCGCGGGCCGGCTTTTTGTGCGCTCTTGCCCAAAGCCTTTTGCGCCGGGATCACTGACCCGGCCGCGGCCATCCCAGGCATTTTAAGCGCCGGGCAGGCCGCGAAGGAAGGATCACAGAAGAGAAGAAGAGAAGATAAAAACTAAAGAGGTGTATGGAATGGAATGGCTCAAGCGGCTTTTCCACTGGAATTACGTACTCTGCGTCTCGATGGTGGGATGGTTTGCGGCGCAGGCCCTCAAAACCATCATCAACGCGGTTCTGCTCAGGGAGTTTAAGCTGGAACGGATGTGGGGGGCCGGCGGCATGCCCAGTTCCCATTCCGCCACCGTGTGCGCCTTAGTAGTGGCCACCGGGCGGGCGTATGGTACCTCCTCGCCCTTTTTTGCGCTGGCCTTTTTGCTGGCCGCCATTGTAATGTACGACGCCCAGGGGGTGCGCCGCGAGACCGGCGAGCAGGCCAAGATCATCAACCGGATGCTGACCGACTGGATGGACGAGGGCGCAAAAACCACCCCCATGCTGGGCGACAAAAAGCTCAAGGAGATGGTGGGCCATACCCCCTTTGAGGTGTGGGCCGGCGCGCTGCTGGGGGTCGCCATCGGCTTTGCGATCCCGGTCATGGTGTAAAGGGCCGCCAAAAAACGGATGTGCAGGATAAGGGCGGTTTTTGCTGCTCTTCCTGCCAAATGCGGCCTTTGTTGACAGCCTGGTGATAAGAGGTGACGGTAGAATGTCTCAAACACCGCTGCTGGACCTGATCCATTCCCCGGCAGACCTCAAGGCCCTGCCGGCCGACCAGATGCCCGTGCTGTGCGGCGAGATCCGGAATTTTTTGATCGAGAGCGTCTCCCGCACGGGGGGGCACCTGTCCTCAAACCTTGGCACCATTGAGCTTACAGTGGCGCTGCACCGCGCCCTCAATTCGCCCATCGACAAGCTGGTGTTCGATGTGGGCCACCAGTGCTATACCCACAAGCTGCTCACCGGCCGGCGGGAGGGGTTTGCCCATCTGCGCCAGCTGGACGGGCTTTCGGGCTTCCCCAGCCCGTTTGAAAGTGAGCACGACGCCTTTGTGGCCGGCCACGGCAACACCTCGCTCTCGGTGGCCATTGGCATTGCCCAGGCCAAAAAGCTGCGGGGCGACCCGGGCAAGGTGGTGGCCATCGTGGGCGACGGCGCCTTTACCGGCGGCATGGTGTACGAGGGCATGAACAACATCTCGGTGCTCAACAACCTCATTGTGCTGCTCAACGACAATAAGATGTCCATCTCCAAAAATGTCGGCTCGGTGGCGCGGTATCTCACGGTGCTGCGCACCAGCCCCCAGTATTTCCGCGCCAAAGAAAACCTCGAAAACGTGCTGGGGGCCATCCCGCTCATCGGCCGGGGTACGGTACAGCTTTTGCAGGGGGCAAAACAGACCCTGCGCCGCCAGATCTACCACTCCACCATGTTTGAGGAGATGGGCTTCCAGTACATAGGGCCGGTGGATGGGCACGACGTGATCGCCTTGGAGGAGCTGTTTACCAACCTGCGCCACCAAACCGCCCCGCTTTTTATCCATGCGGTCACTGTAAAGGGAAAAGGCTTTACGCCAGCCGAAAAGAATCCCGGCGAGTTCCATGGGGTCTCCGCCTTTGATCTGGAGCACCCCAAAACCGACCCGGACATTGCGCCGCCGGCCAGCTTTTCTACCGAGTTCGGCTCCTGCCTTGTGGAGCTGGCCGGGCAGCAGGAGCGGCTGTGCGCCATTACGGCCGCCATGAAATACGGCACCGGCCTGCAGTTCTTCTACCGCAAATACCCCCAGCGCTTTTTTGACGTGGGCATGGCCGAACAGCACGCCGTTACCTTTGCGGCCGGCTTAGCCAGCGCCGGCATGCTGCCGGTGGTGGGCATCTATTCCACCTTTTTGCAGCGTGCCTACGACCAGCTGCTCAACGATGTGCGCCTGATGAAATTAGACGTTTTGCTGGCGGTGGACCGGGCCGGCCTTGTGCCCGGCGACGGCGAGACCCACCAGGGCGTATACGACCCGGCCTTTTTGAGCCAGGCGGGGGTTTTTGTGGTTTCGCCCGCAAACTATGCGGAGCTGCGGTTCTGGCTCAAAAAGCTCGTTCTTTCGTTTGAGGGGCACGGCCCCCGCGCCATCCGGTACCCGCGCGGGGCCGAACGCCCGGCCCTTGCCGCGCTGGGCTGCAGCGGCCGCCCGTTCGATTGGGCCGTGCGGCAAGAGGGGGCCAAAACCGTGCTGGTCAGCTATGGGTCTGAGGCCGAGGACGCCATGCTGGCGGCCGATCTGTTAAAGGAGCAGGGAACGCCGGCGGACGTCTGCCGGCTGGTGCAGATCCATCCGCTGCCCGCCGGCCTCTGCGGGGAGCTCAGCGGGTATGATACCATCCTGTTTGCCGAGGAGTGCATCGGCTGCGGCGGCATTGGCGAGCAGCTTTCGGCCGCGCTGCTTTGCGCCGGCTGGCAGGGGCGGTTTTTGCAGGCCTGCGTGCCGGGCGAGGCTTTGCCGCACGCGGATGTGGCAACAATGAAACAGGTGCTGGGGCTTGATGCACAAGGCCTTGCCCGGCTGATCAAAGGAGAAGGCGCGTGAAACTGCGGTTGGACCAATACCTCTGCCAAAACGGCCTTGCGCCCAGCCGCGAGCGGGCCAAGGCCCTCATCATGGCCGGCCTTGTGTATGTCAACGGCCAAAAATCCGATAAGGCCGGCGACATGGTGCCGCCCGGCGCGGCAGTTGAGGTGCGTGGGCAGGACATCGGCTATGTCAGCCGGGGCGGGCTCAAGCTGGAAAAGGCCATGCAGGTCTTTCCGCTCTCGCCAAAGGGGCTTGTCTGCATGGACATCGGCGCCTCCACCGGCGGCTTTACCGACTGTATGCTCCAAAACGGCGCCGCCAAGGTCTATGCGGTGGACGTGGGCTACGGGCAGCTTGCCTGGAAGCTGCGCACCGACGGGCGGGTGGTCAACATGGAGCGCACCAACATCCGCAGCGTCACCCCCGAAATGCTGGCCGAGCCCATCCAGTTTTTCAGCGTGGACGTTTCCTTTATCTCGCTGCGCCATATCCTGCCGGTGGCCCGCGCCGTCACGGCCGGCGCGGCCGAGGGGGTCTGCCTGGTCAAGCCCCAGTTTGAGGCGGGCCGCGAAAAGGTAGGCAAAAAAGGGGTGGTGCGGGACCCCGCCACCCACGCCGAGGTACTGGAGGCCGCCATTTCGATGGCGCTGCAAAATGGGTTTTCGGTCTGCGGGCTGGATTATTCGCCGGTCAAGGGGCCGGAGGGCAACATTGAGTTTTTGATGTACCTTAAAAAAGCTGATGCGCCGGCCGCCCTCTGCCCGGATGCGGCCGAAACGGTCAGCGCCGCCCACGCGGCTTTAGACGCCCGCCCAAAAGGAGTATAGCGTATGATCGCCTGCCTTGTGCCCAACATCCAAAAAGCCGGGGCCGTGCAAACGGCCGCCCGGGCCGCCGCCATCCTGCACCGGCTGGGGGTGGAGGTTTTGCTGGCGCAGCAGCCCGGCGAAACATGCTGTGTGCAGTACGCCCGCAGCCTGCCCCGGCAGGAGGCCTTTGCCGCGGCCGACTGGCTCATCACGGTGGGGGGCGACGGCACCATCCTGCACGCGGCCAAGCACTCGCTTGCCTATAACAAGCCCATTTTGGGGGTCAACCTTGGGCGCACCGGCTTTTTGGCCACCTGCGAGCTGGACGAACTGGAGCAAAAGCTCTCGCTGCTGGCACAGGGGCAGTACACCCTCGACCAGCGCATGCTGCTGGACGTCTGCGCCAAAACCGACCCGCCCTGGCGGCACACCGCCTTGAACGACACGGTGCTTTATAAAAGCGATATGCTGCACACCATCGATTTCAGCGTCTACTGCGACGGCATCCTGGTCAACCGCTCCCGGGGGGATGGGGTGATCGTGGCCACCCCCACCGGGTCCACCGCCTACTCCCTCTCGGCCGGCGGGCCGATTTTGGACGCCGCGGTGCAGGGCATCGTGGTCACCCCCATCTGCGCCCACAGCCTGCAGCGGCCGCCGATGGTTTTTTCGGCATCCCGCAGGCTCACGATCCAGCTGGACACGGCGGACCGGCAGGCGGTGTATATCAGCAGCGACGGCGCCGAGCAGCGGCTGCTGCCGCACGGCTGCGAGATCGAGATCGCCCAGGCGCAGCAGTGCGTCCGGCTGATCTCGTTCCATCCGGCCGACCAGTTCCAGGCAATCGACCAAAAGCTGAAGGGGAGGTAGCGCAAGGTATGAAGAGCGCCCGGCATCAGACGATCCTCAAATTGATCGAACAGCATTCCATCGACCGGCAGGAGGACCTGTTGGACTACCTGCGCCAGGCGGGCTTTGCGGTGACCCAGGCCACCGTTTCCCGCGATATCCGCGAGCTGCGCCTGGTCAAGGCGGCCACCGGCGATGGCGGCTACCGCTATGTCTCCCAGGCCTCCGGCAGCCTGCGCACCCCCTATTCCTCCGCCCGGTTCGAGACCATCTTCCGCGAATCGGTGCTGCATGTGGACTCGGCGGGCCATATCGTGCTGGTCAAGTGCTTTTCCGGCATGGCCAACGCCGCCTGCGAGGTGTTTGACGGCATGCACTGGAAAGAGGTGGTGGGCACCCTCTCGGGCGACGACACCTTTTTTGTGCTGATGCGCAGCGAGGAGGCCGCAAAGCAGATCGCGGCCGAGCTTGCCAAATATGTCCATGGCTGACCGGGGCGCATCCCCCAAAAAAATCCACAGAAAGGGGGCTTTGCCGTGCTGGCATGCCTGCAAATAGAAAATGTTGCGGTGATCGAAAAGGCCGAGGCCCGGTTTGGCCCGGGGCTCAACGTGCTCACCGGCGAGACCGGCGCGGGCAAATCCATCCTGATCGACTCGATCAACGCCATCCTGGGCAACCGCGCCTCGCGGGACCTGGTGCGCACCGGCGCGGCCAAGGCCTGCATCCGGGCCAGCTTTGAGGCGGTGCCGGCCACGGTGCGCGCCCAGCTGGAAAAGGCCGGGTACGAGGCCGCGGACGAGCTGCTGCTCTACCGGGAGATCAGCGCCGAGGGCAAAAGCAGCTGCCGCATCAACGGCATGCCGGCCACCGCGGCGGTCGTGCGGGAGATCTGCGGCGGGCTGATCAACATCCATGGCCAGCACGACAGCCAGAGCCTTACAAACCCCGCCCGGCATCTGGCCCTGCTGGACGCCTATGCCCAGAACCGCGCCGAGCACAAGGCCTATTACGAGGTCTACCGCGAGCTGGTGCTGGTAAAGCGCCAGGCGGACGCTTTAAGCATGGACGAGGCCGAAAAACAGCGCAGGATCGAAACCCTGCGCTTTACCCTTGAGGAGATCGAATCCGCCAGCCTGAGCGCGGGGGAGGAGGAGCAGCTGATTTCCCGCCGGCAGGTGGCGGCCCATGCGGCCACCATTTTGGAGCAGCTGGCCGCCGCCCACGCGGCGATCGGCGGCGGGGACGATTTCAGCGGCGCGGCCGACCTTTTGGGCGACGCGGTGGGCGCGCTGGGCCAGGCAGCCGGGCTGGACCCGGAGCTTGTGCCGGCCAGCGAGCGCCTGAGCGAATTGTATTACGCGGCGCGGGAGCTCTCCGGCGAATTGGCCGACCGGCTGGAGGGGTACGAGTTTGACCCCGGCGAGCTGGACGCCATCGAGGAACGGCTGGATTTGATCTACCGCCTTAAACAAAAGTACGGCGGCAGCGTGGAGGAGATTTTAAAGACCGGGCAGGAAGCGCGGGAGGAGCTGGAGAGGATCGAATCCTCGGCCGAGACCCTTGCCGCCCTCAACGCCCAAAAGCGCCGGCTGTTTGAAAAGGCCAAAGCCCTGGCCGAAGCGCTCACCCAAACACGGCTTGCCGCCTTTGAGGCGCTCAACCGCCAGATCACCCAGGCGCTGGCCTTTTTGAACATGCCGGGCATCCGCTTTACCCTGCAGCACAGCCGCGGGCCGCTGGCAAGCGCCGGGCAGGACACGGTCGAGTTTTATATCTCGGCCAACCCCGGCGAGGCCCCCAAGCCCCTTGCGCGGATCGCCTCAGGGGGCGAATTGTCCCGCATCATGCTGGCCATCAAGAGCGCCCTTGCTGAAAAGGACGCCATCCCTACCATTATCTACGACGAGATCGACACCGGCGTTTCCGGCCTTGCCGCCGGGCGCATCGGCGAGACCCTGCGCAAAACGGCCCAGGGGCATCAGGTGCTCTGCATCACCCACACCGCCCAGATCGCCGCTTTGGCCGACAGCCACCTGCTCATCCAAAAAAACGTGGAGGGGCAGCGCACCTATACCGAGATCCATCCCTTGGATACCGATGGGCGCATCGAGGCGCTTGCGCGGATCATCTCGGGCGACCATGTGACCGAGTTGAGCCTTGCCAACGCCCGCGAGATGCTGGGCCTTGCCGGAAAAGGCGAGGCTGGGGCCGGCGGTTGACAATGCCTGTTTTTATAGTATAGTAGTGTAGTATGTTATGCCCTTGGCAAAAGAGGGCTGCGGGGCAAAAAAGGAGAGTTTACCAATGACCATTTACGACGAACTCAAGGCCCGGGGCCTGATCGCCCAGGTGACCGATGAGAAGGAAATCTGCGAGCTGATCAACAACGGCAAGGCCACCTTTTATATTGGGTACGACTGCACGGCCGACAGCTTAACGGTGGGGCATTTCGTCACCCTGACCCTGATGAAGCGGCTGCAGATGGCCGGCAACAAGCCCATCGCCCTGATCGGGGGCGGCACCACCATGATCGGCGACCCCTCCGGCCGTACCGACATGCGCCGGATGCTCACCCGCGAGGACATCGACCACAACGCCGCCTGTTTCAAGCGCCAGATGGAGCGGTTTATCGAGTTCGGCGAGGGGCCGGGCAAGGCCATGATGCTCAACAATGCCGACTGGCTGCTCGACCTCAACTATATCGAGCTGCTGCGGGAGGTGGGGCCCTGCTTTTCGGTCAACAACATGCTGCGGGCCGAGTGCTACAAGCAGCGGATGGAAAAGGGGCTTTCCTTCTTAGAGTTCAACTACATGATCATGCAGTCCTACGATTTTTACCACATGTTCCAAACGGTGGGCTGCAACATGCAGTTTGGCGGCAACGACCAGTGGTCGAACATGCTGGGCGGCACCGAGCTCATCCGCCGCAAGCTGGGCAAGGACGCCTACGCCCTCACCATCAACCTGCTTACCGATTCGCAGGGCAACAAGATGGGCAAAACCGCCGGCAACGCCGTCTGGCTGGACCCCGCCAAAACCAGCCCCTTTGATTTTTACCAGTACTGGCGCAACGTGGGGGATGCGGACGTGATGAAGTGCATCCGCTGGCTGACCTTCCTGCCGCTGGAGCAGATCGATGAGATGGACCATTGGGAGGACCGCCAGCTGAACACCGCCAAGGAGATCCTTGCCTTTGAACTGACCCGCATGGTGCATGGCGAGGCCGAGGCCGTCAAGGCCCAGGAGGCCGCCCGCAGCCTGTTTGGCGGCGGGGCGGACGCGGCCGACATGCCCTCCACCACCCTTTCGCCAGCCGACCTTGCCGATGGGAAGATCGGCGTTTTGGACCTTTTGATGGCGGCAAAGCTTATCTCCAGCAAGCGGGAGGGCCGCCAGCTTATCCAGCAGGGCGGGCTTGCTTTGAACGGCGAAAAGGTCACCGATATGACCATGGCCCTCACGGCCGAGGAACTGCGCAAGGGGGTCGTGATCAAAAAGGGCAAGAAGGTTTACCACAAGGTTTTGCTGTAAAGCTGTTTTGCTTTATGGGCGGCCCTGGCCCGCTGCCGCGGCCGTCCTGCCCTTCATACCGTGTTTTTTGCCAGCCGGTGCACAGGCTCCCAACAAGGGGCTTTTGCTCCGGCTGGCTTTTTTGCGGAGGACGGCGGCCGGGTGCATGTTTAAAATGCTGAACTGGCATCCTGCCCAAAATAAAAGCGGAAAGATTGGATGGTATGCCCCGCAACCAAACCGCTTTTTTGCCGGCTTTATAGGCAGAGGGGCGTATGAACCCCGCCCGGGCGGGGCAGCCCCGGCATCGCCGAAAAACAGGGGAGCCTGCCGCCCCCTTATGAGGGGATGCATGCAGCTGGAAAGGAGGAGGGCGCTTTTGACCGACCAGGAGATCGTTGCCCTTTACTGGCAAAGGGACGAAGGGGCGATTGGCGAAACCCAGCAAAAATACGGCGGGTACCTTACCCGCATTGCCTGGCAGGTGCTTGGCGACCGGCGGGACAGCGAGGAGAGCGTCAACGACACCTATCTCAAGGCCTGGAACGCGATGCCGCCCAGCCGGCCGGCGCTGCTGGCAAGCTTTTTGGCCAGGATCACCCGGCAGCTTTCCATCGACCGCTTCCGGGCCAAAAACCGGCAAAAGCGGGGCGGGGGAGAGTATGCCGCTTCGCTGGACGAACTGGCCGACTGCGTTTCGGGGAACCAAACCCCGCAGAGCGAGGCCGAGCTGCGGCTGCTGGGGCAGGCGGTCAGCGGGTATCTTGCAGGGCTGCCCCGGCGCACCAGGGCGGTGTTTATCAGCCGGTACTTTTACCTCGACCCGCTCAAGGAGATCGCGGCCCAGACCGGCAGCACCGAGCAGGCGGTCAAAAGCCTTTTGCACCGCACCCGCGCCGGGCTGCGGGAGCATCTGGAAAAGGAGGGGTTTGCCGTATGAAACCGGAACAGCTCAGCGACGCGCTGAATTATCTGGACGATGAACTGCTGCAAGAGGCGCAGGAGGCCCGGCTGCAAACAGCCATGCCGCAGCGGTTGCCGGGCCAGCCGGCCGTACAGCCCGCTCCCGGGGACGCCGCCAACCCCGCGCCCGAACCCACGGTGCGCGGCTGGGGCAAAAAGACGGTCTGGATGCGCCGGGCCGCTGCCGCGGCCTGCCTGGCCCTCTGTTTGGGCGGCGGGGCCTGGCTGTGGCAAAGGGGCGGCTGCGGCCAGCCGCTGCCCATCGACCCCGCCCCGGGGCCGGATGCCTCCCAGCCGGGCTGGACCCCCGCGCCGGATCTTCCGCTGCTGACCATCGATGACGACCTGAGCAGCGGCATGGGCTTTGAGGGGCTTATGTTCTATGATAGTTCCGAGATGTACAGCGCGAACCCCTGGACCGAGGACGCCCAGCTTTCCTATCTGCCGGTCTTTCGCAACACCCTGCGGGCCGATGCGGCCGGCGCGTATGACGCGGGCGGGATCTCGGAAGAACGCTTTGCGCAGATGCGTTCACTGCTGCTGCAAACCGCCCAGCGCCTGGGCATGGACACCGCAAGCTTGGTGATTGGAGACAATGCGCCGTCGGAGGAGGAGAAAAACGCCTACCGGGAAAAATTTGAGAGCATTGGGGAAGAGGTGCCCGAAGGCCTTTTTGACCCCACCGAACTGAATGCCGAGCAGGATGGGGTGCGGATCGAGGTGGAGGCAAATATGACCGTTACCATCCAATTTGAGCCCGCCCTTGCCCTGCCGTTGGATTTTCCGCTCGATTTCCGGATGTCTTATGAGCAGGCACAAACAGCTGCGGAGTACCTGCGAGAAGCATTTGCGGCCCTGATAGGAATGCAGGACCCTCAAATCGACATATGCGGCGGGGATTACACCTTTTCCGGCGAGCATGGATATGGGGTGGATTTCTTTGAGGGAGCTGGGGACCCCGTCCAGCAGATCCTCCATTTCAACTTTGACCGGGCCAGTTTTTCTGGTAACGACGAGGGGAGGCTCTGGATCGTGCGGCTTTATCAAACCGACCTCTCGGATAAAATCGGGGATTACCCCATCATCCCGCCCGGAAAGGCCAAAGAGTTGCTGCTTGCGGGCAGTTATATCACCACCGTTCCAGGCGAGTACGGCACCCCGCGCGAGGATCTGATCGTCAGGACCGAGCTTGTCTACCGATACCGCAGAACGGACGAATATTATATGCCCTACTACCGGTTTTATATCGAACTGCCCGAGCAAAAACGCGAAAACGGCCTGAATACCTACGGCGCCTTTTATGTGCCGGCGGTGGAGGGGCAGTACCTGACCAATATGCCGGTTTGGGACGGCAGCTTCAACTAAAATCGGCACCCAAAGCCTCGGCCAGCATGCGCAGGGCGGCGCTGCGTAAAACTGCCCGGGAGCGCCGCCTTTACCTTTATAATAATGCGGCGCCCCGCCGCGGCAGAACAACAAAAAGCCGGCCTGCTCCAACGCTCATGGGGCAGGCCGGTTTTTACATATCCGCGTGTTTTTTGGCTTACAAGGTAAACTGCACCCCGCAGAATACTGCATAGACTGCCAGCAGCAGGATGCCCTGCGGCCGGCTGAGCCTGCCGCGCAGCAGCGCCGGCACCGTGAGCAGCAGCATCACCGCGAACATCACCGGGATCTCAAACACCAGCGAACTGTTCATGCCGGCAATGGTGGCGCTCTGCGGTACATAGAAGGGCGCGAGGGTCACCGATACCCCGCTCACCAGCACCAGGTTAAACAGGTTTGCCCCGATCACATTGCCCAGCGAGAGGGCCCCATGCCCCTTGATCAGGCTGGTGATGGCGGTGACCAGTTCGGGCAGGGAGGTGCCCAGCGCCACAAAGGTCAGCGCGATCACCGATTCCGGCACGCCCAGCGCCTTTGCGATCAGGGTGCCGTTGTCCACCAGCAGGTCGGCCCCCACCGCGATCAGCGCCGCGCCAACGACCAGCAAAATAAGGTCCTTGCCCAGCGAACCGGACTTTTCCTCCGCTTCCGGGGCTTCGGCGGCGGGCTCGGGGTTCTTTTTCATCTGGTAAACGGTCAGGCAGATGTAAATAACGAAGATCGCCAGCATCAAAATGCCCACCCAGCGGGCAAAGTAGCCGGTGGTGTAGGCCACCCCCGCGTAGATGGCCGCCGCCGTGAAAAAGAAGGCCACCGGGATGCGCAGGGCAGCTTTGTCCACCTTGCCGGGCCGGACCGCGATGGTGATGGCCGCGATGAGGGCGGTGTTGCAGATGACCGAGCCGATGGCGTTGCCGTAGGCGATCTCGCCGTGGCCGGTGAGGGCCGAGGTGGTGGAGACCATCACCTCGGGCAGGGTGGTGCCGATGGACACCACGGTTGCGCCAATGAGCAGTTCGGGCAGATGGAACCGCCGGGCAATGCCGGTGGCCCCATCCACAAACCAGTCGCCGCCCTTGATCAGGCAGACAAGGCCGGCGCCGAACAATAAAACAGGAACCAACATCCCTTTTCCACGACCTCCTCTTTTATAAAAGCCTGCGGGGCGGCCGCCCACAGCCGGTAAAACGCCCCGCAAAACAGAGTTTTCCCATCTTGATCGGTTCATAAAACACGGCCGCCCTGCGGCAGGCAGCGCAGGGCGGGCAAAGCGAAGGGGACACTTACCGCTCCAGCCAGGCTACCGGCTGATCCTCGTTGATGTTGTCCCGCAAAACCTGCTGGATGTACGCAAGGCTGAACTGGGGGTATTCGCGCCGCACCCCATGGCCCTGGGCCAATTCCTCGGTGTAATCCTCCAGCCAGTAAAGCCGGATGGCGGCGTAGTGCGGGTCGTAATGGTTGATCACCGGGTAAAGCACCGGGTCGGCCAACTCGGTGACCACCTCGCCGTCCGGCATGGTGGTCTTGCGCAGCACGCAGCCCAGCACCGCCCCGATCATGGTGTCCGGCGTGGACTGCGCGTTAAGGAAATTGCCCAGGGAATAGGCCGCAAACACCCGCCGGCCGTCCGCGGCGGTAAACCATTCGGTGCCCCGCACCACATGCGGGTGGGTGCCAATGATCAGGTCGGCCCCCCAGTCGGCCAGCTGCTGGGCCAGCTGGCGCTGCAAGTCGGCAATTTCATGGCTGCCCTCCACCCCCCAGTGCAGGCCAACCACTACAAAGTCGGCCAGGCCGCGCGCCTGTTCGATCTGTTGGCGCATAACTTCGGTCTCGTCGGTATAGATCACGTTGGCCGGGGCGTTTTGCGGGGTGGGGATGCCGTTGGTGTGCTCGGTGTAGGCAAGGTAGGCGATGGCAACGCCGTTGACCGTCTGGGTGGGGATATTGCCGTAATCCTCCTCGCCGGCGTACAGCCCGCAGGTTACCGCGTCGGCCGGCATGACGCGCCAGTACTCGCGGGTGGCCGCAAGGCCGTCCGCCCCTTTATCGTAGCTGTGGTTGTTCGAGAGGCTGAACACCCGGAAGCCAAGGCTGTAAAGGTCCCGCCCCATCTGGCCGGGGGTGGAAAAGCAGGGATAGGTCGAGGGGGCCAGCCGGTCGGTCACCAAGGTTTCCTGGTTGATCCAGTTGACGTCAAAGGTCTCGTAAAACTCGCGCACATGCTCATAGCAGGGCAAAAAATCATACCCGCTGCCGCCGGTGCGCGCCGCCGCCTGCTCATAAATGCCGTTATGGATCAGGTTGTCGCCGGTGGCCGAAAACCGGATCTCCACCGTTTCAGGCTGAGGCTCGGGGGTAGCGGTGGGCAGGGGGGTCGCCGTGGGGGCAGGGGAGGGGTCCGCCTGCGCCTGGGCGGCCCGCCCGATGCCTGCGCCCGCGCAGCCCGCCAGCAAAACGGCAGCCAAAAGGGCCGTACCCCAAAGATACTTTACAGGTCTCATAGGCTTTTAACCAGGTCTTTCATACTGTAAAGGCCAGGAACTTTATTGGTAGAATTGGCCAAAAACAGGGCTGCGTTTACGGCTCCATTGGCAAAAACGCTGCGCGAACCCGCGCTGTGCGAGAGGGTCACCACCTCGTCCGGCCCGCAGAACAAAACCTCGTGCTCGCCCACAATGCTGCCGCCCCGCACCGCGTGCACCCCGATCTCCCGGGCGGCCCGCTTTTGTTTTGCGGCATGCCGCCCATACACCACAGGGTCGTAGGGGGCGTCGGCCGCCTGCTGAAGGGCGTCCAACAGCATCAGGGCGGTGCCGCTGGGGGCGTCCAGCTTGTTGTGGTGGTGTTTTTCGATGATCTCCACATCGTAGCCCGGCCCCAGCAGGCGGGCGGCTTTTTGGGCGAGTTCGGCCAGCAGGTTGATGCCAAGCGACATGTTGGCGCTCTGGAACACCGGGATGGTCTTTGCGGCCTCCAAAACCAGCGCCTGGTCGGCCTCGGTCAGGCCGGTGGTGCAAATCACGCAGGGCAGCAGCGCCCCCTGGCAGTACCGCAAAGCAGCGCGGGTGGCCTCCGGGCTGGAAAAATCGATCAGCACGTCCCCCCGCACCGCCAGTTCCTCCAGCCGGGGCGCCGCCGGCACCGGCAGGCCGGGATCGACCCGGTCGACCCCGGCCGCCACCCGGCAGTCCTCCCGCTGGCCGATCAGCTCATACACGGCGCGGCCCATCCGCCCGGCGATCCCCTGGATGATGATGTTGGTCATTTTATGTTTCCTCGCTTTTATACGATGTATGGCTGTTTTTGCTTCGGGGCAAAAATCAGCCCGCGCCGCCCCTTGGGGGCCCTTGGCCTGCGGCGGCGAAAAATGCCGCGCGGCTTGGGCTTTGGTGCAGGCCCTGATTTCTGCGCCCGCGCTTATACCAGCCCAGCCCCTGCCAAAGCCTCGCGGATCTTTTCGATCTGGCCTTCGTCCAGGGTGGTCAGGGGCAGGCGGCAGCTGCCGACCTCCATGCCCATCAGGTTCATGGCAGCCTTTACCGGCATCGGGCTCACATCGCTGAACAGCGCCTTTACCAGCGGCAGGTATTTCAGCTGGAGCGCCAGGCTCTCCTGGGTCTTGCCCTCAAACCAAAGCTGGCAGATGTCATGGGTCTGGCGGGGCGCAACGTTGGACAGCACCGAGATGACCCCCTTGCCGCCCAAAGCCAGCAGCGGCACGATCTGGTCGTCGTTGCCGGAATAAATCGGCAGGTCATCCCCGCACAGCGCGGCGATCTCGGCCACCTGCCCAATGTTGCCGCTGGCCTCCTTAAGGCCGCGGATCATGGGGTGGGAGCAAAGCGCCTTGGCGGCGCCGGGGCCGATGTTTACCCCTGTGCGGGAGGGCACGTTGTACAAAATCGCCGGGATCTCCAGGGTGTCCGCAATGGCGGTAAAATGCCGTACAAGCCCCACCTGGCTGGTCTTATTGTAGTAAGGGGTCACCAGCAAAACGGCGTCCGCGCCCAGCGCCTTTGCCTCGCGGGACATCATAATGGCGTGCTCGGTGTTGTTGGAGCCGGTGCCGGCAATGACCGGGATCCGCCCGGCCACCGTGCGCACCGTGTGCCCAATGCATTCCAGATGCTCCTCATCGTCCAGGGTGGGCGCCTCGCCGGTGGTGCCGCAGATCACCACGGCGTCGGTGCCGCCCGCGATCTGCTGCTCCAAAATTTCATCCAACTTTTTGTAATGCACGCTGCCGTCTGGCAGCATGGGGGTGATCACGGCCACCGCCGCGCCGGTAAAAATCGTCTGCTTCATGTTTAAAACCCCTTTCTGCATCCAATGCGCCTAAAAATATGCCCTCCGGCCCAGCAGGGCCGAGCCGAGCACTGTAAAGCTAATTGCCTGTACATACATTGCCGCCCTTGCCGCCGGTTTTTGCAGGCGCGGTGCCTCGCTAAAACCGGCATTTTGGGGCCGCTCAGTCAAAATATCCCTTTTGGGCAAGCAGTTCGGCCAGCAGCACCCCGCCGCCGGCCGCGCCCCGCAGGGTGTTGTGCGAGAGGCAGACAAATTTGTAATCGTACTGGGTATCCTCCCGCAGCCGCCCGATGCACACGGCCATGCCGTGCTCGGTGTCGCGGTCCAGCCGGGTCTGGGGCCGGTCGGGCGCTTCAAAGTAATGCAAAAACTGCTTTGGCGCGCTGGGCAGCCCCAGTTCCTGCGCCGGGCCGCGGAAGGCCGCCCAGTGGGCCAGGATCTCCTCTTTGGAGGGCTTGCGCTCAAAATCCACAAACACCGCCGCCATATGACCGTCCGACACCGGCACCCGCAGGCACTGGGCGGTAATGGCGGGGGAAGCGGCCGGCAGGATCTGGCCGTTCTCGATCTTGCCCCACAGCTTAAGCGGCTCCTGCTCGCTCTTTTCTTCCTCGCCGCCTATGTAGGGGATGCAGTTGTCCAGCATTTCGGGCCAGCTGTCAAAGGTTTTGCCCGCGCCCGAAATGGCCTGGTAGGTGCACACCAGCACCCGCTTTACCCCAAAATCGGCCATCAGGGGGTGCAGGGCCGGCACATAGCTTTGCAGCGAACAGTTGGATTTTACCGCAATAAACCCGCGCCGGGTGCCCAGCCGCCTGCGCTGGGCCGGGATCACCTCAATGTGCGCGGCGTTGATCTCGGGCACCACCATCGGCACATCCGGCGTTCCGCGGTTGGCGCTGTTGTTGGACACCACCGGGCACTCCGCCCTGGCGTAGGCCTCCTCCAGCGCGCGGATCTCCTCCTTTTTCATATCCACCGCGCAAAACACAAAATCCACCTGCCCGGCCACCGCCTGCACGTCTGCGGCGTTCAGCACGGTCAGGCTTTTGGCGCATTCCGGCAGGGGGGTGGGCATGGCCCAGCGCCCCGCCACCGCCTCCTCATAGGATTTGCCTGCCGAGCGGGCCGAAGCCGCCACCGCGGCCAGTTTGAACCAGGGATGATGTTCAAGCAGCGAAACAAACCGCTGCCCCACCATGCCCGTTGCGCCCACTACGCCAACCTTGTAGGTCTTTTTTTCCATCTCGTCCCCATCCCTTTCTCTGCGGCCCGGCCAAAGCGCGCGGCTGCCGGTCCGCTCTGTTTTACCCCTGCTGTGCAATAAAAAAACCGGCTTGAAAACCGGCAGGGTATGCAATATAATGTATGAGATTGCATAGCGCGCCGCCCCATGCGGGCCAAAACGGCTCTTTTGCAAAAAACCGGCGGCCGCGCCGCGCCAGGAAAACCGCCGGCAGAACAAAAAACCGAGCCGGCCGCCTGCGCTTTGCGCGGGATAACCCATGCCCGCATATATAAAAATACTATAACATTGCCGCCCGGCAATGTCAATGTAAAAGAAAGGCAAGAGGATGCTCAAAAAGGATTTCTGGTTTGATCTGCCCCCCCAGCAGATCGCGCAGCAGCCCGCCAGCCCGCGGGACACCGCGCGGCTTTTATGCATGGACCGGCAGAACGGCGCTTTGAGCCACCATGTTTTCCGGGATCTTGTGACCCTATTACATGCGGGCGACCTTTTGGTGGTGAACGACTCCAAGGTGCTGCCGGCCCGGCTGATCGGCCGCAAGGAGCCCACCGGCGCGGTGTGCGAGGTGCTGCTGCTGCGCCAGCAGCAGGGGGACGTGTGGGAGTGCCTGGCAAAGCCCGGCAAGCGGATGCAGCCCGGCACCTGCGTGAGTTTTGGCGACGGCAGCCTGCGGGCGGTGATCCAACAGACCCTGCCGGACGGAGGCAAGCGGGTGCTGTTTGAGTACGATACCCCCACCCTTTACGAAAAGCTGGACCTGTTTGGCCGGATGCCCCTGCCGCCCTACATCACCCGCCAGCTGGAGGACCAGAGCCAGTACCAGACCGTGTACGCCAAGGAACTGGGCAGCGCCGCCGCGCCGACGGCCGGGCTGCATTTTACCCCCGAACTGATCGACGCGTTAAAGCAAAAGGGGGTGCAGTTCGCCCAGGTCACCCTGCATGTGGGGCTGGGCACCTTCCGTCCGGTCAAGGAGGAGCGGGTGGAGGACCATGTGATGCACTCGGAGTGGTACAGCATCAGCGAGAGCACCGCCGGTCTGATCCGCCGGGCCAAGGCGGAGGGCCGCCGGGTGATCGCGGTGGGCACCACCAGCTGCCGCACCTTAGAGGCGGCCGCCGCGCAGTACGGCGAGATACGCGCCTGCAGCGGCAGCACGGACATCTTTTTGTATCCGGGCAGCCGGTTTGCCTGCATCGATGGGCTGATCACCAACTTCCACCTGCCCGAAAGCACCCTGATCATGCTGGTGGCGGCCTTTTGCGGCTACCAAAACACCATGGACGCCTATAAAACGGCGGTGCGGGAGGGCTACCGCTTTTTCAGCTTTGGGGACGCGATGCTGATCGTATAAAGCCCGCCGCGGCCCGAACCCCCAAAAACCATAGAGAGGATGTTTTGCCGGATGCCGTTCCAGCTGCTAAAACAGGAGCACAGCGCCCGCCGGGGCGAATTTTGCACCGTGCACGGCAGGGTGCAGACCCCCGCGTTTATGAACGTGGCCACCGCGGCGGCCATCAAGGGGGGGCTTTCCGCCTTTGACCTTAAGGAGATCGGCTGCCAGGTCATGCTCTGCAACACCTACCATCTGCACCTGCGCCCGGGGGACGCGCTGGTGGCGCAGCTTGGCGGGCTGCGCCGCTTTACCCGGTGGGACGGCCCGGTTTTGACCGACAGCGGCGGCTTCCAGGTGTTCAGCCTGGCAAAGCTGCGCCAGATCACCGAAGAAGGGGTGACCTTCCGCTCTCACCTTGACGGCCGCAGGATTTTTATGGGCCCGGAGCAGAGCATGCAGATCCAGGCAAACCTTGGCTCCACCATCGCCATGGCCTTTGACGAATGCGTTGAAAACCCCGCCCCGCGGGACTACGCGGCGGCCTCCTGCGCCCGCACCACCCGGTGGCTGGCCCGCTGCAAGGCCGAGCTGGACCGCCTTAAGGCCGAGGGGAAGGCGGTAAACCCCCAGCAGCTGCTGTTTGGCATCAACCAGGGCTGCACCTTCCGGGAACTGCGGATAGAACACATGAAGCAGATCGCGGAGCTTGGGCTGGACGGGTACGCCATCGGCGGCCTTGCGGTGGGGGAGCCGGCCGAGGTGATGTACGGGATGATCGAGTGCGTGGAACCGCAGATGCCGCGGGACAAGATCCGCTACCTGATGGGGGTGGGTACGCCGGGCAACATCTTAGAGGCGGTGCGGCGCGGCGTTGACCTGTTCGACTGCGTAATGCCCAGCCGCAACGCGCGCCACGGCCACCTGAACACCTGGGCCGGCATCATCAACATCAAAAACCTCAAGTACGAACGGGACGAACAGCCCATCGACCCCGCCTGCGGCTGCCCGGTCTGCCGGCATTTTTCCCGGGCGTACCTGCGGCACCTCTTTAAGGCGGACGAGATGCTGGGCATGCGCCTTGCGGTGATGCACAACCTCTATTTTTACAACCACCTGATGGAATGCATCCGCCAGGCGCTGGACAACGGGCAGTACGATGCATTTTATGCGCGCTATGCGGCGCTGCTGGATACACGCATATAAGCGTGCTTACAGAGCCGGCGTGCCCGGCGCTGGTTCCGGCAAAGATTTAGCCCTTGCATCCCATGCGCTTTTTTTGTATAATAGCACTGATCGAACTTTGTTTTGAAATATTTTGAAGGAGATTGTTTCCATGACCTTTTCATTCCTGACCGCGGCTGCCGGCGGCGCCGAAATGACCTCGATGATCGTGATGCTGGTGGCCATGGTGGCCCTGATGTACTTTATGATCTACCGCCCGCAAAAAAAGCAGCAAAAGCGCGAGGCGGAGATGCGCAACTCGCTGGAGATCGGCGATGAGGTCACCACCATTGGCGGCATCATCGGCCGGGTCGTTGCCATGAAGGACGACACCTTTGTGATGGAGACCGGCAGCGACCGGGTCAAGATCCGCTTCCGCCGCACCGCCATTGCCGCGGTCAACAAGCTCTCGCTGGACGGCGGGGAGAAAAAATAACCCTGGCCCCGGCCTTATTACTGGATGAATAAAAAGGCGCCTCCGCACATATTGGTATGGTGTGGAGGTGTTTTTTTATGTCCAAACCGATCCCGCCGCCAAAACCCGGCCCAAAAGGGGGCCATTCGCTGGGCCGCTGCATCCTGGGCTCGCTGCTTGCGGGCATTGTTTTGTGTGTGCTGGCGCTGCTGTTTTTCAGCTGGGTGTTCAGCAAAGCAGACCTGCCCCTCTACGCGGCCGTACCCATGGCCACCGCCGCCATCTGCATCGGCACGGCCGGGGCCGCCATGCTGCTGAGCCGTTTGCAGCAAAAAAACGGGCTGCTGCTGGGGCTGTGCACCGGTATCTTCTTTTTTGCCGCTTATGCGCTGGCCGCGCTGCTGAACGGCCAGCGGGAGTTTACCGGCTTTGCCGCTATCAAGCTGGCCAGCATCCTGCTCTCCGGCTGCCTGGGCGGGTATCTGGGCCTTTTGTTTGCCCAGCAAAAAAAGCGCCGCCGCCCGGCCGGCCGGTAAACGCCGGGGCCGGCAACGCAGGCGCAGCTGCAACGCTCGCCTGCATCGCCGCAACGTTGCGGCTGCGCCGGGAGGTATCCCATACAGGCGCCCATGCAGCACTCCCGCGCCCCCGCCCGCTTTTTGGGCGGGGGCGCATGTTTTTGATGCCTTGCGCATAGGCATAAGGCAAAGGGAAGTGGTACAAGCCTATGTGGACCTATAAAGCAAGCCCCGAACAGGTAAATACCTTTACAGCAAAAAAGAGCGCCGCACATCCGGCAGGCCAAACGCCTGTACAGCCTTTTGCGGCGCAAAAAAAGCCCGCGGCAGCCAGCCCACCCCAGCAAAGCCGGCAGCCAGCCCCAAAAACGGCCAGCGTTTTTGCCGCCGCCGGCTGGCAGGACGAGACCGACCGTCTTTTGTACGCCGCCCCGCCGGCCCAAGCTGCCCCGATGCCCCAAACACCCCAAGCGCCCCAAATATCTGCCCAGCCGCGGCCCTCCCAGGTTTTGGGCCGGGCGGCGCGGGCGGAATATCCCCCAACGCCCGCAAAAACAGCCTCTTGCGGCAAAAAAAATGCCAGGCTGCTGGGCCTGGCGTATCTGGCGGGCCTGCCGGCCGGCAGCCTTGCGTTTCAGTTTCTTGGCACGGACGCCGGCGCGTACATGGGCTATTATCTCGACGTCCGGCTGCAAACGATGGCCGGGCCGCCGCTGCGTATTCTCAGCGGCCAGTTCTTGGCGGCGTTTTTGCAGCTTACCCTGGTGCTGCTGTGCGGCTTTTGCGCCTTTGGGGCGGCGCTGCTTGTTTTGCAGGCGGCGCTGCGGGGGGCGGTGTTCGGCTGCTTCTGTGCCGGGCTTTTGGCCCGCTATGCCATGCAGGGGGCGCTGGCGGAGGGGCTGCTGTTCTGGCTGCCGGAGGTTTTGCAGGCGGCACTTCAGATCTTGCTGGGGGCCTGCGCGCTGCAAATGTCGCTGCGGCTTGCCGCGCTCTGCTTTGGCGGCAGGCCGCGTCCCGGCCAGCCGGCGGGCGAACCGGCGCGCCTGCTGCTAAGCCGTTACCTTGCCTGCTGCCTTGCCGCGCTGATCCCCTGCGGGCTTTCGGCGCTTTCAGGGCTGTTCTTTGGGCCGGTCCTCAGCGGCGTCCTCGCCGTCTGATGGGCGCTCGGGGGCCGGCGGCGGCGAAAATTTCATGCGGGAGAGGGGAGAGGCATTGGCGGCGTCCTGCAATTTTTGGGTGTTGATGTGGGTGTATATTTCGGTGGTGGAAACATGTTCGTGCCCCAGGATCTCCTTGAGGGCCAGCATGTCCACATCCCCATGGCGGTACATCAGGGTCGCGGCCGTATGCCGCAGCTTGTGGGGCGAATAGCCCTTGCCGTCCAGGCCGGCCGCCCGCAGGCAGTTGTCCACGATCTGCTCCACACGGCGGTTGCCCAGCCGTTTGCCGGTGCGCTGAGAGATAAAAAGCGCGTTTTTATCGCGCAGGTTCGGCAGTTTTGCCCGGGCGTCGATGTAGGTGCGCAAAGCGCCTGTACAGGCGGGGTTCAGGTACACAAGCCGCTCCTTGTTGCCCTTGCCCACAATGCGGATGGTATCCTCCTTAAAATCGGTCAAATCAATGCCCACAAGTTCCGAAAGGCGCATGCCGCAATTTAAAAACAGCGTTATAATGCAGAAATCCCGCTCATAAAAATCACTTTGTATATTTTTTAACAAGTCAATGCTTTCTTCCAGCGAAAGGTATTTGGGCAGCGCTTTGCGCAAAGCCGGCACCGAAATATCCTCGGAAGGGTCGCTTTCAAGGATGCCGGCCTTGGCGGTCATGTAATGGAAAAAGCCCTTGATGCTGCTGAGCTTGCGGGCGCGGGCCGCCGGCTGGTTCTGGCGCTGGCTGCTTAAATAATACAGGTACTCGTAAATTTCTTCCTTGGTAACCGACCGGATAAAGCCGGTATCCAGCCCGGCCGCAGAGATTTCTTCCAGCGGCTGGTCCGCGGGCATCTGGCCGCGGTGCCGCACAAGAAACCTGAAAAAGGTGCGCAGGTCGATATAGTAGCCGTTTACCGTGCGGGGCGAGCGGTTGATGATGGTTTCGAGGTAGCGCAGGTAATCTATCACGTCCTTGGGAACATCCGTATAGGGCGCATGGCGCGCAGGGTGTGCGGGATCAAGATAACTGCTCATAAAAAACTCCCAAACCATCATGTAATGTATGCCGTGTGCTGTACGCGCGGGTCCACAGGCCGCTGGCAGAACTTATGGGGCCAGCCTTTTGGGGCCGGAAACGCTTGGCGGGCTGTGCAGGCTGCTTTGAGGTGCCCAAAGCCTATATTGGGCTTTAGACCTCCCCTCTATTTCGCTAAATTTACATTTAGCGAAATAGCCTGTGCGGAAATGCCAGAAATAGAACCCCTGCCTCCGATCCCTTTTAAGCCGCCCAGCCCCCACATGCCCAGCCCTCAACATACAGATAAAAAGCGTATCCCCCAGGGCCCCAGACAGGCCGGTCCCCGTGGGCAAAATAACCATGGCCCCTGACTGGCCTTACCGCGGCCGAGGCATCGCGGCGCTCCAGGACGCCAAGCTGCTTGCAGAATTTGCGCCTACCCAACAACTCTTCAAACGATCATATAAAATTGTTTAAAGGGCGCTGACAACTATAACAACCACCATTACAAAAAGAAAACTAAAAATCCATGTCCACTTATTTCCCAAATTCATTGTATAGCCAAGCCCGCTTTGCGGCCTCTTAATGATCACCCGTTTATCTTCCCTGTTAAAGTAAAGACGGCCGGTGATCCAGCCATCATCCCTGTTGCCCGGTTTCATCGCGTCCTCCTTGCTGCTCATCCTCAGCCCTGCTTGATGGCCTTGATGGCGTCCCGCAGATAGCTTACGCCTATCAGCTGCAGGCCGCCAAAGGCCGCCGTGTCGATCTGGGCCAGGCTGTGCTTTGGCACAATGGCCCGGGTAAACCCGATACGCTGCGCCTCCCGCAGGCGGTTTTCGAGATGGGTCACGCTGCGCACCTCGCCCGAAAGCCCCACCTCGCCTACCGCGATCGTCTTATCCCCGATGGGCGTGTCCAGCAGCGAGGAGACCATCGCAAGGCAGACTGCAAGGTCGCAGGCGGTCTCGTCCAGCCGCAGGCCGCCCACGATGTTGATATACACGTCCAGGCTGCCAAAATAAAACCCGGCCCGCTTTTCCAGCACGGCCAGCAGCAGGCTGGCGCGGTTGTAATCGTAGCCGCTGCAGGCCCGGCGCGGGGTGCTCAGGCTGCTTTTGGCCGCCAGCGCCTGCACCTCACTTAAGATAGGCCGGGTGCCCTCCATGGTGCAGGCCACGCAGTTGCCGCTGATGCCCAGCGGCCGGCCCTCCAGCAAAAGCTGCGAGGGGTTTTCGATTTCGGTCAGCCCCTCGCCGGTCATGTCAAACATGCCGATCTCGTTGGTGGAGCCGTACCGGTTTTTTACCGCCCGCAGCACCCGGTACGGCAGGGTCTTGTCCCCCTCAAAATACAGCACGGTATCAACAATATGCTCCATCACCTTGGGGCCGGCGATCGCGCCGTCCTTGTTGACATGCCCTACAATAAAGGTGGGGATTTCCAGGCTTTTGGCAACCGCCAGCAGCCGCGCGGTGCACTCCTTGACCTGGGATACGCTGCCGGAGGAGGAAGAAACATCGCTGCAATGCATGGTTTGGATCGAGTCGATCACCACAAGGCCCGGCTTGGTCTGCTCGATCAGGCCGCAAATTTCATCAATGTCGGTCTCGGCGGCAAGGGCGATGTTCTCCTGCGCCACTCCCAGCCGATTGGCCCGCAGCTTGATCTGCCGGGTGGATTCCTCGCCGGTCACATACAAAACCTCAAGCTCCTGCGAAACCGCGCCGCAAAGCTGCAGCAAAAGGGTGGATTTGCCCGCACCCGGCTCGCCGCCCAGCAGTACCACGCTGCCCAGCACAATGCCGCCGCCCAGCACCCGGTCCAGCTCGCCGATCTGGGTGATGATACGGCTTTTTTCCTCGGTGGTGCTGATGTCCTGCAGGCGCTGGGCGGTCAGCGAGGTGACCCCCGGCTGGCGCGCCGTGCCCGCCGCGCCCTTGGCCGCCCTGCCCGCCTTGGGCGGAGGGGCAACCACATCCTCGGTCATGGTATTCCAGGCCCCGCAGGCGGGGCAGCGGCCCATCCAGCGCGGGCTGGTCTCGCCGCATTCCGAGCAGACATAGATGGTTTTGAGCTTTGGATCCTTCAAGGTGCGTTTCTCCCCCTTTGCAGCGGTTTGCCAAAAATTAAAGGAAAGGCGCCCCGTCCTTGGTGTACAGCGCGGTGCGCAGGATGCCCGCGGCCTGGGCCGGCAGGCCAAACCGCTGCTGCAAAAAGCCGGTCAGCAGGGCGGGGTTCAGGTTCAGGGCCTCGCTGGCGGGCAGCCGCACCGAAAAAACGGCCCCCTCCCCTCCCTCGGCTGTCTGGTAGTCGATTTTGGGCAGGTGCTCTTTCAGCTCGATGCTGCGCACCCCCCGCTTGGACTTTTTTTCGGCCGGCGCGCTGGCAAGGGCGTTGTACCCCTCCAGCGCCGGGACCGCCGCGGCCGTGCGGTAGCAAACGGTGTACTCGGCAAAGCCGATCTCCTCGGCCTTTTTTTGCGGCAGGGCGACCTTTTTGATCCCGATACCCGCCGGCATCACCCGGGCAAGCGCCGTTTTCCAGGCCGCAAGGTCGGGGGCTTCCTGCTCGGTTTTTACATCTACGCTCTCCACCAGGCTCTCCTGCCCCAGGGGCAGCGGGCAGGCAAAGGTCATATAGATGTGGGGGTTAAAGCCCAGCGTGTACCACACCGGCAGGCCGCTGCGTTTGAGCGAACGGCCCATCACCCGCTGCAGGTCCAGCAGCGAGATGTAGGCCGCCTCATTCTGTTTTGTAAACCAGATCCGTACCGTAGTCAAAACAGGGCCCTCCCAACAGATGGTTTGCGCCGCAGCCGCTGCACTGGCGGCTGCAGGGCGGCGTGGTGGCGCCGGCCAGCGCCTTTTGGTATTCCCGCACCAAAAACTCCTGGCTCACCCCGTAATCCAGATGGCTCCAGGGGGTAACCTCGTCCAAAGCGAGCGGCCGGTTGGCGTAAAAGGCCATGTCCAGTCCAAGGTCGGCAAACACCGAGCGCCACACGTCGTACTGGAGGCACTCGTCCCAGCCGTCAAAAAAGCAGCCCCGCCGGTAGGCCTCCACCAGGGCCGGGGCCAGCCGCCGGTCCCCCTTGGCAAACACCGCCTCCAGGTAGCTGGTGGCGCTGTCGTGGTAGTTTACCTTGATCTTGCGGCTGTGCACGCTGTGCAAAAGGTGCTGCTGCTTTTTTTGCAGGCTTTCGCGGGTGTCCTGCGGCACAAACTGGAACGGCGTGTGCGGCTTTGGCACAAAGCAGGCCACGCTGATGGTCACCTGCACCCCCTTGCCCTTGGGCTTTGCGGGGTTGGCATAATAGAGGTCCACGATCCGCTGGGCCGTGTTGGCAATGCCCTCGATGTCCTCCAGAGTCTCGGTGGGCAGGCCCATCATAAAATAGAGTTTGACCGAGGTATACCCCGCCGCAAACGCGATATTGCAGCTTTTTTCGATCTCCTCCCAGGTGATGTTCTTGTTGATGACGTCCCGCAGGCGCTGGGTGCCCGCCTCGGGCGCAAAGGTCAGGCCGCTTTTGCGCACCTTGTTGGTTTTTTCGATCAGGCTCTCGCTGAAATTGTCGATGCGCAGCGAGGGCAGCGAGATGCTTACATGCTCGGCCTGGGTCCAGCCGTCCATCTGGTCCAAAAGGGTCTCCAGCCCGGCGTGGTCCGAGGTAGAAAGGCTGGTAAGGCTGACCTCCTCGTACCCGGTATTGGCACAAAGCTGCCGGGCCGCATCATTCAAAATCCGGGCGCTGCGCTGGCGCATGGGCCGGTACAAAAACCCGGCCTGGCAAAAGCGGCAGCCCCGAACACAGCCCCGCAGCACCTCGATCTGGGCGCGGTCGTGCACCGCCCCCACCATGGGCACCACAAAATTGGTGGGCGGGGCAAACTGATCCATATCCGTAAGGATCGCCTTGGTCACCCGGGCCGGGGCGGCCGCATCGTTGGGGCGGATGGCCGCTACCCTGCCGTCCGGCAGGTAGCTTACATCATAAAAGGAGGGCACATAGCAGCCGGGCAGCCGGGCGATCCGGCGTAGCAGTTCCCGCTTGCAAAGCCCCTCTTTTTTTGCCTTTTCCACCTCCTGGCAAACCCAGGGCAGCTGCTCCTCCCCCTCGCCCAGCATCATCATGTCAAAAAAATCGGCCAGGGGCTCGGCATTGCAAACACACGGGCCCCCCGCCACGATCAGCGGCCAGTGTTCGTCCCGGTCCTTGGCATAAAATGGGATGCCCGCAAGATCCAGCATGGCAAGGATGTTGGTGTACGAAAGTTCGTATTGCAATGTAAAGCCCACCACGTCAAAGGCGGCCAGCGGGGTCTTGCTTTCCAGCGTGTAAAGCGGCAGCGCCAGCCGCTCGTGCTGTTCCTTCATATCCAGCCAGGGCATAAAGGCCCGCTCGCACCACCAGTTCGGCCGGGCGTTGAGCAGCTCGTACAGGATTTTCATGCCCAGAAAGGACATGCCCACCTCGTAGGTATCCGGGAAACAAAAGGCAAACCGCAAGTCCATTTTGGCCGGGTCTTTATATACGCTGCCCGGCTCGCCGCCGGTGTACCGCCCCGGCTTTTGCACATGCGCCAGGGCTTCTGTAAGCTTTGGGTCGAACAATTTGATTCCTCCCGCGTATACGGCAACATTCAAAAGCTTTTGCTTATTGTACCGTATCCAGCAGGAAAATGCAATTATCCCGCCCCTCAAAGAGGCTGCGCTGCCTGTCTGCCCCTCACTTCACCCGGCGGGCTGGGACACCAACGTATATGCCGGGAACCTCTATGTTTTTTACAACAACAGCACCTGCGCCGATCATGCAATCCTGGCAGATGCGAACCTTGTCCCGAACTGCCGCCCCAACGCCAACCCATGTCCGCCTGCCGATCACAACGGTCCCTGCAAGTTTTGCGCCAACCGATATATGGACAAAATCACCGATTTGGTTATCGTGTTCTACGGTTGCGTTGGAATTAACGATACAATGGGCCCCTATTTGGGCACACGGATTGATTACAGCGTAAGGCATAACAACGCTGCCCTCCCCGATGGTGCTGTGAACGGCAGACACCATTGCCGAAGGGTGTATGGCCGTATACCATTTTGCATTCGCCTGGTTCATAGAAGAAACGATCCGCTCACGGGCAACGGCATTTCCAATGGCAACCACAAATTGATGCTGCAAAAACGGTTCGTATTCTGTATCCCTTCCTAAAACAGGCCACCCCATAAAGCTTTTTATCCCGGTATCGCTGGTAAGAAATCCCAGCAAATGGTCTTTGGAACTCAGTACAATGTCCGCAACCACCTTTGCATGCCCACCTGTGCCAATAATTACAACATTTTTCATTGCCGTCCCATCCCAAAACTGTGAGGATGATGCCACCTTTCATATTTTTGTTTGCACCTCAACTATATCACAATACTATATTATTGGCAATATTATTTAGTTATTTAAAGCAATATTCAACTGCCCCTTTCTCTCTCTAAACTATTATATACGGCAATAAAAGGAGATTATATTATGGCAAAAGAGAGAACAGAACTTGCGGTGGGAATGGGCGCTCGAATTGCGGCACGGCGAAAGCAGCTTGGATGGACGCAGGAGCAGGCTGCCGAGGCTTCTGGTTTGTCCTGGCAATTTTTTGCCTGTGTGGAGCGCGGGATCAAAAACATACGCGCGGAAAGCCTGCTAAACCTTTGCAGCGCGCTGAATGTGAGCGCTGATTATATCCTGACCGGCAGGCCCTCCGCAGTAAATCAGGAGCCTCTGCTCAGATATATCGAACCGCTCAATAAAACACAGCTGAAGTGCCTGGAGGAAATCCTCAAAAATTATCTCCTGGCCTGCGGCCATTCGCTGCCAGAATGAAGTTTTACACATACAGACGCAAAAAAAAGAGGGATCCCCCTAAAGCTTTTGGGAGATCCCTCTTTTTTTTGCGGTTATTTACCGCCCCTGCAGCAGCGCCTGCAGGATCCTGCGGCCGTCCAGCCGGCCCAGGGGCAAGAGGTTAAAAAGGCCCACGCAGAGGTTTGCGCAGGCAAAAAAATAGCCCGCGTAGCTGGCCTTGTGCTGTAAGAACAGGCAAACCGCCGCGGACACCGCAAAATTGGCCAGCGGCCCGGCGGCCGCAAGCCAAAGCTGCTGGGCAGGGGTGAACCACTCGCCCCGCAGTTCCATGCCGATGCCCCGCATCGAGACCGTAAGCACCGGCCAGCGGCGCTTATAAAGCCAGAACACCGCCAGATGCCCGCCCTCATGCAGCACCGAGGCCAGCAGCGCCATACGCACAAGGCCCAGGGGGTCCCGCTGCAAAAGCAGCACCAGCCCAGCCAGCAGCAGTACCGGGTGGCGGACCCGCAGCCTTTTCAAAGCCCCAGCGCCTTGGCGGGGTTATAGTGCAGGTCGTCAAAGCTCAGCTCAAAATGCAGGTGCGGCCCGGTGGCCATGCCGGTGCTGCCCACCGTGCCAAGCACGCTCCCCTGCCCTATCTCCTCGCCCCTGCGCACAAACACATACTGCATGTGGCAGTACTGGGTGGCTACACCATCGGCGTGCAAAAGCAGCACATAGTTGCCGTAGGATCGGCTGCGCCCGGTATCCAGCACGATGCCCGGCAGCGCGGGGGCGATGGGGGTGCCCTCCGCCGCCGCCATGTCCACCCCGGTGTGGAAATCCGACCGGCCGGTGATAGGGTGGCTGCGCCAGCCATACCCGGAGGTGACCGAAAACGCCGCAAGCGGCAGGCTCAGCTGCTGTAAAGGTACATAACTTTTCAGAGAATATCCGTCCGGCGGGGCTGTTTTTTGGGCGGTGTTTTGGGGCGCAGTGCCAAGGCTTACCAGCGGCTGGGTTTCGCTGCCGGCCCCCGGCGCTGGCTCCCCGGCCCCGGCCTGCCCCGCCAGAGCGCCGGCCCCCGCGGTGGCCCGGATGCGCACATCCTCCACAAACTTGCCGGCAAACCGCACCAGTTCGGCCTGCTCGGAGAGGTCGATCCCCTGTTCCAGCGCCTTTGCAAGATGCGCCCGGCACTGGGTATAGACCGGCCAGCCCAGCTGCCGCGCCGCCAAAAACAGCAGCAGCAGCCCGGCACAGATGGCAAGCTGGGTGCGCAGCAGGTAGTTGGGCGGCTGGCGCAGGGCCGGCTTTTCTTTGGGCGGGGCCAGGGCCTGCCGCAGCAGCTTTGCCGCCGTGGGCTGCGGGCTTTCCGCCGCCTGCAAAACCGGTTGCTCCCCCATACCCGCTGCTGCTTTCCACATATTGCCCTATGCCCTCCGTCCTGTTTTTTGGCTGGGACAGGGCTGTTTTGCCGGCCTTGTCCCGGACCTTCGCGCTTAGTACCAGTATATGCGGCCGGGCTGGAGGGAATGAACCGCCAAATGCGGCGCCTTACTGCATCGAGAGGATGGCCGCCTCGATGGCGTCGGCAATGGCGTGGGCCATGGCGTCCTGATAGCCGCTGTCACAGAGCTTGGACAGTTCGCCGGTATTGGTCAAAAAGCCGCATTCCACCAAGCAGGCCGGGAATTCCATATGGGTGGTTACCCGGTAAATGCCATATTTTTCGCCCCGGTCCCGGGTGGCGATGGCCGAGGAGACACGGGCGGCAAGCTGGTCGGCTAAAAGCTCGGAATAGGGGTTAAAAAAGTAGGCCTCGGTGCCGGTGACCGACGCGCCGGAGGAATTGTGGTGGATGCTTACAAACAGGTGCGGGCAGAACCCCTGCGACTGGCTGACCCGGCTGCCCAGGCTGACATAGCCCGAGGTGTCGGTCACCTGCACCTCGGCCCCGCGGCCGCGCAGGATCTCGGCCGTGCGGGCCGCAAGGTTTGCGTTCATGGTTTTTTCGGTGTACATCCCCTCGATCGAGGTGCCGCCGTCGTACCCGCCGTGGCCGGGATCCAGATAGACCTTGAGCCCCGCGAGATTGCCGCCCGAAACAGCCGGGATCTGCCGAAAGCGGAAGACCAGCGTGTCCCCCTCGTAGTAGGCGCGGTAGCCAAGGAAGGCCCCCGCCTTGCGCAGCGAGAGGGTGAGCACCGCGTCGTTGCCCTGCTGGCTGAGCGAAGCGCCGGCAAACAGGGTATTGCCGGCCAGCTCCAGCCCGCCGGCCTCCAGCTGGGTATCCTTGAGGGCGATGGTCATCTGGGACGCGCCAAAGCTCTGCACGCCGGTAACGCCGCTGAAGGACATGGGCGAAAACTCCACCGTATAGGCGGTTTTGCGGGTGCGGTCCAGCCGGATGTACAAAAAGTCCCCGTCCGCAGAGGAGGACGCGCCGGTGAGCCGGCTCCACTCCCATTCCACCTCGCCCAGGCTCGTGACGTCCGCGGCCGAGACCCGCAGGCCGCTGCCCAGCAGGTAGTATTCGCCGGTGGTGCCGTCCGCCGTGTAGGTAAGCTTGTCGCTTACAAGGTAGTCCACCGTGCCGGCCGGCAGCGGGAAGCAGTTGCCCCAGGGGTCGTTGCTGAGCACCCCGCCCGGATAGGTGCGGGCCTGGGCGGCGGTCACCTCCACCATGCTGCCCTTCTGCCCTTCCACCTGCGGGGCCTGCCGGGGCGCCGCGGCCACCCGGATCGAGCCGCCCGCGGCGGTTTGGGTAACGCCCTGCCAGCTGGCGCTTACCTGGACCGTGCCGGCATCCTGCTCGCTCTCGCCGGCGGCGGGGGCGGTGTACACGCCGGCGTACGGCACATAGCCGGAGGTGCCGTCCGCCCCATCATCGGTTTGCTGCTGCTCGGTAAGGGGCACCGACACGCCCCCCACCGACGCCTGCACCGTCGCGCCGGCATAGGCCTTGACCGTGATGTGCACCTGGGTGCCGCCCTCCACCGTGATGGCGCCGGCCGGCGCGACCTCCTGGATGATCACCACCTCCCGGGTGATGTTGTAGGTGATGGTTTTTTCCTTGTGGGTAAACGAGAAGGTGTTAAGCCCCGGGCTGAGGTCGTAATCGGCCGAAAATACGCCGTTTTCGGTGCGGGCAAGGGTTTGGCCGTTGAGCTGGAGGGAGAAATTGGGATCGCTGGCGCCGTAAAAATGCACGGTGGGCTCCCGGGTGGTAAAGGTACGCTGTTCCGGCGTGGAAACGGTGAGGTCGGTGAGGATATCCTGCTCGTCCACCTGGTTGCCGTAATACTGCAAAAGCACCCCGGTGGAGCCGCCGCGGTCCTCGGTGAGGGCCCGGTAGGAGCCGTACACCACCCCGCCGCAGCCCTCGGTGTCCCGGCTGGCGATCACCTGCCGCATCACCTGGTCCGGGGCTTTCCAGCCCGGCTCGTCGCCGCCCAGCCGGTCGTTTGCCAGCAGCGCGTAGACCCGGCAGCCGGCTTCGCTTGCCTGCTGCGCCCACCAGGAGAGCAGCTTGCTGAAATTGAGCTGTTCGTCGGTGGTGGAGCCGGGGCAGCGCACCGCCAGCATCTGGGGCCTGGCCAAAATCAGGATGGCGGGCAGGTCCACAAAGCCGTCGCTGCGCATCTGGTACTCCGCGACGGTGTCGCTGCCGCCCGCAAAGCTGGCGGCGTTGGCCCAAACCGGCCCGGCCACAAGGCCAAACCGGGTGTTGGGGGCGGCCTGCGCGGCAGCCTGCTGTACATTGACCACCAGCGAGGTGGTGCACTCCCGCACCCAGTTTTCAAACCCCATCGAGGCCCCCTCGGCCCGGTAGGCGGCCATGCTTTCGGCGGTTTTTTGGTTGCAGTAGCCGTCCAGCAAAAGGGCGTTTGGCTTATGGGCGGCCAAAAACTCCCGCGCAAGGGCGCAGGCCTGCTGTACGCCCCCGGCCGTAAGCAGGGTGCGCGGGCCGTACCCGCCCTGCCCATCCGGCAAAAAGGAGGCGTCCAGCACGGCATAGGCGCTAAGGCCCCGCTCGGCGGCCCCCGCCTCGATCCAGCCGGCAAGGTCGTACCCCGTCGCTTCGGGGAACTGCTGCGAGCCAAACAGCGCCCCGGCCTCGCTGTTGATGGGGTAAAACACCGCGTTCATGCCGTAGGCTTCGATCTGGTCCAGGGCGGCGTTCAGCCCGGCCTGCGCCTCTGCGGGGTTCTCCGGCAGCAAAAAGTCCTGCCCCGGCACAAGCCACACCGCCTTGAGCTCCCGCGCGGGCTCGCCGTTTGGCGGCTCCCCTTCGGCGTTTGGGCCGTCCTCGGCATAAACGGGGAAGATCAGCAGGGCCGCGCAGAGCAGCCCCGCAGCCAAACGCCAAAACGCTTTCATGCCCTGCATCTCCCCTTTCCTTTTATGCCTGCGATACAATTCCCGGCGTCCCGGCCCGATTGCCGGCGATTCCGCCGTGCCCAAAGCAAACCGCGCCAATGTTCGTGTGTTGGCGCGGTTTGCCTTACGCTGCGCAAAGCGCCCGCCGCCCGGTTTTTTAGCGCCGGCGGCCGATCAGCTTTGCCAAAAAGCCCTTTTTGGGGGCCGGCTTTGGCCTTGCGGCGGGCTTTGGCTTTTTGGCCGGGGCCTTAGCTGCCGGAACCGCAAAGCCGTCCTTAAAGTATTCGTACAGGGCCATCTGGCTGTCCACCAGCGGCTCGCCCTCGGCCGGCTTTACCTTTACATAGCTGCCGTCCGGCCGCATCTGGCGGGCGTTGACATTGTCCCGTAGTTCCAGGTCCAGCAGGCCCATCAGCTTTTTGATGAGGACGGCGTCCCGGATGCGCACCCCAACCTCGACCCTGCGTTCGGTGTTGCGGGTCAAAAAGTCGCCCGAGGCAATATAGACCCGCAGCCGGTCCTCGGCGCCAAAGGCGTAGATGCGGGAATGCTCCAGGTACCGCCCCACAATGCTGCGGATGCGGATATTTTCGGTGGCATCCGGCACCCCGGCGCGCATGCAGCAGATGCCGCGCACGATCATGTCCACCTGTACCCCGGCGCAGGAGGCGTCCGAGAGGGCCAGCATGAGATCCTTGTCGCTCACCGAGTTGTTTTTCAGGATGATCCGGCTGGGGCGGCCCAGCTTTGCCTCCTCGACCTCGGCCTCGATCTCCTTTAAAAGCACGCTCTTAAAGCAGAGCGGGGCCACCAGCAGCTCGCTGGCGGTGGGGGTAAGCCGCTCCACCGCCAGATTGTTAAACACGGCGGCCGCCTCCTCCCCCACCGCCTGGTTGGAGGTGACAAAGGCAAGGTCGGTATACAGCTCGCTGGTTTTTTCGTTGTAGTTGCCGGTGCCGATCTGGGTGATATAGGCAAACCGCCCATTCTGCTTGCGGGTGATGAGGGTCAGCTTGGAGTGCACCTTGTAGTCGTCAAAGCCGTAGATCACGGTACAGCCGGCCTGCTCCAGCTGCTTGGACCAGTCGATGTTGTTCTGCTCGTCAAACCGGGCGCGCAGCTCGACTACCGTGACCACCTCCTTGCCGTTTTCGGCCGCGGCTACCAGCGCCTGCACGATCTGCGAGTCGGCCGCCATGCGGTAGAGGGTCATCTTGATCGAGACAACGTCCGGGTCAAAGGCCGCCTTCATCAGCATCTTGATAAAGGGCCGGATGCTCTGGTAGGGGTAGGCGATCAGCAGATCGCGCTTGGCCACCTGGGCGGTAAGGTCAAAGCCGGCCGGGGCCTGCATCGGCCTTGCGGCTGGGTAGAACTGGTCGGCCAGCCCATCGGACGAGAGCCGGCCGGACAACCGGAACAGGCAGGACAGATCCAGCGGGCTTTTTTGGATAAAGCACTGCTGCGCGGGCAGCAGCAGCTTGCCGCAGAGGAACTTGACGATCTCCTGCGGGGCCTCCTGCCAGAACTGCAGGCGCACCGCCGCCAGCTTGCGCCGCTTTTTCAGCAGCTCGCTCATTACCTCGCGGTAGTCGATATCGTGGTCGAACATGCCCTCGTCCACCGTGATGTCGGCGTTGCGGGTCACCCTAAAAAGGCACTTTTTTTGCAGGGTGTTTTTTTCAAACACCAGGTTTGCAAAATGGGCCACCAACTCCTCCACCAGGCCATACTGTGTAATGCCGTTTTCCTTTACAAAAAGCATCCGTTCAAACTGGCTGCTGATGGGGATGATGCCGTAGTATACCTCGGCGGCGCCCTTGTCCTTTAAGGTGGCGCAGAGGTAGATCTGCTGGTTGCGCAAAAATGGGAAGGGGTGCCGGTGGTCGATGATCTGGGGCGAGAGCACCGGGAACAGCTCGGTTTGGAAATACTTTTTCCAAAAGCGCTCCTGCTCCTTGGTAAGCTTTTCAAAGTTGATCTTTTGATAGCCCAGCTTTTCCAGCGCGTCCAGCAGCTTTGCGTAGCTTTTGTCGCACTGCTCCTGCAGCTGCGCCGCCTTGGGCATAATGGCCTCCAGCTGCTGGGCGGCGGTCATGTTGGTTTTGTTCTCGGGCTTTTCGTCCTTGAGGAGGGTCTGGTCGTAGAGCGAGCCCACCCGCACCATAAAAAACTCGTCCAGGTTGCTGGCGTAGATGGCGGCAAACTTGAGCCGTTCGCCCAAGGGCACGCTTTTTTCCTTGGCAAGGGCAAGCACCCGCTTGTCAAAATCCAGCCAGCTGAGTTCCCGGTTGATAAAAATCGTTTGTGCTGCGGCGGTTTCCATCGGCGTTTCCTCCTGTTTTTAGCTAAAAGATTCTCACGATTTGACGAATCACAGCAAGACTCTATGTCCCGAAGGTTACGAGACATAGGCAAGGCCATCCCACCCCTCCACGATTTTTGGGGAGATGCCGCTCACCGCGCAGACATCCTCCAAACGGCCAAACCCGCCGTGCGCCTGCCGGTAATCGAGGATGGCCCCGGCGCGCGCCTCGCCAATGCCGGGCAGGGTGCAGAGCTGCTCAAGGGTGGCGGTGTTGAGATCCACCCATAGCAGCTCTTCCAGGCTGGCCGGCTGGCCGCAGGGCTGGGGCGGGTCTGCCTGATCAAACGGCGCAAAAAAGAGCGGGGACGCGCCGCACACAACCAACAGCACGGCCAGGGAGAGCAGCCAAAAACGCTTTTGTTCCTTTGGCAAGCAGCTCCCCTCCCCCTTGCGTCTCCTTGCAAATATGCGGCAGTTCGTTTTCTTCTTTCGCCGCCGCTTTTTTGCGGCGTCTTTGCCGGCTGGCCGATCCCGTGCCGCCGCGCAGCTTATTCCGGCGGGCCAAGGCCGGCCAAAAACCGGGTAAAATACTCGGGCAGCGGAGCGTCAAATTCCATATACTGCCCGGTCGAGGGGTGCACAAACCCCAGCACCTTGGCGTGCAGACACTGCCCCGAAAGGCTTTTAAGCACCTTTTTGGGGCCGTATACGGCATCGCCCGCCACCGGGTGGCCGATGCTGGCCAGATGTACCCGGATCTGGTGGGTGCGCCCGGTTTTAAGCTGGCAGGCAAGGTAGGTAAAATCGCGGTAGGCCGCCAGCACCTCGTAGGCGGTGTAGGCGTACCTGCCGCCGGCGTCGATGGCCATCCGCTTGCGGTCAACGCGGTGCCGGCCGATGGGGGCCTCCACCGCGCCGCCCTGCCGCAGCCGGCCATACACCACCGTGTGGTAGACCCTGCGAATGCTGTGCACCGCCATCTGGGCGCTCAGGGCGGTGTGGGCGGCGTCGTTTTTGGCTACCACCAGAAGGCCGCTGGTGTCCTTGTCGATACGGTGCACGATGCCGGGCCGCAGCTCGCCCCCAATGCCGGAAAGGCTGGCCCCGCAATGCCAGAGCAGCGCGTTGACCAGGGTGCCGTCCGGGCTGCCCGGCGCGGGATGCACCACCATGCCCTTGGGCTTGTTGACCACCAAAAGGTCCTCGTCCTCATATAGGATCTCAAGCGGGATATCCTGCGGCCGGGCCGCTGTTTCGCGTGCGGGAGGGATGGTAAGCAGCACGCGGTCCCCCGCTTTGAGCCGCAGGCTTTTGCCGGCAGGCTGGCCGCCGCACAGCACCATGCCCTGCCCCGCCAGAGCCCCCAGCGCTGAGCGGGAAAGCCCGGTGTCCTGCCCGGAAAGGAACTGGTCGAGCCGCTGGCCGGCAGCCTCGGCCGGCACGGTAAATTCAAGCTGTTTCATCGCTCTGCGGGTCTGTATCCGTTTCGTCCCGGCGTGCCGCCTTTTTGCGCCCGGCAAACTCCTGTAAAAGGTAGAACAGCAGCAAAAGAGCAAACCCTACCGTGATGCAGATATCCGCCACGTTAAAAACGGCAAACTCGATAAACAGGGTGTCAAAAAGATCCACCACGGCGCCACGGGCCGCCCGGTCGATCAGATTGCCCACGCCGCCGGCCAGGATCAGCACCCAGGCAAGGTATTCCAGCCGCTTTTTGGGGGGATCAAGGATCAGGTACCCGCCAATGCCGGCAAGCACCAGGCCGGTAAACAGGGTCAAAAACAGCTGCTTGCCCTCCAGCATACTAAAGGCGGCGCCGGTGTTGAGCACATAGCGCAGCTGGAGCAGGTGCGGGATAAACGGCATGCTGCCCACCGGCTGCAGCACAGTGCGGGCCCAATACTTTACAGCCTGGTCCAGCCCCACAAACACGGCGGCAAACAGCAGAAGAAGAACCCCCCGGCGCAGCCCCTGCCGGCCGTTTTTGCGAAAGGCAAGGGCCAGAAAAACGCCGGCCAAAGCCGCCAGAACAACCCAGAAAACTACCAAAATACAAACGCTCCTTCATATTTTTTGCAAAAAGGAGAGGCGGCGCTCATGCTGCATAAGCGCCGCCGTCAAGCCATTTGCCCGGAGACCGCAGAGCGCGTACAGGCCTGTAAAGGCATATGCCTTGTCCCCTATTGTTCCTCCAAAATGCCGGCGCACCGCCCACACAGGGTGGGATGCGCGGCGTGGCTGCCCACATCCTGGGTGTATTTCCAGCAGCGCTCGCACTTTTCGCCCTCGGCATGCTCTACCGAGACGCCAAGGCCTTCCAATTCGCCCTTTGCGCCGCCCTCACCCTGCCGCAGCTCCACCTGTGAAACGATCAGCAGGTCGGCCAGTTCCCCTGCCGGGATGGCCTTGAGGAATTCATACGTCCCGCCGCCGCAGTAAAGGGTGACCTTTGCCTCCAGCGACGCGCCAATGGTTTTGTCGGCCCGGGCCTGCTCCAGCACCTTTTTTACGTCATCGCGCACCGCGATGATCAAACCCCACTTTTTGGCAAAGGCTTCGTCCTGCGCCCAGGCGCAGGGCTTGCCCATCTCCTCAAAGTTGACATACTCGCTCATGCCGGCGGTTTTGGGGATAAAGCTCCAGATTTCTTGGGCGGTAAACACCAGCACCGGGGCAATGATCTTGGTAAGCTGCACCAGGATATGGTACATGGCGGTCTGCGCGGCGCGCCGGGCCACGGCGTCCCTGCGGCTTACATACAGGCGGTCCTTGATGATGTCCAGATAGAAGTTGGACATCTCGACCACGCAGAACCGGTAGACCGCGTGGTAGACCTTGCTGAAGTTGAAGGTGTCGTACCCGTCCAGCGCTTCGGCCAGCAGGCCGTCCACGGCGGCCAGGGCCCAGCGGTCGATCTCGCAGAGTTCGTCCGCGGGCACCATGTCCTTTTCGGGGTCAAAGCCGTCCAGGTTGCCCAGGATAAACCGCGCCGTATTGCGGATCTTGCGGTACGCCTCGGACAGCTGCTTGAGGATCTCCCTGCTGATGCGCACATCCACCGTATAGTCAGAGGAGGCCACCCAAAGCCGGATGATGTCGGCGCCGTAGTCCTTGATGATCTCGCTGGGCTCGATGCCGTTGCCGGCCGACTTGTGCATCTGCTTGCCCTCGCCGTCCACCACCCAGCCGTGGCAGAGCACCCCCTTGTAAGGGGCCACGCCGCGGGTGGCAACGCTGGTGAGCAGGCTGGACTGGAACCAGCCGCGGAACTGGTCGCCCCCCTCCATATAGAGGTCGGCCGGCCATTTCAGCTCGGGCCGTTCCTCCAACACCGCCAGATGGGTGGAGCCGGAATCGAACCAGACGTCCATGGTGTCCTGGTCCTTGTCAAACTCGGTGCCGCCGCACTCGCACTGGTACCCCTTGGGCAGGATCTCGCCGGCCTCATACTTGTACCAGGCGTCGCTGCCCTCTTTGCGGAAGAGGTCCGACACCGCCTGGATGGTCTCGTCGTTGATGTGGTATTTGCCGCATTTTTTGCAGTAGAAGGCCGGGATGGGTACGCCCCAGGTGCGCTGGCGGCTGATGCACCAGTCGCTGCGGTCCCGCACCATGCCGCGCATCCGCTCCTGCCCCCAGGCGGGCTGCCAGGCCACCGCGTCGATGGCCTTGTAAACCTCCTGCTTGAAGGCGTCCACCGAGCAGAACCACTGTTCGGTGGCGCGGAAGATGATCGGATGATGGC
Source organism: uncultured Oscillospiraceae bacterium (assembly GCA_910579545.1). GTDB lineage: Bacteria > Bacillota > Clostridia > Oscillospirales > Ruminococcaceae > UBA7177. The sequence continues at coordinate 56,940 of CAJTVI010000001.1, read as the reverse complement.
AGCGCCAGCAGTGGGGGTACTGGTGGCTGATGTGCTCGACCCCCATCAAATGGCCGGTGCCGCGGATATGCTCCAGAATGACCGGGTTTGCGTCCCACACCTTGAGCCCGGCAAACTGCTGCCCGGCCTCCCCGGTGAGGCGGCCGCCGTCGTCCACCGGCACCACCACCGGCAGCTCGGGGTAGAATTTTGTGCAGACGTCAAAGTCTTCCACGCCGTGGCCGGGCGCGGTATGCACGCAGCCGGTGCCGCTCTCAAGGGTAACATGGTCGCCCAGAATGACCAGGCTCTTGCGGGCAAGGAAGGGGTGCTGCACCTGCATGCGCTCCAGTTCCCGGCCCTTGACCGGCTCGCCCACCACCTCGTATTCGGTGATGCCGCAGGCCTCCATGGTGCTCTTGACCAGGGCTTCGGCCATCACATGGTAATCCCCGCCCACCTTGACAAAGACATAGTCAAACTCCGGGCCAAGGCAGATGGCCACGTTGGCCGGCAGGGTCCAGGTGGTGGTGGTCCAGATGACGAACCAAGCCTTGTCGGCCGGGATGCCGCGGGCGGCAAGGACGCCGTTGGGGTCGTCGGTCACGGCAAAGCGCACAAAAATCGAATCGCACTCGTCCTCGGCATACTCGATCTCGGCCTCGGCCAGGGCGGTGCGGTCCTCCGGGCACCAGTATACCGACTTAAGACCCTTGTAGATGTAGCCTTTTTTGGCCATCTCGCCAAAAATCTCGATCTGGCGTGCCTCAAACTCGGGCTTGAGGGTGAGGTAGGGGTTTTTAAAATCGCCAATGACCCCCAGCCGCTGGAACTGCTCGTTCATGATATCGATGTGCTCGGTGGCAAAATCGTAGCACAGCCGGCGCAGTTCCAGCTTGGAGATGCCGCCCTTTTGGCTTTTGGCCTTGGTGAGGGCCTTGCGCTCGATGGGCAGGCCGTGGGTGTCGTACCCCGGCACATAGGGCGCCTGGAAGCCCGCCATGTTTTTGTAGCGGACGATGATATCCTTGATGATCTTGTTGAGGGCGGTGCCCATGTGGATGCTGCCGTTGGCATAGGGGGGGCCGTCGTGCAGCACATACCGGGGCTTGCCCTCGTTGTGCTTCATGAGGTTTTCGTAATAGTTGGCCTGCTGCCATTCTTTGAGCATGGCCGGCTCTTTTTTGGGCAGGCCCGCCCGCATATCAAACTTGGTTTTGGGCAGGTTGATGGTGCTGTTGTAATCCTGTGGCACTGGCTTTTACACTCCCTCTGTGATGCTTTGTATCCGGAGAAACCCCCGGGGCTGCAGCCGGCGGGCAGCCCTGCCCTGCCGCGGCGCCCCGGGGTGCTGAGAAAGCGGGATCAGTCGCTGAAACGGATGCCCTGGAACCCCTCAAAGATCGAGGGCAGCGGGCCTTCCTCCTCGGCCGGCGCGGGGGTCTGGGGGGCAAACAGCATGGTTTCGGCCGGGGCCTCCTCTTCGTCCTCGTCCTCCTCCTGCTCCGGGGCCGGCCCGGGCTCCTTTTGGGGGGCGTTCAGGTTGGGCTGGAAATCCACCTTCCAGATCTCCGGCTCCTCGGCCGGTTCCTCGGCGGGCTGGGGCTCCGGCTGGGGCGGCTGTTCGGCGGGCTGGGGCTGGGCGGCGGCCACAGCGGGCGCAGGCTGGGCCTGGGGCAGGGCCGCCGGCTCGATGGCTGTTGTAGGGGCCTGCGGCTCCTCGGCCGGTTCCTCGGCGGGCTGGGGCTCCTTGGGTTCCTCATCGGGCAGGGTACTCAGGGATTCGATGTGCTGCTTATACAGCGAGAGCACGCTGGCCTTAAAGCGCGCCACCTCGCTCTGGATCCGCTCCAGCTCCAGGGTCTGCTCCTCCACCTGCTCCTTGGAGCTGCGGGTGAGGTCCTCGGCCTTGATGTTTGCCTCGCGCAGGATGCTCTCGGCCTTCTGCCGGGCTTCCCGGATGATGTTTTCGCCCATGCGCTGGGCGTTGAGCAGCGCCGTTTTGAGGGTGTCTTCCTCCTTGCGGTACTCCTCGATCTTCTGCGCAAGGATATACAGCTTTTGGTCGGCCTCCTCCTTGGCGGCGGTCAGCTGGCCGACCTGCCCGGCAAGGGCCTCCATATCGTCCGCGGTGCGCTGCAAAAAGTCGTCCACATCCTCACAGCGGTACCCGCGCATATTTCGCTCAAACGTGACCGTGCGGATCTCCTGCGGTGTAACCATCCTGTTTTCCTCCCACATCAATACTGAAAAAATTGAATAAACAGCCGGTCCTTCCGGCTTTTGCCGCCCAGCGCTTTTAGCCGGAAACGGCCGCGGCCACGCACCGTAAAAACATCGCCCTCGTACACGTCGCTGTGGGCGTTTTGAACGGCAATGTGGTTGACCTCCACCTTGTTTGCCCGGATGAGTTCCGCCGCCGTGCCCCGGCTGCAGTTCAGCATGGCCGCCAGCACCGCGTCCAGCCGCAGGGATGCCACCGTTGCCGTGCGCAGCTGCCGCGGTTTTTGCGCCGCCAAAAGCAGCGCGTCTTTTTCGCACGGGCTTACCCGGGCAGAGGCCCTGCCCACCCCGCGCAGCTCACACAGCAGGGGCGCCGCGCTTTGCAGCGCGACCAGATAAGCGCGCCCGGGGGCCGCGTCGTCCAGCAGGATATCCCCAAACGCCTCCCGGCTGATCAAAAGGCCGGTCAAAGCGCCCAGATAATCTTTGTGGGACGGTGGGTCCATTCCGCCGTCCCAGCTGCAATCGATCTGCAAAAAGGCAATGGGGGGCTCGTCCGCCTCGCCGGGAGGCAGGATGCCCAGCAGCTTGCGCTCGGCGTCCGGGTAGCCGCCCTCAAACCGGTACCACTCGCAGCCGCTGCGGTTCAGGGCGGCGGCGCAGAGGGCCTGCTGCCGGTCGCTCAAAAAGCCGGACCACCTTGCCGCCCAATGCTTTTGGGCAGCGCCGTAAAGGTCCTGCGCCCGGCGCATCACCAGCCGCTCGGCATCGTTCTGCGCGGGCAGAAAGCCCCGCGCCCGGACCGGCTCAGAAGAAGACGCCATTGCTCTCCAGCTCGTCCAGCAGATCGCCCATGATATCCACATTGTAAGGCGTGAGGATAAAGGTGCTGTTGGCCACCCGCTTGATCTGCCCGTCGTTGGCGTAGGCCACGCCGGACAAAAAGTCGATGAGCCGGCGGGAGACCTCCTTGTTGGTGGATTCCAGGTTGAGCACCACCGTGCGCTTGGCGTTGAGGTGGTCGGCCACCGTGCTGGCGTCGTCAAACCGCTCCGGCTTGACCAAAACCACCTGCAGCTGGGTGGTGGCGTTGATGTTGACCACCTTGTTGCGCTTGCTGCTGGGCTCGATGGGCGGGGCGTAGTCGTCCTCCTGGCCGGCAGAGCGGGAATTGCGGTTTACAAATTCCATATCGTCCTCTTCGTAGTAATCGTCCTCTTCGTCGTTTACGCCCAAAACCCGCTTCAGCTTGTCAAACATTTCTTTACTCCTTTATCCCATAATGCCCGGCCCCCGGGCCGGCGGCGCGCCGTGCCCGCCGGGCATGGTCAAACTCTGCGCTCATAAAATCAAAGCACAAAAAATCATTTTATATTATCGCTTGTTTTGGCCCTTCTGTCAACCAACAAGTTGCGTTTTTGGCCGAATTTCACCAAAACGGCCAAAGACTGCGGTTTTTGGCCGCGTTTTACAGCAGCTTTCCGTCCCGCAGGCCGGAGCCTTCCACGATCACCTCGTCGTACATGCGCAGTTCGTTGTCGGTGCCCACCTTGCCGTTTAGGGGCACCAGGATGTAATCCTCGTTTTCGTACAGCACCGTGATCCGCCTAAAGCGTGCAAGGCTGCCATACTTTACATAGACCCCCCGCACCCCGTCCACAATGTGCAGGGCGCGCGCGTCCACCCGCAGCCCCTCGTAGCTTACAAAATCCACCTGCGCGGGCTGGTGGGCCAAAGCAAGCAGGTCGGCGCTCATGTATTCGCAGCTCAGCACAATGCGGGCAAGATCCGCCTCCTCGTCCAGCTGCACGCTCTCCACCACCGCCGGCCGGGGGGTGTCGGCATGGCCGGGAAAGCTGATGTTTACCCTGCCGCCCTCGGTAAATTTCTGGCTCTCCTGCGCCGTGCACAGGCCGTAAAAGTGCCAGGAGTAGCTTGTAACCACCTTGCCGGCCAGCCCCTGGGGCTGCTGCTCGGCCCCCTGCCGCAAAAAATCGGCCAGCTGGGCCGGGGTCTGGGCGGCCAGGGTTTCGGCGTCGGCCGAAAGGAAGCCCGCGTCCTGCGCCGCCACAAAATAGCCGCCGGCCGGGGCGGTAATGGCCTCGGGGCTGCCCAGCAGCGCCTGCTGCTCGGCCAGCTGCTCCTGCAAAAGGGCGATCTGGCCTTCAAAGCTGCCGATCTGGCCGGTCATGATCTGGAGTTTGTTGGCCGCCAGCAGGTACTCCTGCTGGTCCTCATCAAGGCCGGCGTAGTTCTGCCGGTCGATCCGGTCCAGCAGGTCGTACACCGCGCTTTGCATATCCCCCTGCTGGGCCGAAATGTCCGTGCCGGCCGCGTTTTGGGACCGGCTTAACAGGTCGATCTGGCGCAAAAGGCTCTCGGTCTGGGCGCGGGCCGGCCCCTGGGAGGTGTCGGTGTACACCTCGGCAACCGGGGTGCCGGCGCTCACCCGCTCCCCGCTGGCCACAAGATAGCCCAGCGAGCCCTCGCCCAACACCGGCTGTTCTGCAAAGCAAAGCACCCCATCCAGTTCAAGGCTGTCTGAAAGGGTGTATTCGATGGCGGTTTCGGTGCTGAAGGGGCGGTCCAGCACAAGGGCCAGCTGCACAAAAATATACACGGCGGGCACAAGCAGCAGCAACAGCAGCAGCTGCCGGAATCGTTTTGCCTTCAAAGCGCCTTGCGCCCCCTTTCTTTTTGATGCGCCGCCCAAAACCACTGCCCCGCCCGGGCCTGCGCGGCAGGGCAAAGGCTCAGGGCCGGGGCGCAAGGTCCGGCCAGCGCCGGGCAATCAGGGCAAGCGCTGTGTCCAGCAGGGCGGCGTCGCCCGCCTCCAGCCAGACCACCCCCTCGCGGTGCCTAAACCAGGTAAGCTGGCGCTTGGCATAGTTGCGGGAGGCCTGCTTAAGCTTTTGCACGCACTCGGCCAGCGGCTGTTCTCCCGCAAAATAGCCAAAAAACTCCTTGTAGCCAATGGCCTGCACCGCGGTGGGGTATTCCTGGCGGTGCTGGTAGACCTTTTGCGCCTCCTCCAAAAGGCCGGCGGCCAGCATCCGGTCCACCCGGGCGTCGATCCGCTCGTAAAGGGTCTGCCGGTCGGCAAAGGTCAAGCAGAAAAGCAGCGGGTCGTACACCGGCTGTTCGGGCCGGTTGAGCAGCTTTTGCCGGCTGAGGGGCAGGCCGTCGGCCTCGCAGGCCTCCAGCGCCCGCAGCACCCGCGCAAGGTTGTTGGGATGGATGCCCTTGGCGGCCTCGGGGTCCCGCTCGCACAGGCGGCGGTACATGGCCTGCGCGCCCTCCTGCATGGCCTGGCTGCGCAGCCGCTGACGCAGCTCCTCGGGCGGCTTTTGGCCCGAAAAGCGCAGCCCATCCATCAGGCTGGACAGGTACAGCCCCGTGCCCCCCGCCAGAATGGGCAGCCGGCCCCGTGCCGTGATCTCGCGGATGAGCCGGCCGGCCTGCGTGACAAAATCCGCAACGCTGTAAGGGGCGGTGGGCGGCAGGCAGTCGATCAGGTGATGCGGCACCCCCTGCATTTCCTCCGGCGTTGCCTTGGCCGTTCCGATGGTAAGGCCCTGGTAGACCTGCATGGAATCGGCCGAGATGATCTCGCCCCCCAGGCGTTTAGCCAGCGCCGCCGCAAGGGCGGTTTTGCCGGTGGCCGTGGGCCCGCCGACCAGCAGGATGCGGGGTTTATCCCATTCTGCCAAACTGTTTTTCCAACTCCTTTTTGGTCAGCTTGAGCACCACCGGGCGGCCGTGCGGGCAAAAGGGCGGCACCCTGCCGGCCAGGATGTCCTGCGCCAGCCGCAGCAATTCCTCGGGGCGGGAGTGGTCGCCCGCCTTGACCGCGGCGCGGCAGGCGATGGAATGCAGCACCCATTCGGTCTTTTCACTCAGAGCGTCCACAGCACCCCGCGCAAGCTTGCTGGCCAGTTCCACCAGCAGGCTCTCCAGGTCCTTTGGCAAAACATCGGCCGGCACCGCCCGCACCAGCACGGTGCAGCCGCCAAAGTCCTCGGCCTCAACGCCAGCGTCCCGCAGCAGCCCGCTATACTGCAAGACCGCCTGCTTTTCCTCGGCCGAAAGGGTCACCGGCACCGGCTCCAGCAGCAGCTGGCTGCTGACCCGGCCGTAGCCTGCCGCCAGCTTTTCGTACAAAATGCGCTCGTGGGCGGCGTGTTTGTCGATCAGGCAGAGGGAATCGCCCCACTGGGTGATGATATAGGTTTTAAAAGCCTCGCCGATGTACACGAGCGGCGGCTGCTCCGGCTCTGGCAAAAAGGCCGTTTGCTGCGCTGGTTCGTCCGTTTTTTGCGGGGGCTGGGGGCCATCCTTTGCAGGCATGGCGGGAGCCGGCAGCTCCTCGTTTTGCCGCGGCTGGGATCGGGCCTTTTCGGGCGCGGCAAGCCCCGGCAGCTCCTCCACCGCAAGGTCCAGCACCGTCTCGCTTTTTACGGCGGGCGCCGGGCTGGCCGCGGGCGGGGCGTCCCAGCTGAGCGGCGCCGAGTGCAGGGTGACCTGGCCGCCCAAAAGATTCGTCCGACGAACGGGCAAAGGCTCTGCCGCAAAACCGGCCTGCCTTGCCCCCTGCCCCGCCCCGGCATCCTTTGCCGGCATGGGCTGCTCCCCCGCCCGCAGCGGCCCGTGGGGCAAAGGGGCGCGCAGCTCAGCCTGCTCCCCCGGCAGGGCCGGCTGGCCGGCCGATTTTTGGGAAGTATTATCTGTAAAGGTGTTTTGCTTTTCGAAATTCTTTTTTTCGGCGTCCGGCGCGTCTTTTGTAAAGCTAAACAGCTTTTCACCGCTGCCTGGGGCTGCAAGGGCCTGACGCACCGCGCGGTAAACCGCCTCGAACACCTCCCGCTCCCGGGCAAAGCGCACCTCGGTTTTGGCGGGGTGCACGTTGACGTCCACGAGCTCCGGCACAAGCTTCAAAAAGAGTACGCAGCCTGGGAACCGCCCCTGCATCACGGTGCCCTTATAGGCGTTTTCCAGCGCAGCCATCATGGTGCGATTTTTTACAAACCGGCCGTTGACATAAAAATACTGCATACCCCGGCTGGCCCGGCAGCCCCGCGGCGGGGTAACCAGGCCCCATACCGCGTGGGGCGGGTCGGTATAGTCTACCTCTAAAAGGTCCTTTGCAAATTCGCGCCCCAGCACCGCGTACACCGCATTGCGCAGTGTGCCGTCGCCGGGGGTTTTAAACTGCAGCCGGCCGTCCCGCATAAAGCGGAAGGAGATTTCCGGGTGCGAAAGAGCCAGCCGCTGCACCGTTTCGGCCACAAAGGCGCCCTCGCTGGAATCCTTTTTTAAAAACTTCATCCGGGCCGGGGTATTGTAAAACAGCTCCCGCACCGAGATGGTGGTGCCCACCCCCCGCGCGCCCGGCTCGAGCCCCAGCTCCTGCCCGCCCTCGATGCGGTAGCGGCTGGCAAACTCGTCCTGGGGGGTGCAGGTGAGCAGCTCCACCCGGGCCACGCTGGCAATCGAGGCCAGCGCCTCCCCCCGGAAGCCCAGGGTGGCGATGCGGGCAAGGTCCTCGCCCCGCTCGATCTTGCTGGTGGCGTGCCGGATAAAGGCGGCGGGCAGGTACTCGGCCTCGATGCCGCTGCCGTCGTCGGATACCTCGATGAGGGCGATGCCGCCCCGCTCGATGGAGACCGTGATCTGATGCGCGCCGGCGTCGATGGCGTTTTCGGCCAGCTCCTTTACCACCGAGGCCGGCCGCTCCACCACCTCGCCCGCCGCGATCAGCTCGGCGGTGTGCTTGTCTAAGATATGGATCACGGCCATCCCGCTTCACCTGCCCTTTTGTTTGGCTTTATGCAAAATGCACCTTGCAGGGCCAGGCCCTGCGGATGCCTTTTCAGGGTTGCTTTATCAATCAGAGTATTTGTTTGAGTTCATAGAGGAAATTCAGCGCCTCGATGGGGGTCAGGGTCTCCACGTCCAGCCGGCTGAGCTTTTCGGCCACCTCGCTGGGCACTGAGGGGGAATTGTATTCCTCCACGGCGGCAAAATCCAGCTGGGTCACCGCCCCGGAGTTTGGCGCGGCCCGTTCCAGCTGCTTTAAGATGCTTTTTGCCCGCTTGGTAACCGCATCCGGCAGGCCGGCCAGCTTTGCAACCTCAATGCCGTAGCTGTCGTCCGCCGGCCCGCGCAGGATCCGGCGCAGAAAGGTCACGCTGTCCCCCCGCTTTTTTACCGCGATGTTGTAGTTTTTGACCCCTTCCATGCTCTTTTCCATCTCGGTAAGTTCGTGGTAGTGGGTGGCAAACAGGGTCTTGCAGCCGGGGCCGGCCGTCTTGTCGCAGATATGCTCCACCACCGCCCGGGCGATGCTCATGCCGTCAAAGGTGGAGGTGCCCCGCCCGATCTCGTCCAAGATCACCAGGCTTTTGGGGGTGGCCGCCTCCAAAATTTCCGCCACCTCGGTCATCTCCACCATAAAGGTGGACTGGCCCGCCGCCAGGTCGTCCGACGCGCCCACCCGGGTAAAGATGGCGTCCACCACGCCGGTGCGGCAGGCCTTGGCAGGCACAAAGCTGCCCACCTGCGCCATCAGGGCGATCAGGGCGTTTTGGCGCATGTAGGTGGATTTGCCGGCCATGTTGGGCCCGGTGATGATGAGCATGCGGTTTTCGCCGCAGTCCAGCAGGGTGTCGTTGGGCACAAAGGCGCCGCCCTTTTGGATCTGCTCGATCACCGGATGCCGTCCCCCGGTGATGATCAGCTCGTCCCCGCCGTCCACCTCGGGGCGCACATAGTCGTTCTCGGCTGCGGTCTGGGCCAGCGAAACAAACACATCCAGCGCCGCCACCGCCGCCGCGGTGGCCTGGATGCGCGCAAGCTGGGCCGAAACCTCCGCAAGCAGGGCGTCAAACAGCTGGCGCTCCAGGCTGATCAGCCGCTCGCTGGCGCCAAGGATCTTGTTTTCGAGGTTTTTCAGCTCCTCGGTGATGTACCGCTCGCCGTTTGCAAGGGTCTGCTTGCGCACAAAGCTGTCCGGCACCTGGCCGGTAAAGGAACGGCTGACCTCGATGTAATAGCCAAACACCCGGTTGTAGCCGATCTTGAGGGTGCGGATGCCGGTGCTCTCCCGCAGTGCCGCCTCCATCTTGGAAAGGTAGCCCTTGCCGCCGTGCACGATCTGGCGCAGTTCGTCCACCTCGGGGTTGTACCCCTCCCGGATCACCCCGCCGTCCTTGAGGGTGGCGGGCAGCTCCTGCTCCTGCAAGGCGGCGGTGATGCGTTCCATCACGTCCTGCAGGGGGTCGATCTGATCGGCCAGCCGCCCCAGCGCCGGGCATCCGGGCCGGGCGGCCAGTTCCTTCAGGCCGGGCAGCTGGCGGCAGGTGGCGGCCAGCGAAAACACCTCCCGCGGGCTGGCCGACCCGTACACGATGCGGGTCATCAGCCGCTCAAGGTCAAACACCCGGCCCAGCAGTTCGGCGATCTCGCCCCGGCACACCGGGTCGGCCGCCAGTGCTTCCACCGCGTCCAGCCGGCCGTGGATGGCGTCCAGGTCCACAAGCGGCTGCTCCAGCCAGCTGCGCAGCAGCCGTTTGCCCATGGCGGTGCGGGTCTTGTCCAGCACCCACAACAGGGTGCCCCGCTTTTCGCGCCCGCGCATGGTTTCGGTAAGCTCCAGGTTGGCCCGGGTCACCGGCGAAAGCCGCATGTACTGCGCCTCGGCATAGCGGTGGACCGTGCCCAGCCGCTCCACCCCTTTTTTTTGGGTGCGGTGCAGATAGCGCAAAAGCCCGCCCAAGGCTGTCCGCGCGGGGCTTTGCTGCCCAAAGCCCGCGCCGTCCCAATCCGGGCCAAACTGCGTTTGCAGCGCCTCACTTACGGCCCCGGGCTGCCAGTCCTCGTCCGCCAGCAGGTTGACCGCGCAGTGCATCCGCTGTTTGATATGATCCGTGACCTCTTTTTGGTCCAGCAAGGCGGGGTTAAACAAAAGCTCGCTGGGGTTATAGCGGCAGAGCTCGGCAAGGATCTGCCCGGAGAGTTTGGGCCCCTGCAGTTCGGTGGCGTGCACCACGCCGGTGGAAATATCCGCAAAGCAGACCCCTGCGGCCCCGCCCGCCAAAAAGATGCTGCCGATGTAGTTGTTTTTATCGTCCCGCAGCATGCTGTTTTCGATGACCGTGCCCGGCGTGACCACCCGGATGATCTCCCGTTTTACGATCCCCTTGGCCGCGGCGGGATCCTCCATCTGCTCGCAGATGGCCACCTTGTAGCCCTTGGCGATCAGCCGTGCCACGTAATTTTCGTAGCTGTGAAAGGGCACGCCACACATGGGGGCGCGCTCCTCCTGGCCGCAGTCCCGCCCGGTGAGGGTGAGCTCCAGTTCCCGGGAGGCCAGGAGGGCGTCGTCGTAAAACATCTCATAAAAATCCCCCAGACGGAAAAACAAAATTTCGTCCGGGTGGTTTTGTTTGATCTCAAAATACTGCTGCATCATGGGCGAAAGCCCCGCCGCGTTTTTCAACTGTCCCCTTTGCTCCTTTTGCCTTTTTGGCCTTTTTGCGTTCTTTTTTACATCTTATGGGCAGCTGGCCGCCGCCCCATGGGCCGGCAAAACCGCCCCGCTCAGTGGCAGCCCGAGCAGGACGAGCAGCTGCCGGTGCAGCCGCTTTCGGGCTGTTCCACCAGCATGGGGTCGCCGCCGTTCATGGCCGTGTTGATGATGGCGTCAATGTGGGAGATCATCGCCTCGGCCTCGGCCTTGGCCTGGTTGTAGCGCACCATCCCCTCGTGGGACATAATATCGCTGTACAGCTGGTTGACCCTTTGGTTGAGCTCGGCCACCCGGTTGTCGTCCCGCTCCTCCTTGCCGATCTCGTTGTTCAGGTCCATCCGCACAAGGTTGAATTCGCCGATCAGGTTTTGCAGTTCCTCGTCCGCGTCGTTGGCACGGCGGGCGGCGTCCAGCGCGAGGTAACGGTCATCCGTCTGCATGGCCACAGCGGCTTTTTTAAAAAGGTCGATCGCGTTCATGATGTTTTTCCCCTTTCGGTTTTGCCTCCTCTGCCGGCGCCTGACAGCCGGCGGGGGCCTTTTTTGCGCTGTAAAGGCGTTCAGCCTGCCAGCGTTCCCTGTAACATTGTGCCCCGCGCGCCGGTAATGGATACCCGGGCGTACCGGCCGATCCATTCCTCCCCGGCCAAAAACTCGGCCACAAGGTTGTTGTCCAGCCGGCCGCAGAGGGCGCCCTCCTGCCGGCCAAAGCCTTCCACCAGCACCGTGCAGGTTTGGCCCACCTGGGCCGCGGCAATGCCGCCGGCGATCTCGTCCTGGACCTGTAAGAGGCGGGCCATCCGTTCGGTTTTTTCGCTGCGCGGGGTCAAATCCTCCATCTCAGCCGCGCGGGTGCCACTGCGGCGGGAGTAGATAAAGGTAAACAGCTGGGCATACCCCACCTTTTTGACCAGCTCGAGGGTTTGGGCAAAGTCCTCCTCGGTCTCGCCGGGGAAGCCCACAATGATGTCGCTGGAAAAGGTGACGCCCGGGATTTTTTGGCGGGCATATTCGATCAGGTCAAGGTACTCCTCCACGGTATAGCGGCGGTTCATCCGGGCCAGGATGCGGTTGCTGCCGCACTGTACCGGCAGATGCAGATGGCGGCAGATGCGGGGCTCAGCCGCGATCACGTCGATCAGTCTCCGGCTGGCGTCCTTGGGGTGGCTGGTCATAAAGCGCAGGTGGTAGTCGCCCGGTTCGGCGCACAGGAGCGTCAGCAGGCCGGCAAAATCAATGGGCTGCTCAAGGCCCTTGCCGTAGCTGTTTACGTTCTGGCCCAGCAGGGTGATCTCCTTACAGCCGGAGGCCAGCAGCTGCTTAAATTCAGCCAAAACGTCCTGCGGGCTGCGGCTGCGCTCGCGCCCGCGCACATAGGGCACGATGCAGTAGGTACAAAAGTTATCACAGCCATACATCACGGGCAGCCAGCCGCGAAAGGAGGATTCGCGGTGCACCGGGATATTTTCCACAATATTTTCGCGGGTTTTGGGGGCTTTTAAAAGCCGTTTAGCGCCGTTCTGCCATTTTTCCAGCAGCAGCGCCGGCAGCTGGTCGATGGCATTTACCCCAAACGCAAGATCCACAAAGGGGTAGCTGGCGCGCAGCTTTTCTACAATTTGGGGCTGCTGCACCATGCAGCCGCACAGCCCGATGACCAGCCCGGGCTTTTGCGCCTTGAGGCTTTTAAGCGCGCCCACGTTGCCAAACACCCGCTGCTCGGCGTGTTCGCGCACGGCACAGGTGTTAAAAAGGATCAGGTCGGCCTCCTCGGGCCGGGCGCACAAACCGTAGCCGATGTCCAGCAAAACGCCCTTGAGCCGCTCGCCGTCGCTCACGTTCTGCTGGCAGCCATAGCTGTGCACAAAGGCCAACGGCGGGGTTTCGTACCGCTCGGCCACCGCCTTAGCGGCCGCCTCGTTGTGTGTAAAATGGATGGTCTGCAATCTTGTTTCCGCCTTCTGGCCGCGGGGGTGTTTTTTGGCCGGCGCATCCCGCCGCCCCCGCCTGGCCCGCAATGATTTGCCTACCCAGTATACAACATTTTGCGGCTTTGCACAAGCCAAAAAGCGCGGCCGGCAAAAGCCGCAAAGGCTCCCTTAAAAGCGGCCGGCCTTGTGCAAAAAGCCCGTGGGGCGGCGGCGCGTCAGGGCCAAAAAGGGTGCAAAAAGTACCGGGCTCAACCGCAATGGTTAAGCCCGGCACACTTTTTTGACCTCTCCCATCTGACAGGCGCTGCCCGGCCTATGGCTGCTCCTCCTCGGGCTTCCAGAGGGTCTCTTCGCCAAACATCATGTCGTACTGCATCATCCAGTGCCCGTTAAACCAGGTCTGCTGCTCCTCGGTAAGTTCGGCCTCCTGGGCGGTGCCGTCCGGCAGAACCGTAACGCCTAAGGTGCGGCTGCGGTAAACATCCAGCTGCTGCAAAAGGTACTCAAAAAAGGGCGGCGTTTCAAGGCCGTACAGCTCCATCATCACCGGGCTGATCTCATATGTACCGATCGTCCCAAGTTCTACCTTGCCCTGCCAGTAATTGCTCCAGATCAGCAGCGGCATGCCGTGCAGCCGGGGGTCCTGGCTGTCGGCCGAGGCGTAGCCGGTGGAGGTGTACACCTCGTACCCGCTGCCAATGGGGTTGTAGTGGTCGCCCCAAAACACTAAGATCACCGGCTCCTCCACCGCCGCAAAGTAATCGGTCAGGGCGCCCAGCATGGCGTCGGCGTCCCGCACGCCGGTGGCAAAATCGCGCAGGGCGTCCCGGGTCTGGGCGCTCATGCCGGCGGGGGCCTCCAAAATATCCACCAATTCGCCTGCGGGGTAGTTGTCCTTATTATAGGTAGTGTGGTTTTGCATGGTCACCGCGTGCAGAAAAATCGGCCGGCCCGGTTCGCGCTGCTCGTAAACGTCAATGATCTGCCGGGCCATCTCGGCGTCGGTTACAAGACCGCCCTTCCAGTAGACCCCGCGCTTTTTTTCGGGGCTCTGCATATCCTCCAGCCCGATAAATTTGTCGATGCCCAGATGCGGGTAGGCGGTGTTCCGGCTCCAAAAGCGCTTATAATAGCCGTGCACCGCGGCGGTCTGGTAGCTCTGGTCCTTTAGGTAGTTGGGCAGCGCGAACATATCGTGGGTCACATGCTGCTGGAAAGGCTTGCACCCCCCGGGCAAAAACTCCACCGAAAAACCGGTCAGCGCCTCAAACTCCACATCGCAGGTGCCGCCGCCAAAGCTGGGGCTGTACGCCCTGCCATAGGCCGAGGTCTCGGCCAGCCGGTGCAGGTTTGGGGTAAGTTCCTCGCTGTAGGTCACGCCGGGCAGCTCGCTTGCGTCCCAAAAGGATTCGTCCATCACAAAAATAATGCTGGGCTGCCGCACCGCGCCGTCCCCCGCTGCCCGGTAGCTTTGGGCGTAGCGGGGCTTTGCACGGGTTTCGTCTGCCTGGCTGGCAAGGGCCTGCACCGCCTCGGGGCTGTACCCCTCGGGCTCGGCAATGTTCAGCGCCTGCAGGTTGGTCATAAAGCCGCTGATGACCCCATAGGTGCGGTAGTAGCGGTTTTGCATCCACATGTCCGGGTAGATTTTCAGCGCCAGGGTCACGCCCGGCTGCAAATAAACCCCAAACACCAAAACCAGCAGCCCGGCCGCTGGCGCCAAAACCCGCGCGGCGCGCGTTTTCCAGCCCCAGTGCGGGCGGCGCACAAAGCAGGCCGCGATCGCCAGCGCCAAAAAGATCAGCGCGCTGCCGGCCATGGGGGGCTGCAGCTGTACGCCGGATTTTCCGGCAACCTGCAGCGCCTCGCCCAGCTGGGAAAAATCCCAGGGAAAGAGCGGCTCGCCCCGCAATTTAAGCTTAAAATAGGTCACCGCGGCGGGGATGCAGCCCATCGCGCCGGTGCACGCCACCGCCAAAGCGGGCAGCTTTGCAAGGCCGTCCACAAGGCAGTAGACCCCCAGCAGCAGCAGCCAGGCCAGCAGGTAGGCCGGCAGATGGGCCGCAAGGCTGTCCTGCCAAAAGGTGCCGTCCAGGCTGCCGCGGTGGATCCATTCGCCGCACAAAAGCGCCGCCGCGGCCGCTGTGGCCGGCAGCAAAAAGGCGCACCAGCCCGGCAGCGCGCAGCGGCGCAGGCGGGTTATAAGGCGGGGCGCCCCTTTGGAGGCCAAGCCTTTTTGGGTAAGAGTTGTTTGCATGGCAACTTCCCTCTTGTATTTTGATCCGGCGGCCGGCCCGGGCCTGGAGACAGGCCAGGTCCCGCCGCTTTTTTAGGCTTTTTGCCAAACGAGAGTTATAGTATCCGATTTTACAAAAAAATGCAAGCGCCATTTTTGCCCAGCCCCGGGCATCCAGCAGCAGGGCAGGCCGCGCCGCTTTTTGACTTTAGCAGAAGGGGGCCGAACCCGGCTCGGGTTCAACTCCCCTCTGCTTTGCCTTCTTTTTAAGGGCCGCGGCCGCCCGCAAAAGGCTACTGGAACAGCCACCCCAGCACCCCGCCCCGGGGCTTATGGGCCGGTGGGGGCAGTTCGCTTTTGACCAGCACCACATCCGCGCCGATGCTTACAACCTCCTCCCAGGGGATGGACACGTCCTCCTCCCGCCCCAGCAGCCCAAACAGCTTGGGGCGGCCAAACAGCACCAGCGCGCAGATTTTTGCATTGGCCGCGTCAAAGTTCAGATCGTCCACCCGGCCAAGGTTTGCCCCGCTGGCCACCTGGATCACGTCCTTTTTGCACAGTTCCGCCAAGGTCACTTTAGATCCCTCCCTGCTGCCTGCCGTCCGGCAGGCGGTGTTCTGTTTATATATATCGCGGCGGAGTTGTCCAATAGTGATGAATTTTTGCAAACATTTGTATCCTGGGCCGAATGGTTGTATAATGTGGATAAAGCAGAGGGGGCGCCGCCCCTGCCCAAAACCGGGGCGGGCGCACATATCCCATAAAAACTTAGGGAGCGGCAGACGGTATGTACAAAAACGTGATCTTTGACCTTGGGGGCGTTGTGGTGGATTTTAAGCCCCACGACTTTTTGCTGGAGCATTTTTTTGACGCCAGGGTGGAACAGATGGTGTACGATATCACCTTTGGCAGCGAGGAATGGCCGCTGCTGGACGCCGGCGAGATCACCCGCCAGCGCGGCAACGAGATCATGATGGAAAAGGCCCGCAAGGCCGGCTGCGCCTTTGAGGTGCAGAGCGTTCTGGACGACTGGATCCGCTCGCTGCGCACCCGCGGCAGGACCTACGACATCATGAAGCGGCTGCACAAGATGGGCTTTAGGCTGTTTTACCTGTCCAATGTGCCGGAGGACGCGCTTGCCTACCTGAAGCAGCAGGAGTTTTTTGCCCTGTTTGAGGGCGGGGTGGCCTCCTGCCAGGTGCACATCAACAAGCCCGACCCCCGCATTTACAGCGCCCTGATGCGCTACTATAATCTCTCGCCCGAGGAGACAATCTTTGTGGACGACACCAAGGAAAACGCCACCGCCGCGGTGGAGCTGGGCATCACCGGCATCCAGTACAAGGGCAGCAATTCGCTGATCAAGGCGCTCAACCAGTGCGGCATCCCGCTCAAAAGCCATCTGCTCTGGAAATGAAAACGAACAAACGCCACAAATCATTCCATTTTTAAGGTTACATTTTTTTACAAAAAGCACCAGGCAGCATGCTATGGGCAAAATAGCCCTTTGCATCCATGCCTGGTGCTTTGTTTTGTCCTGATTTTATTGATAACGGCGCCGGCTGCCCCACCGCCGCGTTACAGCTGCTTTTTGATGCGCCCCATCGCGCATTTTTCCAGCCGGCTTACCTGTGCCTGACTGATGCCGATCTCCCGCGCAACCTCCACCTGGGTTTTGCCCGCAAGGTAGCGCAGCGCCATGATCTTTTTTTCGCGGTCGGTCAGCCCCTTGACCGTATCGCGGAACATGATGCCGCTGATCCAGCTTTCCTCCCCGCTGGCATCCCCGATCTGGTCCATCACATAGATGGTGTCCGAGCCGTCGCTGTAAACCGGCTCGTACAGGCTGATGGGATCCACCACCGACTCCAGCGCCAGGGTCACCGCGCTCTGGGCAAGGCCCACCTTTTGGGCAACCTCGTCCATTTTGGGCTCCCGCCCCAGCTTTTTTTGCAGCTCCTCCTTGGCCTGCATGGCTTTATAGGCGATGTCCCGCACCGAGCGGCTCACCCGCACGGCGTTGTTGTCCCGCAAAAAGCGACGTATCTCGCCAATGATCATGGGCACCCCATAGGTGGAAAACCGCACGTTGAGGCTGGGGTCAAAGTTGTCGATGGCCTTGATCAGCCCGATGCACCCAACCTGAAAGAGGTCGTCCAGGTTTTCGCCCCGGCCGGCAAACTTCTGCACAACGCTCAGTACAAGCCGCAGGTTGCCCTGGATCATCTGCTGGCGGGCCTCTTTGTCGCCCTGACGCGCTTTTTTAAGCAGCTCGGCTTTTTCTTTTTCCTTCAGCATCGGGAGTTTGGCCGTGTTGACCCCGCAAATTTCCACCTTGTTGCTGTACATTGTAAAGCTACACCCCGCTTGGCTTTTCGTTCAAGCAGAGTATGGCCTTGCGGCTGGGGATAAAGTCATGAGCGGCGGCTGGGAAAATAAGGGCGCGCTGGGCTGCCGATCCATAAAGGCGGGCTGGGCCCCCCTAAAAGGCGGGCGCGGGCCGTGCCCCTCCGCCTCCCACGGCCTGCCGTGCCAGTGGGTTTTCTCACCGCCCACCGTTCCCCCGCATAGGATGGGCGGAGGAGGCGATATGCAATGACGATGGAGCAGATGCTTTTGCTGGCGCTGTTTTTGGGGCTTTTGGCGGCCGCGGTGCTGGCTGCCTGTTTGCGCGCGCGCAGCGGCGATGAGGACGAGCGCATCCCCTACCAAAAGCCGGATTTCCGCGACCGGGCCGGGTTTGAGGTAAACGACCTGCCGGGCGACGAGATCGTACAATTACAGCAGTGTTTTTTGTGCCACCGGCAGACGGTTGGGGAGCTGGAATTTTTGATCGAGCCGGGCTGGAAGGCGCTGGTGCGGGTGGCCCGCGCCGCCAACAGCCTGCACCTTGAGGATTTTGACGCCCCCTACGATACCAACCGGGTGCTCTATCAGGACGGGGTGCGGGTGCTGGTGCGCACCAGCCCGGGCGGGCGGTACCTTGCCGGCTGGACGAGGGGGGATTTCCATTACGCGCTTTATTTTGAGGAGGGCGAAATGGGGATGGCCGGCGGGCTGATGGACGATTTTGTGCGCGAGATGGACGCCGAAGCGGGCTGAAAAGCAAAAAAATCCCCGCCGCAACCGCCGGTTGACAAATTGAAAGGAGCCGGTTGGTGGCCTGCAACCTCCGTTTGGGGTAGGATAAGCAGCACAGGGCGGCCCTGCCAAGGGCGGGCACGCTAAAGCAAGCGCAGCCTTTTGCTGCCAAAAAAAGAGGAGGAACCTTCAAGATGATTTTTGCCGATAAACTGATCCAGCTGCGCAAGCGCAGCGGATGGTCGCAGGAAGAACTGGCCGAACAGCTCAGGGTGACCCGGCAGTCGGTCTCCAAATGGGAGGGAGGCCAGTCGATCCCGGACCTTGACCGGCTGCTGGCGCTCTCGCAGCTGTTTGGGGTGAGCACCGATTATCTGCTCAAGGATGAACTGGAGCTGCCAAACGCCGAGGCCCCTGCCGCGGCCGATCCGGGCGCGTACGCGCTGCGCAGGGTGTCGATGGAGGAGGCCAGCGCCTTCCTCAAGGTCAAGGAGGAGACCGCGCGCCCGGTGGCCTACGCCACCTTTTTGTGCATCATCTCCCCCATCTGTATGTTTTTGCTGGCCGCGGCCAGCGAGCAGCCGGGCGCCCGCATTTCGGAGGGGCTGGCGATGGGCGCGGGGCTGATCATCCTGCTCTGCCTGGTTGCGCTTGCGGTGGCCATCTTTCTTGCAGTGGGCAGCCGGACCGCCGGCTTTTTGTACCTGGAGCAGGAGGTGTTTGAAACCGAGTACGGCGTTGCCGGCATGGTACGCGAGCGCCGGGAGCAGTTTAAGCCCCGCTATACCCGCTGCAATATTTTGGGCACCTGCCTGTGCATCCTCTCGCTGGTGCCGCTGTTTGGCGGTATGATGGTGGACGAAAACAACGATATGCTGATGATCTGTATGCTTTCGATCACCCTGTTTTTGGTGGGGATCGGAGTAATCTTCTTTATCCGGGCGGGCATCCTTTGGGAGAGCTTTGACAAGCTTTTGCAGCAAAACGATTACACCCGCCAGCGCAAGGCCCGGAATAGGCTTGCCCGCACCATCAGCACGGTCTACTGGCTTACGGCCACCGCCATCTTTTTGGCCATCAGCTTCCACTCGATGGCCTGGGACCGCAGCTGGGTCATTTGGCCCATCGCGGGGGTGCTCTTTCCCGCCGTGATGGCCGTCTACCACACCTTCGACCGCGGGTAACCTTGCGTTAGAGATGATATGGGAACGCCCCCGGCGCCGGCCGTTTGGCCGGCGCCGGGGGCGTTTGCCTGGTGCTTTATCAAAAATTTCAGCCCATCTTTTCCAGCTCGCAGCGCAGCCGCTTGATGATGCGCTTTTCCAGCCGGGAAATGTAGCTCTGGGAGATACCAATGGCGTCCGCCACCTCTTTTTGGGTGTGCTCGCTGCCGTCCAGCAGGCCAAACCGCATCTGCATGATCTGCCGCTCCCGCGGGGCCAGCCGGGCCACCGCCGCAAGCAGCATGTCCCGCTCGTCCTCCTGCTCCAGCTGCTGGCCGATCTGGTCCTGGTCGCTGCCCAATACGTCCGAAAGCAGCAGCTCGTTGCCCTCGCCGTCGGTGTTCAGGGGCTCGTCGATGCTGGATTCCTGCCGGCGGTTGGAACTTTTGCGCAAAAACATCAAAATTTCGTTTTCGATGCAGCGGCTGGCATAGGTGGCCAGCTTGATATTTTTGGAGGGCACAAAGGTGTTGACCGCCTTGATGAGCCCGATGGTGCCGATGGAAATGATGTCCTCTACCGAAACCCCGCTGGATTCAAACTTTTTGGCAATATACACCACCAGCCGCAGGTTGTGGGTGATAAGCAGATCCCGGCAGCTTTGCCTCCCCTCCTCCAGCCCGGCAAACACCAGCTTTTCCTCCTCGGGGGTCAGGGGTGGCGGCAGGGTCTCCGGCCCATTGATGTAATGCACCGCGCTGCCCCATGCCAGCCGCCGGTACAGCCGCGCCCACCAAAGCCGCAGCCGCAGAGCCATGGCCCTTACAGTGATAAGTACGCGCATCTTGCTTCTCCTTTTTGCATGTTCAGCTTTTTTATGGCGTTTTTTAGCCCAGCCCGGCCGCAAGCTCGCTGCCAAACAGCGCCTCAAACCCGCCCGCCTCAAACCCGCGGCGGCAAAAGGCCACCGTGGCCCGCGCGCTTTGGGCCGGGCAGCCGGGCTTTGCAAGGCGCAGCGAAACCGCGCCGATGCCGGGCAGCAATTCCTCGCCCGCCGCGGTGCGGCATAACACCGGGCGCACAGCAAGGCCGGGCGGCGGCTGGGCCAGCAGGGCCGCTCCCCCCAAAAACCAGGCGTCCAGATAGCCGCGCAGCGCCCCGGGCAGCTGGGCCTTTACGGCCGGGTAACTCAGCAGCACGGTCTGCCCGCCCGAAAAAGGATCCCGCAAAAAAAAGCCGGTATCGCACAGGGCCTCCAGCCGCAGGGGTTTGCCGCCAAGTTCCAGCTCCAGCTGCCAGCCCCCGGCCGGCTGGGGCGGGCCAAACAGCAGTGAGGCCAGCCGGACCGCAAGGTAGACGCCAAGCACGCAGAGCAACAGTGTAAAGGGAGAAAGGTTTATATAAACCGCAAGGTTATTGGTATGCAGACCGCGCAGCCCATACTGGGAGATGCCCAGCCCCACCGCCCCCGCCAAAAGCATGTTGAGCAGCGCGTACCAAAGCGCCCTGCGCACAAAGCCCTGCCAGCCCCGCCAGCAAAAGGCGCACCGCACCACCGCCAGCGCGCTTGCAAGCTGGTAAAGCAGCTGCACGGCCGCCGGCTGCGGGGGCAGCAGCAGCGCAAGGCTTGACAGCGCCGCCGCCCCCGCCCCCAGCAGGGCGCGGGGGACGGGCGGCACGGCCCCAGTAAGCAGCCCGGCGGCCCGGAGCAAAAAATACCCGATCAAAAAATTGACCAGCAGCAAGATATCCAGGTAGATCACCGTTTTCATGCCCCATCGCCCCCGCGTTTACAGTGTACCGCGCCGGGGCAAAAAAGGATGTCAAAAACGGCGGATTGAATTTGAGTTGGATGCTTTGTTTCTTATATCGTTCCCGCAAAAAGGCGGCAGAGTAAGAGTAAAAATAAAAAGGGCAGGCCCGTGTGTGGGGTCTGCCCTTGCGCAGGGTTATCGTTATTTGGATGTGGAAAAAGCTGTAAAAAGATGCAAAATATCGTAAAGTCGCAGTTTAAAGAGATAAAACAGCTTTTTTGGGGTTATTTAAGCTCCACCACGGTCACGCCGTCCTCCCCTTCGCCGTACCGGCCCAAGCGGTAGCTCTGCACGTTTTTGTGCCCCCGCAAATGGGCGTGGATGGCCTTGCGCAGCGCCCCGGTGCCCTTGCCGTGGATCAGGTACACCATTGTCTGGCCGTTCATCACCGCGTGGTCGATGAACTGGTCGGCCTCCATCAGCGCCTCGTCCACCGATAGCCCTAAAAGGTTGATTTCCATCGAGGAGCTGCGCTCGGCCCTGTCCACCGTGGCGGTGCGCGCCGGGCGCTGGGGCATGCCGCGGCTGCCGGATTTTTGCGGCTGAACGGCACGCTTATCCGGGCTTTTGAGCCCCGAGAGCGGCACCTTGGTTTTGAGGATGCCGGCCCGCACCTCCACCATGCCGTGCTTATCCGGCAGGCTTACCACCGTGGCGATCTGCCCCAGCTCGGCAATCTCCACCTCCTGCCCGGCCCGCACGCTTTTGAGCGGCACAAACTCCCGCGCCGGGCGGTGTACCAGGTCGGATTTTGTGTAAAGCTTTTCGGCTTCACGCCGTGCGATCTCCCGGGCGCGGACCGCGCGCTGGGCCGCGGCGGTCTTGTCGTCCTTTTGCAGCCTGCGCAGCTCGTCGGTAAGGGCGTAGGCCTCGGCCTGCACCTGCTGGGCCATCTCGTGCGCCTTGCGCCGCGCGGCCTCCAGCTCCTGCTCGCCCTGGGCGATCAGCGCGTCCCGCTTTTTGCGGGCGCTCTCCAGCTGGTGCTCGGCCTCGCCCCGCAGCCGCTCGGTCTCGGCCTGGCTTGCCCCCAGCTGGGCCTTGAGGTCGTCCAGCTGGGCCAGCACGCTGTCCAGCCGCTTGTCCTCGCTGGATAGGTGCTCGTTTGCCTTTTGGATGATGCTGGCGGGCAGGCCCAGCCGTTCGCTGATGAGAAAGGCGTTGGATTTGCCCGGCACCCCCACGCTGAGCCGGTAGGTGGGCCGCAGGCTCTCCACATCAAACTCGCAGCTTGCGTTTACCACGCCGGGCGTTTCCAGCGCAAACACCTTCATCTCGGCGTAGTGGGTGGTGGCCATGACCAGCGCGCCGCGGCGGCGCAGCTCCTCCACAATGCTCACGGCCAGCGCCGCGCCCTCGGCCGGGTCGGTGCCGGCGCCCAGCTCGTCCAGCAGAACCAGCGAGGAGGCCGAGGCACGCTCCAGAATACCGGTGATGTTTTTCATGTGGCCGGAAAAGGTGGAAAGGCTCTGCTCGATGCTCTGCTCGTCGCCAATGTCCACCAGATACTCCGAAAAGGCGCAGACGGTGCTGCCCTCCCGCGCGGGGATCAAAAAACCGCACTGGGCCATGGCGCAGAGCAGCCCGGCCGTTTTAAGGCTGACCGTTTTGCCGCCGGTGTTTGGCCCGGTGATCACCAGGGTGTCGTACTCGCTCCCAAGGGCAATGTCCACCGGCACCACTTTATCGGGGTCGATCAGGGGATGCCGCGCGCCTTTCAGGCTGAACCACCGCCCGTTTGCCACCTGCGGGCGCCAGGCCTTTTGCTCCAGCGCAAGGCGCGCTTTGGCAAGCAGCATATCGATCGAGAGCATGGCGTCGTAGCTGAAAGCAAACACCGGCTCGATGGCGGCGGCCTGCTGGGTAAACCCGGCCAGGATCCGTTCGATCTCGGCGGCCTCCTGGCTGCGCAGCTGCATAATTTTGGCGTTGGCCTCCACCACGGCGGTGGGCTCCACAAACAGGGTGGCCCCGGTGCTGGAAACGTCGTGGATAACGCCGCCCACCTCGCCGCGATGCTCGGCCTTGACCGGCACCACAAACCGCCCGTTGCGCAGCGAAACGACCGCCTCCTGCAAATATTTGCCGGTGGTCTGGCTCTTGACCAGCGCGTCCAGCTTGTCCCGGATGGAGTTTTCGGCCGACCGTATCTTGCGGCGTATGTCGTAAAGGGTGCTGCTGGCCGTGTCGGCCATCTCGGTGGGCGAGAGGATGGCGTCGCTGATCGCCTTTTCCAGCCCCGGCTGGGGGCTGAGGGCGTAAAAGAGGTCGTCCACCGGCAGCGCGTCGTGCTCGCTGATGCCGTACCACTGCACCAGATTTTGGAAATTGCGCAGGGCCACGGCCACCAAAAGCAGCTCCCCCATCGAGAGCATCCCGCCCTTGACCGCCCGCCCCACCGCCTGCAAAGCGCCCTCGGCGTCCCCAAAGCGGGGGCTGCCGTTTTTGAGCAGCAGGCTGTTGACGGCGTCGGTTTGGCTTAGGGCAAACCGCACCTCGTCCGGGTCGGTCAAAGGTTCGAGCGCGCGAAGGCGCTGGCCAGCCTCGGCGCAAACGGCAAAGGCCGCCGCGCGGTCGATGATTTTATGTAGTTCCAGCCGGTTGGTATCAATCGTATTCATGGTTTTATAGCTTCCTCAAACTGTTTTTGCATCCTCCGGCATAGGGCGCACGGGGCCCCCTCGCCGGGCAATGCGGATCGTTTTTTGTTTTCAGGGCAGCACCTGCTTTAAAAAGTCCATACTTTTTAAGGGCTTATCCAGGCGCTGCAAAAGGTAGAGCTCGGCCGCCGCGCCAAGCCGCTGCATGCTGGCGGGCGAAAGTGTAAAGTTAAACACCTTGCGGTCGTCCACCAGGCAGATATGCCGCAGGGCAATCAGGGCGGCGGCGTCCAGGTTGGGTTTTTCGCCCCGTTTTTGGGCGCACTCGGCGCAGTAGAGGGCCCCGGAGGGCAGGTCGAACAAAAAGTCGCCCCCATCGTACCGGCCGCACCCCGCGCAGCAAAGCAGCTGGGGCAGGTAGCCGGCCTCGCTGGCGGCGCGCAGTTCGTACACCGCCTTGACCTGCCGCAGGTCCCGCTTTCCCTCGCTGATCATGTACAGGCTGTTCAAAAGCAGCCGCAGTTCTACCTCGGCCTCCTTGCCGGTGGGCGAAAGGCTCTGCGCGATCTCGGCAAGGTACATGGCAAGGCCCAGCCGCGCAATGTTGGCCGAAAGCCCGTGAAAGACCTGTTTTACCTGGGCGTCGTCCACCTGGTACATGGTTTTGCCGGCAAAGAGGGTGAATTCCGAATAGCAAAACAGCCCGCAGGCGCTGAAGAGTTTGCTTTTCAGCCGCAGGCTGCCCTTGGCGGATGCCGTGATCAGGCCCTGGCCGGGCGTAAAGATGGTGAGGATCCTATCCGATTCTCCCACCTTCACCTCCCGCAGCACCAGGCCCGGCGTTACGATCTGCATGGTTCGCTTGTTCCTCCCGCGGGGGATACATGCCCTTTTCGGCGCTCTGCTGCTGTTTATAGCGCAAATAGTGCAAAACGCTGCCCGTGTGGGCAAAGGCCTCCCAGTAAAATTGGCTGTCCAGGCATGATCCCCCCTTTGCGGCGGTCTGCCGACCCGCCGCCTTTTTGCACAGGCTGCTTTCTGCCTTTTACTGTTCCATGATTATAGAACAATATCAGCGGAAATGTTGTCCAGCCGTGGCGAAGGGGTGCCTTGAAAACTGGCGGAGTTATAAAAAAGGGGAGTGATCAAACCGGGGAAAGATGTCCGCCGGCTGGGTGCGTGGGAGCAGTCTCTCAAGGCAACAGGACCCCTGCCCCGAAAGCCTTTCGAGACTCTCCCCCGCGCCCGGCTTGAGGCCAGCAAAAACCCTTGCAGTGGACACTCCCTAAAAAAGCCCTGCCTTGCCGGGCGGCCGCTATGGCTGCTTAAATCCAAAATCGTTGAGCAAAAAGTCGCTGTCGCGCCAGTCGCTCTTGATTTTTACCCAGCACTGCAGGTTGACCCGCGCACCCAAAAACTCCTCGCAGTCGGCCCGGGCGGCGCTGGCGATCTTTTTGAGCATCTGCCCGCCCTTGCCGATCACCATGCCCTTGTGGCTCTTGCGCTCGCAGTAGATGTTGGCGTCGATGTCGATCAGCTCCCGGCCCGGCCGCTCGCTGAAGCGCTCGATGGTCACCGCGATGCCGTGGGGCACCTCGTCCCGCAGATAGAGCAGCATTTTTTCGCGCAGTATCTCGCTTACAAGGGCTTTTTCGGGCATATCGGTGTAGGCGTCGTCCGCAAAAAAGTGCGGGCCCGGCACCGCAAAGGGGCGCAGCAGCTCCAAAAGCTCCTCGCAGCCCTCGTTGGCCGTGACCGAAATGCCGGCAAACTGGCAAAAGGCGTCCAGCTGGCGCAGCCGGTCAAACCGCGCGGCAAGGTCACCGGGGTTTTTTAGGGTATCGGTTTTGTTGACCACCGCAATGGCCGGGCAGCCCTGTTTGCGCAGGCCCTGGGCCATGGCAAGCTCCTCGTCGGTCAGTTCTCCGTAGGGCTCAAACAGCATCAGCGCCGCGTCCACATCCGCCACCGAGGCCGCGGCAGTCTTTTTCATCCGCTCGCCCAGCTTGGTGCGCGGCGTGTGCAGGCCGGGGGTGTCCAGCAGCACATACTGCACCGGTCCTTTGGTAACAATGCCGGTAATGCGGGTGCGGGTGGTCTGGGGCTTGGGGGTGACGATGGCCACCTTTTCGCCCACCAGGCGGTTGGTAAGGCTGGACTTGCCCACGTTGGGCCGGCCCACCAGCGCCACAAATACCGAGGAGGTCTCCTCCTGCAAGCGTTCGCTCATTTTGACCTGCTCCGAATCCAGATTTTTATGCAAAGGGCCGCCGCCAATACCGCAGCCGCCACCCCGCCGTACACCCAAAGGCTTGTATACCATGGGGCGGACTGCATTGTATAAAGGCCGGGGCGGGTTTTGTGGTCCCACCACAGGTAAAGCCCATGCCCCAAAAACACCCCCACCGAAGAGCCCATAAGGATATTTAAAAGGTTGTCCAGCTTTTTCATAAGCGCAGCTTCTCCTTTGGCCAAAGGCCCTGTTGGCGGGCAGAGGCGTTTTTTTTGGGGGGCAGGCCTGCCCGGCCCTTTAGCCCCCCGCGCCGCGGCGGCTATCCCCCGCTTTTTTTGCCAAACCCAAACACAAACCAGCCCGCCCCCGCGGCCGAAAGGGCCAGCAGCGCCGCCGCCATCGGGTGGGCAAGGTAATACCCCGCCGCCGCCCGCAGAACATCCGGCCGCCAAAAAAGGCAGAGCCCGGCCGCCGCCGCGCCCAGCGCAAAGGCCAGCACCCCGCCGGCCGCCATATCCTTGGCGTCGCCGGCCAAAAGCCAGTGGGAGACGTCCGGCTGGGCCACTGCCCGCTCGATGGCCGAGTTGACCAGCTCCAGCGCGATGACCCCCGCGATGCACAGGGCAAGCAGGGCCCATTCTGCCGGGCCAAAGGCATAAAACCGCAGCCCAAAAAACACCACATAGCCCCCGGCGCACAGATGGAAGCGGAGGTTGCGCTCCTCGCGCAGCGCTTTGCCTATGCCCCGCAGCGCGTACCTGAACCCGGCCAAAAACCGCCGCATGCCGCCCGGCTTATACAAGCTCGGCCGTGTACGAAACAGTGCGCGGCAGGCCCAGCTGCACCAGCACGGCTTCCTCCCGCTCGCGCATCTTTACGGCGGCCAGCCCGCCGGCCTCATGGTCGTAGCCCAGCAGGTGCAGCATCGAGTGCACGGTCAAAAAGGCCACCTCGCGCTGCAGCGGGTGCCCATAAAGCTCGGCCTGCTCCATCGCCTTTTCCATCGAGATCACAATATCCCCCAGCATCACCGCGCCGGTGTCCTGGTTGACGTCATACTGGCCGTTCTCGCCCAGAGGGAAGCTCAGCACATCGGTGGGCATGGGCTTTTGGCGGTACTGGTTGTTGAGTTCGGCGATCTTGGCGTTGTCCACAAAGGTAACGCTGATCTCGGCCGGCCGGCCAAACTTTTCGTGCTCCAGCACCGCGTTGCAGCTGCGGCGGATCAAAATGCGCAGCCCGGAGGGCACCTTAACGGTATTTTGCTGGTTGGTGATGTAAACCTTGTTGGACACGTTTTGTCACACCTTTCCATTTTTGAAGTCCCGCCGGCTGCGGGCGGCGCGCGCCGCTGCCGCGCGGTCATAGGCTTTTACGATCTCCTGAACCAAGCGGTGGCGCACCACGTCCTTTTCGGTAAAGCGCACCTGCGCAATGCCGCTTACATTTTTGAGCACCGAAAGCGCGTCCACCAAACCGCTGCGGCTTTTGTCCGGCAGGTCGATCTGGGTCACGTCGCCGGTAACCACCACCTTGCTGCCCACCCCCATGCGGGTCAGGAACATCTTCATCTGCTCGGGGCTGGTGTTCTGCGCCTCGTCTAAGATCATAAAGGCGTCGTCCAGGGTGCGCCCGCGCATATAGGCCAGGGGGGCCACCTCGATGGTCTGCTTTTCCACAAGGCGCTGGAAGCTCTCGGGGCCCAGCATGTCGTAAAGGCCGTCATAGAGCGGGCGGAGATAAGGATCCACCTTGGTTTGCAGGTCCCCCGGCAGAAAGCCCAGCCGCTCCCCCGCTTCCACCGCCGGCCGGGTCAGGATGATGCGGGAAACCTCCTTGCTTTTAAAGGCCTTTACCGCCATGGCGACCGCAAGGTAGGTTTTGCCGGTACCGGCCGGCCCTACCCCAAAGGTGATGGCGTTGTTCTGGATGGCGCTGAGGTATTCCTTTTGCCCCAGGGTCTTGGGCCGCACCGGCCGGCCCTTGGCCGTGATGGCAACAAACCCCTCGGTCAGCTCGCGCACCCGGCTCTGCTCGCCGGCGCTGGCCAGGCTGATGCAGTAGCGCACCGTCTGCTCCTCCAGCGGGGTGCGGCCCTCCAAAAGGGCCAGCATCGCCTCGATGGCGCGGGTGGCCGCCACCACCCCCTCGGTTTCGCCGGCCAGCTTGACCTGGGTGCCGCGGCAGACCGCCGTGACCCCAAACTCCTGCTCCAGCATCCGGATGTGTTCATCGCAGCTGCCAAACACGGCCGCCGCAAGCTCCATACTGTCCAGTTCGATCAGTTTTTCCGCCACAAAATTCCCTTTCCCGGCCGCCACACCGGGCGGCTCCGGCTTAGTTTGTCAAAAGGGCAGCAGCAGGGCCCTGCCCGTTTTTCTTTTTCGCCTGTCTCAAACACCCTGCGTGTCCCCGCCAAGCGATGGTTGCAATTCCCCAATTCATTATATCACAAAAGTTTTGAAATGAAACTGTCTATTTTCCACAAAATTTTTCTGCCTTCTTATCCACCCTTGGGCCGGGCGATGTCGGCCTCAAACAGCACGGTCTGCCGCAGCACAAGGCAGCCGTTTTCCCAGCGCTCCTGCTCCGAAACGGTCAGCAGCTCGGCGTCTGGAAATTCGGCATACAGCGCGCTTTGGCAGGCATAGCGGGCAAACTCGCGGGCGGCCCTGCTGCTCAGCCGCACGGTTTGGGGCTGGCACTCGGCCAGCAGGGTGCTTTCCACCGTGACCGGCAGCGCAAAGCCAAACACCGTCAGCGGGGCGTGGGTGGTGCGGGTCTGGCCGGAAAACTCCCCGGTGGTGTCCCACAGGGTCAGCTGCCGCCCGGCCGCCCGCAGCCGGCAGCACTCGCCCAGCCGCCCGGTTGGAAAGCTGGCGGTAAACTCCAGCGGCTGCGCGCACTCATAGCTTTTTTCCAGCCTTGCCCACACGGCGGCGCGGGCGTGGCTTTGGATGGGGTTCTGGTCGCGGTCCTCCTTTACGGCGCTCACCAGCACCTCACCCTCGGCCACCGTCTGCCCGGCCTGCCGCACGGCATAGCCCTCCTGCACCTTGAGCCAGAGCAGGGTGGCGTCCGCCGCGGCCACCAGGTCCACCGGGTCGTTTGGCTCGATGGCGGGCGCGGGGATGGCCGGGGCCCCCTCCACCACCAGCCGCCCCTTGATAAAATTGAGGCTGACCCAGCCAAGGCCGTCCTGCCCGCTCATCACCGCCTGCCCGGCCGCCCCCAGCAGCTGCTGGGTCACCGCCGTGCCCTCGCTGATGCCCATGGAATAAAGCACCCGGCCCACCGCGGCCTGCTGCTCTTCATTAAGCCCTACAAACCGGATCGACCACACCAAATTTTGCAGCAGCGCCGCCACAAGCAAAAAAACGGCCGGCCCCAGCACAAGCCCCCAGCGGCCCCGGTACCGGCGCAGCCAAAAGCAGAGCCCCGCCTTTTTTTGGGCCCGCAGCCGCACATGGTACCGGCGCGCCATGGGGTAAAGCCGCCGGTAATAGCGCAGCGGCACCCAGGCCGTAAAGCCGCCGGCCGCCGGCCGCAGCCCGTGCAGCGGCACGCCCGCCTCGGCGCAGGCGGTGATCAGCCGCTCGTACAGCCCGCCCTGCGCCAAAAATCCCACCGTGCCAAAGGCTTTTTCCATCCAGTTTTTCATGCCTTGTCCCCTTTGATCGCTCTTGGGCCGCCCGGCCCTTTTTGGAGCGGCGGCCTTTTTTATGGATAGGTAAACTCGGTTTTAAAAACCCGTCCGCGCACAACCAGCCCGGTTTTGCTGAAGGTTTCAAGCACCAGCCCGTCTCCAAACAGGCTTACCTGCCACCTGCCCAGGTCCAGCTTGAGCTGCTGCTCGTTGTACAGCAGCACCGCGCGACAGCCCTCGATCTCCAAAAGGCCGCTGCAGTTGATGTGCAGCACCGGCTGCCGGTAAAGCCCGGTGGGCGGCCCCGCCAAGATGCTTTTTACGCCCTGCAAAAAGCCTTTGCGGGGCGTTTTTTTGGCGTTGGGCATGCCGCGGCGCCCCCTTTCTTTCAAGCTGGGATACCACATATATATTAAAAAGGCCCCAAATAAATCTCTTGGGGGTGTACGCAGGGCGTTTTTTGCGCCGCAGGCCGCCCCGCGCCCGACCCCAAAATAAGGATAAAGGAGTGGACCCCGCCATGCCCATCCCGCAGCAAAACCGGCCCAGCGCCGCCCGCGCCCTGCGCGCGCTTTTGGCCCTGGGGCTTTTGGCGCTCCTGCTGGCCTGCCCCGCCGAGAGCATCCAGGGCATCGCTGAGGGGCTGCGCTGCTGCGCCGGCCAGATCATCCCGGCGCTTTTTCCCTTTTTTGTGGTGACCAACCTGATTGCAAACGGCCCGGCCGCCCAGCTGCTGGGCCGGGCCATGCGCCCCGCCGCAAAGGTCCTGGGGCTCAAAAGCCCGCAGGCTTCCACCGCTCTTTTGCTGGGCTGGCTGGGCGGGTTTGCGGTGGCGGCCAACTGCACCGCGCAGCTTTATTCGGGCGGGCGGCTAAATAAACAGGAGGCCGAGCGGCTGCTGGTAAGCGCGGTGGGCTCGGGGCCGGCCTTTGTGGTAAACTCGGTGGGGCTGCTGATGCTGGGCAGCCACCGCGCGGGGATACTGCTGATGGCTTCGCTTTTGCTGGCCAATGCCGCCTGCGGCCTGCTGGCCCGGCCCGCGCCAGGCTCCCAAAGCGCCCATTATCCCCCACAGCCCGGCCCGGCACACTGCGGGGACGCCGGCCTTGTGGGGGCCGTGCGGCGGGCGGTGGATTCCACCTTGACGGTCTGCGGTTTTGTGCTGTTTTTCCGGTTTTTGTGCGTGGTGTTAAGCCGCTTTGCGCCGCGCGGCGGTTGGGCGCAGTTTGTGTTAAGCGCCGCGCTGGAGGTGACCAGCGGCTGCCTTGCCGGCGCGCAGCTGGGGCCGGCGGGGGTGTACGCCTGCTGCGCCGCGCTGAGCGTGCAGAGCCTTTCGGTGCTGCTGCAGGTGCGCGCTTTGCTGCCCAAGGAGCTTTCGATGCGGCCGCTTTTATGCTGCCGGGCGGCGCACCTTGCCCTTTCGCTGCTGTTTTTGCGGATCGGCCTGCGGCTTTGGCCGGCCGAGGCCGAGGCCTTTTCCAGCCTGGCGCCCCAGGTACTGCTGCGCCGGCGGATGCCGCTGGACGCCGCGCTGCTGCTGCTGTTTCTTTGCTGCACCGTGCTGCGCACCCTTGCGCCCGGCCGGCCGGCTGGGCGCAAAAAAGCGGCCTCACCCCAGGGCCCTGTTAAGGGCAAAGGGTGAGGCCGCAAGGAACCGGGCCAGATATAAAATGTGCAGCGCGGGGATTTTGAGAGCCCGTATTTGCTGTAAAGGTGTTTTGCTTTGCAGCCTTATGCGGCGTTTTTTACAGCTCGTCCCGCCCGGAAAGGGCGCGGTAGAGGGTGGTTTCGTCGGCATATTCCAGGCTGGAGCCGACCGGCAGGCCATAGGCCAGCCGGGTGGTGCGGATGCCCATGGGCTTGATAAGCTGGGCAAGGTACATGGCGGTGGCCTCCCCCTCCACGGTGGGGTTGGTGGCCATGATGACCTCCTTTACCGTACCGTCGCCCAAACGGGCCAGCAGCTCCTTGACGCAGAGCTGATCCACCCCCACGCCGTCCATGGGCGAAATCAGCCCGTGCAGAACATGGTAAAGGCCGTTATACTCCCGGGTGCGCTCAAAGGCCGTGACGTCCCGCGGGCTTTCCACCACGCAGATGGTGCTGGCGTCCCGCTTGGCCGAGGAGCAGATCCGGCAGACCTCATGCTCGGTATAGTCCTGGCAGATCTTGCAGCGGTGAAGCTTGGTGTGCGCCTCCTCAATGGCGCTTGCAAGCTCTTTTGCCTGAGCGGCATCCATGCCAAGCACCTGATAGGCCATCCGGGTAGCGCCCTTGCGCCCAATGCCCGGAAAACGGGAAAACTGCTCGATCAGGCGCTCGAGCGGGGCCGCATTGTTTGCCATGCGCTTGTATCCTCCTTTTGGCTTACAGCCCGGGGAAGTTCATGCCGCCGGTGATCTTGCCCATCTCGGCCTCGGCGGTCTCGTCCACGATGCGCACGGCGTCGTTTACCGCGGCCGCAACCAGGTCTTCCAGCATCTCCAGATCGTCCGGATCCACCGCCTCGGGCTTGATGTGCAGAGCGGTGACCTGGTGTTTGCCGGTCATGGTAAGCTCCACCAGCCCGCCGCCGGCGCTGCCCTGGTATTCGGCGGCTTCCAGTTCGGCCTGTTTTTCCTGTACGCTTTCCTGCATCTTTTGGGCCTGGCGCATCAGCGCGTTGACGTCGGGCTTGCCATAGCCCTGCGGCAGTCTTGCTTTCATGGCTGTACTCTCCTTTTTTGCGGCGGGCTGCCGCTTTATTCGGTTTCTTTATCCACGATCTCGACCCCCTGCTCGTTCAGCCGCTTGAGGGTATCGTCCAGGGTCTGGGCCGCCTGGGGGGCCGTTTCGGGCGGCTGCCAGGGCCCGATGGGGTAGCGCCGGCCGCTGACCTCCTCGATGATCTGCTTGAGCAGGGCCTGGCTTGCCTTGTTTTTGCGGATGTAATCCCTGAAAAACTCTCCCCCATCGATCAGAACATACCGGCCGTCCAGATAGGCCCTGGACGCGCGCAAAAACGAAAAAAGCGAAACGTCGGCCTGCTCCACCCGGGCCAGCACCTGCGGCCAGGGGGCAAAGGGCTGGGGCGGCCCGGCGGGCGGTGCGACCTGCTCACGGGCAGCGGACGGGGCAGCCCCGGAAGCCGCAGGCGGGGCCGAAGGCGCGGGGCTGGCGGCAGCTTTGGCCGCATTGGGCGCGGGGCTTTCCGGCGCTTGGGCGGGCCCGGGCGCTGCCTCCCTGGGCGGGGCGGGCGGCTCGGCCGTGTTGGGCATGGGCTGTTCTGCTGCCGGCGCTTCCTCCCAAGGGGGAAGATCCTCCCCGGCGGGCAGGGGCCTGGGTTCTGCCGCTGGCGCTTTTTTGGGGGCGCTAACAGCGGGCCCGCTTTCCGCAGGCGGCATGGGGGCCGGCTGGCTTGCAGGGGGCGGCGCAAAGGCCTCCGGCGGGTTTGCCACGGGCCGGTCCGCAAAGGGCTGGGCTGAAGCCGCGGAAACCGTAAACGGCTGGGCCGGGGCCGCCGCGGGCTGCCGCCCCGCCATAGGCGGGATGGGCGCTGCCGCGGGTGCGGGCGGCTGGGCAATGGCCAGCAGGGCCAGCTCCAGCTCGATGCGGGGATCCATGCTGCGGCCCATCCGCTCCAGCGCCGCGCCCAGCTGCCGGATGGCCCGCACCGCCTCGCTTTGGGGCAGGGTTTTTGCGCGCCGCAGGTAGTTCTGGCGTTCCTCCTCGTCCGCGCCGGGCAAAAGCTCCTCCCCACCCGGCAGGGCGGCCAGCATCAGGCTGCGGTAGTGGCCGGCCAACTCCTCACACAAGCGCTTGAGGTCCACCGACCGCTGCCGCAGCGCCGCGACCTCGGCCAGGGCGGCGGCGGCGTCCCCCGCCGCCAGCGCGTCGCTGAGCGAAAACAGGTAGCCGCGCTCGGTCACGCCGGCCATCCGGCGCACCAGCTCCTCGTCCACCTCGGCCGAGCCGCCCGCGCAGGTGTCCAGAATCGAGAGCGCGTCCCGCATGGCGCCGTCCGCCAAACGGGCGATCAGGGCGGCCGCGCCGTCGGTCAGGCGCAGGCCCTCCTCGCCGGCAATATAGGCAAGGCGGGCGGCGATCTGTGCGGGCTGGATGCGGGCAAAATCGTACCGCTGGCAGCGCGAGAGGATGGTGGCCGGCACCTTGTGGATCTCGGTGGTGGCCAGGATAAAGATCACATGCGCCGGCGGCTCCTCCATGATCTTGAGCAGCGCGTTGAAGGCCCCGCCCGAGAGCATGTGCACCTCGTCGATGATATACACCTTGTAGCGGCAGACGCTGGGGGTATAGGCGGTTTCGTCCCGCAGATCCCGGATGTTGTCCACCCCGCTGTTGGAGGCGGCGTCGATCTCCACCACGTCCAGGATGCTGCCGTCGTCGATGCCGCGGCAGACCGGGCAGACGCCGCAGGGGTCGCCGCCCGCGCACTCG
Organism: uncultured Oscillospiraceae bacterium; assembly: GCA_910579545.1. Taxonomy (GTDB): domain Bacteria; phylum Bacillota; class Clostridia; order Oscillospirales; family Ruminococcaceae; genus UBA7177. The sequence goes on along the minus strand of CAJTVI010000001.1, from coordinate 23,071 downwards.
GGGCAGTTGACCGCCTTGGCAAAAATTTTGGCGCAGCTGGTTTTGCCGGTGCCGCGGGTGCCGGTAAACAGATAAGCGTGGCCGATGCGCCCGGTCTCCACCTGGTTTTGCAGCGCGGCAACAATGGCGTCCTGCCCCACAACATCCTTGAACTTTGCGGGCCGCCATTTGCGGTAAAGCGCACGATACATGGCCAAACCCTCCCTTTTAGGCCGCGCGGATACAAAAAGCGGACAGGCCGGCGCGCTGGTATGCGCCCCTGCGCTGCTTGGCATACGGATGCAGGCGGCCTGCGGCGCACAGAGCGGTCCACTTAATGCTGCTCGGTTCCCCGCCTGACATGGTTCATGGGGCCCCATCGCACAGGGCCCGCATCCGTATGCCGAACAGCGCAATGTTTCCGGCTCTGTCCGAACATAGGTTTAGTATACTATAGTTTGCCCCAAAATGCAACCATGCGCACCGGGCATACGGTGCGTTTTTTACGACGCGTTTTTTTGCCAAAATCCGCCGCCCGGCGGCGCGCAAAGGGCGAAGGGGCGGCGCTCAGTCCAGCGAAAAGTCCTCCGGCGAAAAGCTGGGCAATTTTGGCGGGCGGCGCGGGATGCGCAGCAGCGGGTCGTAATCAAACTTTTTGCAGTGGTAATAGGGCGAAACGACCCCCCGCTTTTCGCACAGGATCATTCGCGGGTCGGACGCGCGCCGCCCAAACGAACAATACTCGCAGGCGGGCGGCACCGTGGCGCCAAACATCGGCTTGCGAAACACCGCCGCGCCCCCTTTCCCTTCTGGCAGGCAGTTTTGCTTTACAGGCTTGGAGGGCCGCCTTTGCGGCCGCCCGGCGCTGCTTTACAGGCGTTATTATACTATAAAAGGGGCGGGCTTGTCCAGCCCGCCCTTTTGCCTTATGCGGTTAACAGGGTCTCGTTCCAAAACTGATAGGCCCGCAGCGGCCAGCCGCCAAAATCGTATCCGGTGCGGGCCGCGGTGCGGTGCAGGATATAGGTGCTGCCATCCTCGCAGGTGAGCTCGATCATCAAAAAATTGCAGCCGTCCGGCTTTTCCTCAAACCGGACGCCGGCGCTGAGCACCGCCGCACCGTCGGTAAGCAGACTGCCCGAAAGGCTGGCCTGCGCCTGGCCGATCAGGGCCTGGGCTGTCTCGTGATAGCTTGGGGCGGCCTCGTCCCACCGGCCGCGCAGGCCGGAAAAAGAGTTTGGCAGCGGCACAAAGCAGGCGGCAAGGGGCGTTTCGTCCATGGCGCGCCACTCGCTGGCGGGCGGGGTGTAGCTTACCCGCAGCCACGCGCCGGTGGCGGCGTCCAGCCCGCATATAAGATGGCCGTTGTTGGCGTCCGGCCCCTCCCCTGTCCAGCGGACCAGCCAAACCTCGCGCGGGGCCGCCGCCTCGCCGGCCCCAGCCGGCAGCCCGCTGTAGGCGTTTTGGCTACGCTTGAGCTCCAGCACCGCGCCGGTAAGGTCTATGCCGTATACTTCCTCCATCATCCGGCCCGCGCGGTTGGCCGCCTCCTGGGCCGAGACCGCCGGCTCCGGCCCGCCCGCCTCGCCGCCCTCGCCGGCGAGGGTGTAGGCATAGGTTTTGCCGCCGCCCGCCTCCTGGAGGATGGCCTGCTGCGCGGTGGAGGAAGGGGTCAGGTCGTCCTCGGTAACCACCGGCGCGCCTGTATCCGCCGCGCAGCCGGCCAAAAGGCATAAAAGCAGCGCGCCCACCAGCAGGACGCCGCATTTTATCGTAATGAATTGCCGCATGGTTGTGCCGCTCCTTTCCTGTTTTTGTCGGGCCTTTTTAGCCGCTTACATTAAAGGGGCCGCTTGCGTAAAAGATATTGCCCCGCAGAGGCCAGCCGCCAAAATCACAGGAGGCCGGCCGCACCGTGCAGCTCATTGATAATACGCCTCGTTTTGAATATAACAGGCCCGCAGCGGGTAACCGCCAAAATCGTACTGGGTGTAGGGGTCAAACTCGGTGCGCCGCGAAAGCACATAGTTCCTGCCATTGTCGCAGCACAGCCGGTAAGTAAGGCAGGTATATGTGTCCTGGATCTGCTCCGCATCGGTCACAGCCGCGCCGTCCGCAAACATACACCCCGAAAACGCCTCGGTTAGCTGCTGCCGCATTGTCTCGGTTACCTCTGTATATTTTGGGTGTTGGGTATCCCACTGGTAGTACCCCGGCATATAAGCTTCGTGTATGGGCGTATTTTGCATTGCGGCCAGCTCTTCGTCGGTAAAGGTGTAGGATGCCTGGATAAATTCTCCGGTGGTGGCGTCCAATGTGCAGGATGCCAGTCGCTGCCCATTCATGTCCAATTTTTCAAGCGGCCCGTTTAACGCCACAGCCTCCCAAATCATCCGCCCGCCAAATGGGGTGTAGTCGCCGTTTGCTTGGTGCTGATTGCAGGTGATATAAATTTCTGCGCCGGTAAGGTCAATTCCGTAAAGCTGTTCAAACATCAGCCCCGCGCGGTTGGCCGCCTCCTGAGGCGAGATCATGGGGTCATACTCCTGTTGTTCCTGCGCCTCTTTTTGCAATTCCTGCATTGTCGCGTCCCGATTGTTTTCATCCTCAAACCTTTCTAATTCTGCCATGAGCACGGCCTTATTATCTTCTGTGAGTTCTTCCGATTGGAGCAAATCGCGCAAAAACTGTTCATTCGCCTGCACACTGCGCAGGACAATCTGCTCCACTCGCTCGGGATCCTTTTCCATCGCCTCGCCCAGCCAAAAATAAGCAAAATCCTCTTCCAGCACCTCCTGCGCGGTGGAGGAGGGGGTCAGGTCGTCTTGGGTAACCACCGGCTCGGACGCGTCCTGTGCGCATCCGGCCAAAAGGCTTACAAGCATTGCGCCCGCCAAATGGGCCGCCATCCTGCCGCGGCTCCTCTTAAAACGTTTCATAAATTCTCCGCCTTCCATCATTTTATTTCGATACACTGATAAAAATCGTATGCGCGCAGGGGGTATCCGCTGTTGTACTCGGGGTAGAACAGTTCCCCGCTGTACTGGTGCAGCCCATAGGTTTTGCCGTTGTCGCAGCTTAAAATCAGGGTGATCGTCGGCGCCCAATAGGGCAGCTCCTCGCTCTCGCCGGTACGCAGTTCAGCTTTGGTCACCTGTGCGCCGCCAACCAATACGCTGCCCGAGACAGCGCCAACCGCCCGCTGTTTGATCGCTTCGGCAATGGCTGCAAACTCGGCGTGCTCAATATTCCACCCGACCGAGCCGAAATGCGGGCTGTTTGGTTCCGGCACAACGCAGTCTGACCGCCGGGTGGCTTCCCAAGTTTGCTGCTCCTCTCCGCCGGCAATATAGTCCAGCTGCTTCCACTCGCCGGTGGTGGCGTCCATCAGGCCGGTGGCCCAGGAAAGGCCCTCCTCACCCACATCAAAGAGGATGTCCCAGTACATTCGCCCTGGTTCCGGCCCCATGGTATGGCGGATGTCCCCCTCAAGGGTCTGGATGTAGCAGCGCAGATACAGTGTGCCCTGGGAAAGGTCCATGCCGTACAGTTCTTCCAGTGTCTGGCCGGCAAGGTTGGCCGCCTCCTGGGGCGAAATGACCGGCTCCAGTTCGCGCTCCTCCCCTGCCTCGGCAAGGGCCTGCTGTATCAGCTGCTCGGCCTGCTCCTCGTAGCCCCTGATCTCGTCTTCCGCAGAGCCGTTTTCCTCCATGTATTTTATTTTCTCGGCATAGCTCTGGCGCAGGGTCTCCTCCAACGCGGCCGGGTCCCCGGCCGGCCAGAGATAGGCGTAGGTTTTGCCGTTGTCCGCCACCCGCGCGATCACCTCCTGCACGGTGGAGGAGGGGGTCAGGTCGTCCTCGGTAACCACCGGCTCGGACGCGTGCTGTGCGCATCCGGCCAAAAGGCCCAGCGCCAGTATGCCCGCCAGCAGGGCGGCTGTGGCTTTGTTTTTAATATGCTGCTTGTGTTTCATATGGGGCAGCCTCCTTTCGCTGGGTTCAGTATCCCGCCGGCGGGTTGCCGATTTTTCAAAAAAAGATCACCAAGTTGTAAAGAATGGAGGCGGAATGTCATCAGGCTGTAAAACATCGCCTGACAAGGGCACGCATGGGATTTGGGGCAAGGGATGCAAGCCCCGGTTTATTCGGTTTTAAAGGCCACCGCGGCGGTGGTGCCCACCCCCGGAGTTGAGGCAAATTTAAGCAGCGCACCGTGGCTTTTGGCAATCTGGTAACAGAGCGAAAGCCCCAGCCCCGCACCGCCCTGGGCGCGGCTGCGCGCCTTGTCCGGCCGGTAAAAGGGGTCGCCCAGATGGGCCAGGGTCCCGGCGTCCATGCCGCGGCCATTGTCCCTCACCGTGACCACCGCCCCGCCCGGCACCCTTTGGGCCGCCAGCTCCACCCGGCCGCCGGCCTCGCAGGCCTTGGCGGCATTGTCCGCCAGGTTGACCAGCAGGCTTTCCAGCAGGGCTTCTTCGCCCAAAACGGTGCACTCCTCCGCCTTTGTTACGGCCACCGTGACCCCGCGCGCGGCGGCCCGGGGGGCGGCGGTGCGGGCGGCGCGGCCAAGCAGCCCCGGCAAAAAGACCGGCTGCCGCTCGGCCTGCTCGCCCCGCAGCGCGGCCATCTGCAAAAGCCGCTCGCTCATGGCGGCCAGCCGGCCGGCCTCGTCCACAATGTACTGGGCAGCCTCAAACCGCTCCTCGCCGGTCAGCTCGGCCCGCTGGATGTACTCGGCATAGCCCCGCACGGCGGTAAGGGGGGTGCGCAGCTCGTGGGCTACGTTATCCACCAGCTGCTGCTTGCGCTCGGCGGCCTCGCGCAGCTCCTCGATGTTCTCCTCCACCCGGGCGGCCATGCCGTCCAGCGCGGCCGAGAGCTGGCCCACCTCGTCCTTTTGATACCGCCCGCGCCGGCCGCTGCGGGCCGAGTAATCCCCCTCGGCGATCCGCCCCGCCACGGCCGCCAGCCGCTCCATTGGGCGGGAAAGCCCGCGCAGCACCCCGTACAGCGCCCCCGCCATGAGCACCGAAACCATGGCGCTGCCCGCAAAGCAGACCCGGTAGATGCGCGCCCAGCCCACAAAAAAGTCCTCGATCTCAAACGCGCAGACCACGCTTACCCCCTCAGGCGGGGCGGGCAGCATGGCCAGCACATACAAAAAACGCCACTCGCCGGCGGTGCGCACCGTGTGCAGGCGCTGGCCGGCCGGCGGCGGTTCGGGCAGGGGGGCGTCCGGCTGGGGCAGGGTGTCGGCCCAAACCTGCGCGCCCTGGGCAACCCGCAAAAAAATCCCCTTGGGCTGGTACTGCCCCGCATAGCTTTCGCCCAGGCGCGGCAGGGCCTGGGGCCGGCGGGCCTCGACCGCGGCGGCGTCCTCGGCAAGGCTTTGGGCCACAATGTGCTGCCGGGCCAAAAGGCCGGTGCACTCGGCCTCAAAGGCCTTTTGCTGGCTGACCGAGAGCACCACCGCGATGCCCCCGTTGAGGGCCAGTAAAAAGAGCGCCAGGGTAAGGATATAGGCCTTTTGCCAAAACTTCATGGCGGATCACCTTTCTTTGCGGGTGTCGCCCTCATAGTCGTACCCCCAGGCCAGCTGCAGCAGCTTGTCCCGCGAGAGGGCCAGGTTGCGGTTGCGCACCAGCACCTCCAACAGGGCAAACTCCTGCGGGGTAAGGGCCAGCTCCTGCCCATCCAAAAAGGTGCGGTGGGTGCCAAACTCCACCCGGCAGCCGTCCAGTTCAAACACCTCGTTTTCAGGCCGGGTGCGGCGCAGCACCGCCTCCACCCGGGCCAGCAGCTCCAAAATCTCAAAGGGCTTTACAATGTAATCGTCCGCGCCAAGGCCCAGCCCCTCCAGCCGGCTGGAAAGGCTGTTTTTGGCCGTGACAAAAATCACCGGCAAACCGGGGTCCAGCTGCTGCTTTACCTCAAAACCGGAGCAGCCGGGCAGCATCACGTCCAGCAGCACAAGGTCGGGCGTTTCCTGCCCGATCATCTGGAGGGCGGCGGGGCCGTCCTCGGCCTGGCGCACCGTGTGGCCCGCAAGGGTCAGGCTGCGGCGGATCAGTTCCCGGATGGGCTTTTCGTCCTCTGCAATCAGGATATTGGCCATGTATGGTTCCTCCCATTGGGTGTTTTGCGGCGCGGGCGCCTGCCTGCGGCCAAAGCCCGCTGTTAAGGCGTATTATCCTATAAACTTGTTAAAAAGTTGTAAAGGGGACAAAAAATGCATAGCCCCCCGCCCGCCCGTGCATACTATGGGCAGAAAAGGGCAAGGACAAGCCGGCAGGGCGTACCCCTGCTGGCCCAGCCCTTTTTAGAAAAAAAGACAAAGGAGCAACGCGCTATGCTGTATAACGAAAATGCGTTTACCCAGTACGACCACCACGAGCAGGGCGGCACCAACGAGGTAGAGCCGGCCAGCACCCACACCCCCGGCAGCAAGCCGCCCCGGATGGACAGCCAGGTAGAACTGGCCGACGCCGTGCAGGATGAGCTGGCCGCGGAGGATTACTTCCCCGCCCTGTATTCGGACGATTTTGCCGCCCAGAATGGCTGCGGCTGCGGCCCGGAAAGCCTGAAAGAGGACTGCGGCTGCACCCCCAAGGGCCGGGAGGACGACTGCGGCTGCGGCGACAAGAAAAACGGCAGCCGCTGACCCCCAGGTTGACCCCGGGCGTGTGCGGCGCAGTGTAAGCTGATTCCCGGCCTGGCCCTGGGCCTGCGTACCGCTTTGCAAAAAGTCAGCTTTTTAAAGGGCAATTTTTGAGCGCGGCGCCAGGACACACCCTCCGCGCAAAAACGCCCCGCAGCAGGTTTTTCCGCTGTGGGGCGTTTTTTGTGTGGTATTGTAGGGCTTTAGCCTGCCGCCGCTTTACTGCCCGGCCTTTGCAAGGGGCGCAAGCAGGGCGATGGCCTCCCGGCAGGCTGCGGCCTCGCCCATATAGACGGTCTCCCAATAATGGTCGCCGTACCAGTCGAAGGTGGGGTGCTCCGCCTCTTCGGCCCCTGACTGGACCAGGCGCGGCAGCGCGGCTTCGGCCTGCTGCAAAAGCGCGCCGGCCGATGCGCCGGCCTCGGCCTGGGCCAGCAGCTTTTTGAGCCATTCCCGCTTGTTGGCGCTAAAAATGGAGTCATAGCCGCTCCCGGCGCTTTTTTCCTCCCTGTCGGCGGCCAAAACCGCCTCCTGCAGCGCCCTGCACAACTCCTCCATCCGCCGCGCCTCCCTTTTTTAACGGTCATCCCCCGCCGCTTTTCGGGCCCGCGGCCAAAGCTACGCCCGCCGCCAAAGCAGGAGGTTGTTTTCAAAAAGGGCCTGCATCCGGCCGGTATCCTTGAGCCAGGCAAGGTAGGAACGCACTGTGCTGCCCACCAGCACATACTGCTCAAAGGTCATGGTAAGGTCATATTCGCAAAACAGCTTTTGCAAAAGCTGCTCAAAGCAGAGCGGTTCGGCGCAAAGGGCAAGGATCATCTCGCCAACCGCCTGCACCTGGTCGATGTTGTACTGTGCCAGGGGGGCAATGTCGCGGGCGGGCTCGGCATGCGCCGGCACAAACAGCGCCGCCTGCATGGCCTTGACCGTTTCCAGCGTTTGCAAATATGCCGCCACATCGTAGATAAATCCGATACGGTACTTGGACAGGGTCTCCCGGCTCGAAAGGCAGTCGGCCAGATAAACCACATCATCGGCGGTGCGAAAGCCCACCATCTCAAAAAAATGGCCGGGCAGCGGGATAGCGGTGAGCCCCGCGGGCAGGGCCGCCTCGGTAAGCGGCTCGGCCTCGCTGGGCTGGGCCATCAAAAACTTGTGCCGCAGTTCGGCAAAAGGGTACCCGCCGTACAAAAAGGAGGGCTCCAGCACCGGATGGCGGGTAAAATCGCACTCGATGCCCGGCGCATAAATTTTGCAGCCGGTCTGGCCTTGCAGGTATTTGTTGCCCCCGATGTGGTCGGCGTTGGAATGGGTGTTGTAGATGGCCAAAAGCTTCCAGCCGTTTTTGTCTAAAATTTGGCGCACCTTGCGCCCGGCGTCCTTGTCGCTGCCGCTGTCGATCAGGCAGACCCCGCCGCCCTCCAGCCGCACAAGGCCGATCTTGGCCGGGCTTTGGATGTAATAGCTGCCGCCCGCAGCTTCGCACAGTTCGTACATGATCCGTCCCTTTTCTTATCCCCTTTTGCTGCCGCATGCCTTAGTGCCGCAAGGCCCGCAAGGCAAGCGCCGCAGGCCCTCAGCCGGCCTCCTGGGCACAGTCGGCGCACAGGCCGTAAAGGCTCAGGGCGTACTCCTCCACCCTGGCCCCCTGGTACTGGCTCCAGATGCTTTCCAGCGCCGCGGCGTTTACCGGCACGTCCAGCACCCGCCCGCAGCCGCGGCAGCACAGATGGCCGTGGGGGTGGGTGTCGCGGTCAAACCGGTCGGCCTTGCCCGGCACGGTCACCCGCAGGATATCCCCCTGCTCCACAAGGCAGTTGAGGTTGCGGTAGACCGTGCCCAAGCTCAAGGATGGGCATTCGTCCCGCACGGCCGTGTAAATGTCGTCCGCCGTAGGATGGTCGCACCGGCTTTGCACCTGCTGCAAAATCAACTCCCGCTGGCGTGAATAGCGCATCCCCAACGCCTCCTTTTTTGTGCGCGGCCAAAGCCGCCCGGCCCTTTTTGCCAGGGCTGCCCCGCCGTTTTATCTGTTTGATGGTACCATAATAGTAACTGTTTTTAGATGTTTTGTCAATCGGATTCTCGCACAGCATCGAAAAAGGGCAGGCAAAAACGCTCCAAATGGGCCAAAACTCCTGTAAAGCTATATCGCTTTGCAGTGCCCCGCCCGGCTATTTGGGCTGGCGCACCCGCTCCCAATAGGCGCGGGCGGCCTGCTCGGCCTTGTTGGGGCCGTACTCGTAATACCGCGCCCCCTGCAAGGCGTCGGGCAGGTACTGCTGGGCCACCCAGTGGTCCGGGTAATCGTGCGGGTAAAGGTAGTGCTGGCCTTTTACAGCGGCGTCCGCGCCGTCGTAGTGCTTGTTCTGCAGCTGCCGCGGCACCGGGCCGCTTTTGCCGCGCCGCAGGTCCGCCGCCGCCCGGTCGATGGCCGCCTCGCCGCTGTTGGATTTTGGGCAGGTGGCCACCAAAATCACCGCGTCGGCCAAAGGGATGCGCGCCTCGGGCAGGCCGATCATGTTGGCCGCGTCCACCGCCGCCTTGACAATGGGGATGATCTGGGGCCAGGCAAGGCCCACATCCTCGCAGGCACAGACCATCAGCCGGCGGCAGGCGCTTATAAGGTCCCCCGCCTCCAGCAGCCGGGCAAGGTAGTGCAGCGCGGCGTCCGGGTCGGAGCCGCGCATGGATTTTTGAAAGGCCGAGAGGATGTCGTAGTGGTCGTCGCCCTGGCGGTCGTACCGCATGGCGGTGCGTTTTACCACCTGCTGTACCATTTCGGCGGTAATGCGCTTGCCCTCTGGGCCGCGCATGGCGGCGGTCACCGCAAAATCCAGGCTGCCAAGCGCCTTGCGCATATCGCCCCCCGCGCCCATGGCCAAAAGCTCAAGCGCGTCCTCGTCCAGCTGGATCGGCCCGCCCTCCTCCTCTTCCAGCCGGGCGACGGCGTTCTGGATGCCCTGGCGCAGGTCGGCCGGCTCCAGCTGCTTAAACTCAAAGACGGTGCAGCGCGAGAGCAGGGCGTTGTAGATATAAAAGTACGGGTTTTCGGTGGTGGAGGCGATCAGGGTAACGCTGCCCTCCTCGATGCATTCAAGCAGGCTCTGCTGCTGCTTTTTGTTGAGGTACTGGATCTCGTCCAGATAGAGCAGCAGCCCGCCCGCGCCGTGCAGGGTACCTATTTCGGACAAAACCTCCTTGATATCCGCCGTGGAGGCGGAGGTACCGTTGAGCCTGTGCAGCCGCATGCCGCTGCTGCTTGCCACGATTTGGGCCACCGTGGTTTTGCCCACCCCGCTGGGGCCGTAAAAGATCATGTTGGGCACATGGCCGCTGTCCATCACGCGGCGGAACACCTGCCCTTCCGCCAGCAGGTGGCGCTGGCCGCACACCTCGCTGAGGGTTTTGGGGCGCAGGCGCTGGGCAAGCGGTTCAGGCATGGGCGGCGTCCTCCTGGATGGGGTAGGCCCAGGCCTGCTGCTGGCGGGCGGCAAAGCCGGGGCAGAAAAAGCGGTCGATGGCAATGGCTATGCTGCGGTCCCAAAATTCCCACTCGTGGGCGCCGGTCCACTCCATATAGGTAAAATCCAGCGGCAGGGCCTTGAGATGGGCGCGCAGGTTCTGGTTTTGCTCGTAGATAAAATAGGGCTCGTGGTCCCCAGTGCCCACGGTGCACAGGATGCGGGGCCTTTCGGCCTCCGGCAGCCGGCTTACCCCCTCGGCCAGCCGGAAGAGGTCCCGCTCAGCCGGCAGCTGCAGCTGCTGGCCAAACACCGGCTGGAACAGCTTTGCCACCAGCGGGTGGTCCTTCTGGCTCAGCACGCTGCCAAGGTCCACCCCGCCCGAAAAGCTGGCGCAAAAGGCGTACCGCCCGGGCTGGGTAAGCCCCAGCAGCAGCGCGCCGTACCCGCCCATCGAAAGGCCGCACACCGCGTTTTTTTCCCGCTCGGACGGCAGCCGGAAGATGCCCGCAAGAAGCGCCGGCAGTTCCTCGGCCATCCAGGTGTAATAGGCCGAACCAAAGGCCATATCGTTGTAAAAGGAGTTTGCGCCGTCCGGGATCACAAGGGCCAGGTTGCAGGCGGCCGCGTAGCGCAGCACCGCCGAATTGTTCACCCAATCGTCCCCGTCGTTGGTAATGCCGTGCAAAAGGGTCAGCACCCCGCGCGGCGGCTGGCCGGCGTTTGCGGCCAGGTCGCCGGGCAAAAACAGGCGCACCGCCGTGGTGCTGGCCAGCGCCGTGCTCTTAAACTTGCAGGTAATAAACGCCATCTTTTATAAACCTCATCTGTATCCGTTTTGATTGCCGATATCACTGCCCGGGAAATAACAGCAGGCTTTTGCGGCCCGCCCAAAAGGGCCCGGTGCCGCCCACGCCTTACTCGTACAGCGGGAAGCGCTCCACCAGCGCCGCCACCCGGGCGGCCGTTTGGGCCCTGGTACCCTCAAAATCCCGGATGGAATCCGCAATGCAGCCGGCCACCTCGTCCATCTCGGCGGGGCCAAAGCCGCGGGTGGTCACGGCCGGGGTGCCTACCCGCAGCCCGCTGGTTACAAAGGGGCTGCGCTTTTCGCCCGGCACGGTGTTTTTGTTGGCGGTAATGTGCACCTCGTCCAGGTTGTGCTCCAGTTCCTTGCCGGTGCAGGCCTCGGCGGACAGGTCAATGAGCATCAAATGGTTGTCGGTGCCGCCGCTCACGATCGAAACCTCCCGCTTTTTAAGCCCCTCGGCCAGTGCCGCGGCGTTGGTTACAATGTTGCTCGCATACTGCCGGAACTCCGGTTTCAGCGCCTCGCCAAAGCAGACCGCCTTGGCCGCGATGATGTGCTCCAGCGGGCCGCCCTGGGTGCCGGGGAAGATGGCCTTGTCGATCTTTTTGGCCAGCTCCTCGCTGTTGGTCAGGATCAGGCCGCCGCGGGGCCCGCGCAGGGTCTTGTGGGTGGTGGAGGTAACTACGTCGGCAAAGGGCACCGGATTCTGGTGCACACCGCCCGCCACCAGCCCCGCAATGTGGGCCATATCCACCATCAGGTAGGCGCCCACCTCTTTGGCAATGGCGGCAAACCGGTCAAACCGCAAAGCGCGGCCATAGGCCGAAGCCCCGGCCACGATCAGCCTGGGCCGCACCTGTTTTGCCTTGAGCAGCAGGGCGTCGTAGTCGATAAAGCCGTTTTCGTTTACGCCGTAGGGCACAAAATGATAGTTTTTGCCGGACATGTTTACCGGGCTGCCGTGGGTCAGGTGCCCGCCCTGCGAAAGGTCCATGCCCAGCACGGTATCCCCCACCTCCAGCAGGGCAAAGTAGACCGCAAGGTTTGCCTGCGCGCCGGAATGGGGCTGCACGTTGGCAAAGCCCGCGTCAAACAGCCGGCAGGCCCGGCGGATGGCCAGCTGCTCCACCTCGTCCACATAGGCGCAGCCGCCGTAGTACCGCCGGCCGGGGTAGCCCTCGGCGTACTTGTTGGTGAGCACCGAGCCCATGGCGGCCATCACGGCCGGGCTTACAAGGTTTTCGCTGGCGATCAGCTCAATGTTCTGCCGCTGGCGCACCAGCTCTTTTTGCATCGAAGCGGCAAGCTCCGGGTCGGCCGCGGCCACAAACCCAATGGTATCCAGCATTTCACGGTACATGGTTAAAACCCCTCTCTGCGCGTTTTGGCCCCTGCGTTTTGGGGCGGGCAGGCCGTATCCCGGCCATGTTGCTTTATTATACCCCGCCGCCGCCGGTTAGGCAAGCGCCGCTTGCAGCAGCCGGGCATCCATGGTATGATAACAAAAAAGATGCGGCGAAGGAGGCCGAAGCATGACGAAAAAGCAGCTTGCCCTTGAGGTGATCGGCCGCTTAAAAGGGCAGTACCCGCTGGCGGAATGCACCCTGGATTACGAGCACGCCTGGCAGCTGCTGGTGGAGGTGCGCCTTGCCGCCCAGTGCACCGACGCGCGGGTGAACATTGTGGTGCAGGAATTGTTTGCAAGGTATCCGGGCATCGAGGCGCTGGCCGCCGCCGAGCCGGAGGAGATCGAAGCCATTGTTCGCCCCTGCGGGCTGGGCCGCAGCAAGGCGCGGGACATCAGCCTGTGCATGCGGATGCTGCGGGATACATACAACTGCCAGGTGCCCGATACCATGGAGGAACTTCTCAAGCTGCCGGGCGTGGGCCGCAAGAGCGCCAACCTGATCATGGGGGACGTTTTTGGCAAGCCCGCCATCGTTACCGACACCCACTGCATCCGGCTGTGCAATCGCATTGGCCTGGTGGACGGCGTCAAGGAGCCCCACAAGGTGGAGATGGCCCTGTGGAAGATCATCCCGCCCGAGGAGGGCAGCGATTTGTGCCACCGCTTTGTGCTGCACGGGCGGGCGGTGTGCGACGCCCGCAAACCCAACTGCGCCGCCTGCTGTTTGCGGGACGTATGCAAAACCGGCCAGTCGGTTTGAACGCGGGGCGCGTACAATACAGATGCTGTCAGCCCGTTTTTTGCGGGACAGGCCCGGCTGAACGCGGGGCGCATAAAACACAGAAAGGAAGGGCTTTATGGACCAGCGCTTTTATGACGCCGTGCTCTCCTCGCCAGTGATCGCGGCGGTCAAGGACGAGGAGGGCCTGCGGGACTGCCTGAGTTTGGAGCATATCCAGATCGTTTTCTTTTTGTTTGGCGATTTGTGCAGCATCCCCGGCCTTGTGGACCAGGTAAAGGAGGCCGGTAAGATCGCCATGGTGCACACCGACCGGATCTCCGGCCTGTCGCAGAACAAGGAGATCGCGGTGGATTTTTTAAAGGCCAACACCCGGCTGGACGGCATCATCTCCACCCGCTCCAATTTTATCCGCCGCGCGCGGGAGCTGGAGCTGTTTACCGTTTTGCGGCTGTTTGCCATTGACTCGATGGCGCTTTCGGGCATTGACAAGCTGGAGGCCGCAAAGCCGGACTTTTTGGAGGTACTGCCCGGGGTGATGCCCAAAACCATCCGCCGCATTGTGGAAACCGCCCACACCCCCCTTTTGGCGGGCGGCCTGATCACCGACAAGGAGGACGTGCTCTCGGCTTTGGGCGCGGGCGCGGTGGCCGTTTCCACCACCAACCCCGGGGTCTGGCGGATGTAGCGCGCCCGCCGGTTTTGCGCCCCGCGCCCTCTGCCGCTGCTCCCGCAACAGGGCGGATGCAGCGCGTCCGCCTGCCCTGCCGCCGTTTAAGCGCATCTTTTTTGCTGTTTTTTACGATATCCTTGCCGGCTTTACATATTTTTTCTAAAATTTTGCCAAATTCGTTGCATTCTTCTTGCAAATATGCTATACTGTTTGCAGGTTCTTGAAAACTGAATAATCAAAACCTTTGAGATTCGCGTGCAAGGTACTTGTAGCAGCAACGATGCTATGGTTCTTTTTGCGCGCTTTTTTTATCCTCCTCCCCACCCCACCCAAAAGGAGCTGAGCAACGCATGGCAAAATACATTATGGCACTGGACTCGGGCACCACCAGCAACCGCTGCATCCTCTTTAACCAAAAGGGCGAAGTTTGCAGCATGGCCCAAAAGGAATTTACCCAGTATTTTCCCAAGCCCGGCTGGGTGGAGCATAACGCCGAGGAGATCTGGGACACCCAGCTGGAGGTTGCCAAGGCCGCCATGGATGGACTGGGTCTTTGCGCGGCGGACATTGCCGCCATTGGCATTACCAACCAGCGCGAAACCGCCATTGTGTGGGACAAGGCCACCGGCCGGCCCATCCACAACGCCATTGTGTGGCAGTGCCGGCGCACCAGCGAATACTGCGATTCGCTCAAGGCCAGGGGGCTTACCGAGGCCTACCGGGCCAAGACCGGCCTTGTGATCGACGCCTATTTTTCGGCCACCAAGCTCAAATGGCTGCTGGACCATGTGGAGGGCGCCCGTGAGCGGGCAAAAAAGGGCGAACTGCTGTTTGGCACGGTGGAGACCTGGCTGATCTGGATGCTCACCGGCGGCCGGGTACACGTCACCGATTATTCCAACGCCTCCCGCACTATGCTGTTCAACATCAACACCCTCGAGTGGGACGATGAGATTTTGGCCGAGCTGGACATCCCCAAATGCATGCTGCCCGAGCCCAAGCCCTCCAGCTGCGTGTATGGCCAAACCGACCCGCAGTTTTTTGGCGGGCCGATCCCCATCGGCGGCGCGGCCGGCGACCAGCAGGCCGCCCTCTTTGGCCAGACCTGCTTTACGGCGGGCGAGGCCAAAAACACCTACGGCACCGGCTGCTTTTTGCTGATGAATACCGGCGAAAAACCGGTGTTTTCCAAAAATGGCCTGGTTACCACCATTGCCTGGGGGCTGGACGGCCGGGTGAACTACGCGCTGGAGGGCTCGATCTTTGTGGCCGGCGCCTCGATCCAGTGGCTGCGGGACGAGATGCGCCTGATCGACAGCGCGGCCGACTCGGAGTACATGGCCGGCAAGGTAAGCGACACCGGCGGCTGCTATGTGGTGCCCGCCTTTACCGGCCTTGGCGCGCCGCACTGGGACCAATACGCCCGGGGCACCATTGTGGGGCTTACCCGCGGGGTGAACAAATACCATGTGATCCGCGCCACGCTGGAGTCGATGTGCTACCAGGTCAACGACGTATTGGGGGCCATGAAGGCGGATTCCGGCATTGCGCTGGCCGCCCTGAAGGTAGACGGCGGCGCAAGCGCCAACAACCTGCTGATGCAGATGCAGGCGGATATTTCGGGCGCGCCGGTCAACCGCCCCGTCTGCGTGGAAACCACCGCCATGGGCGCGGCCTATCTGGCCGGGCTGGCGGTCGGGTACTGGAAAAGCAAGGAGGAGGTGCGCCAAAACTGGGCCAGCGACCGCATCTTTACCCCCGCCATCCCCGAAAGCGAGCGCGCCGCGCGCATCCGCGGCTGGAACCGGGCGGTGCGCTGCTCCTACGGCTGGGCCAAGGAGGAGTAAACGCCGCTTTCCCCCCCTTGAAGCGCCCGCCGGCTTTGGGTATAATAAAGCTGCAAGGCCTTTTAAAAAAGGCTGCATCATTCCCCTGGTCTTTTCAGCAGAGAGTTCTGTGTACGCTGTGAGCCGGGCAGTCTTGGCCGTCCTTACCGGGGCGGCCGCAGAGGGGCTGCCCGGCTCTTGTTGGAAATAACCGGGAGGGGGCGCGCCGTCCCCTCCCCCGCACATCAACCGCAAACCATCAAAAAAGGAGTGACCCACATGGTTGACATTGTGATCATCGGCGCCGGTGTTTCCGGCTGCGCCATTGCGCGGGAGCTTTCGCGCTACCGGGCAAAGGTGCTGGTGCTGGAGCGGGACGAGGACGTCTGCTGCGGCACCACCAAGGCAAACAGCGCCATTGTGCATGCCGGCTATGACGCCGCCCACGGCAGCCTGATGGCCAGGCTGAACGTGGAGGGCAGCCGGCTGATGCCCGCCCTTGCCAAGGAGCTGGATTTCAGCTACGAGCAGAACGGCAGCCTGGTGGTAATGCTGGACGAGGCCGACCGCCCCACCCTCAACGCCCTGTACCAGAACGGCGTGGCCAACGGGGTGGAGGGGCTGCGCATTGTGGAGCGGGACGAACTGGTAAAAATGGAGCCCAACATCAGCGACGAGGCCATCGCCGCCCTTTACGCCCCCACCGGGGCCATCGTATGCCCCTTTGGGCTTACCTACGCCCTTGCCGAAAACGCCGCCAAAAATGGGGTGGAGTTCCGGTTTGACACCGAGGTGACCGGCCTTTCGCCCATTGAGGGCGGCTGGCGGGTCGCAACCAGCGCCGGCGATTTTGAGGCGCGGGTGGTGGTAAACGCGGCCGGCGTATTTGCTGATGCGCTGCACAACATGGTCTCGGAGGATAAAATGACCATCATCCCCCGCCGCGGCGATTACTTTTTGCTCGACCACTCGGCCGCCGGCCATGTGCACAGCACCATCTTCCAGCTGCCGGGCAAATACGGCAAGGGGGTGCTGGTGGCCCCCACCGTGCACGGCAACATCCTGGTAGGCCCCACCGCCATCGACATAGAGGATAAGGAATCCACCGCCACCACCCAAAGCGGCTTGGACGAGGTGCGCACAAAGTCCTCGCTTGCGGTCAAGAACCTGCCGCTGCGCCAGACCATCACCAGCTTTTGCGGTCTGCGCGCCCACGAGGTGCGCCACGAGTTCTTTATCGGCGAGGTCAAGCCCGGCTTTGTGGACTGCGCCGGCATCGAATCCCCCGGCCTGTCCAGCGCCCCGGCCATCGGCAAAATGGCGGCCGGCATCGTGCAGGGCATCCTGAACCTTGCCGAGGATCCCGCCTTTGACCCCACCCGCAAGGGCATCCTTGACCCCAAGACCCTTGACCCCGAGGCCCATGCGGCCCTGATCAAACAAAACCCGGCCTACGGCACCGTGATCTGCCGGTGCGAAACGGTCACCGAGGGCGAGATCATCGACGCCATCCACCGGGTGCCCGGCGCCCGCAGCGTGGATGGGGTCAAGCGGCGCACCCGCGCGGGCATGGGCCGCTGCCAGGGCGGCTTCTGCAGCCCGCGGGTGATGGAGATCCTGGCCCGGGAGCTGGGCATCGACCAGAGCGAGGTAACCAAGGCCGGCGCCGGGTCGGGGCTGATCGTCGGCGTCAACAAGGATTCCATTTGAGGAGGGGCTGAGCATGAAAGAATACGATCTCGTCGTCATTGGCGGCGGCCCCGCGGGGCTTGCCGCGGCCGCGGCCGCCCATGAGGCCGGCCTGCGCGACATTTTGATCCTGGAGCGGGACAACGAGCTGGGCGGCATTTTGAACCAGTGCATCCACAATGGGTTTGGGCTGCACACCTTCAAGGAGGAGCTGACCGGCCCGGAATACGCCGGCCGCTACATAGAAAAGGTGGAACAGCTGGGCATCCCCTACAAGCTCAACACCATGGTGCTGGACCTTGCGGCGGACAAAACCGTTACCGCCATGAACCGGCAGGACGGGCTGTTCCAGCTGCACCCCAAGGCGGTGGTTCTGGCCATGGGCTGCCGCGAGCGCCCGCGCGGCGCGCTGAACATCCCGGGCTGCCGGCCGGCCGGCATCTTTACCGCCGGCACCGCCCAGCGGCTGGTAAACATGGAGGGCTACCTGCCTGGCCGCAAGGTGGTCATTCTCGGCTCGGGCGACATTGGCCTCATCATGGCCCGCCGCATGACCTTAGAGGGGGCCAAGGTGCAGGTGGTGGCTGAGCTGATGCCCTATTCCGGCGGGCTCAAGCGCAACATTGTGCAGTGCCTGGACGATTACGGCATCCCCCTCAAGCTCAGCCACACGGTCATCGACATCCAGGGCAAAAAGCGGGTGGAGGGCATCACCCTGGCCGCGGTGGACGATAAGGGCAGGCCGATCCCCGGCACCGAGGAACAGTACGACTGCGACACCCTGCTGCTCTCCTGCGGGCTGATCCCGGAAAACGAACTGAGCCGCGCGGCCGGGGTGGAGCTGAGCCCGGTCACCAGCGGCCCCACCGTGAACGAGAGCCTGGAAACCAGCATCCCCGGCGTATTTGCCGCCGGCAACGTGCTGCACGTGCACGACCTGGTGGACTATGTTTCGGAGGAAGCGGGCGCGGCCGGCCGCCACGCGGCCCAGTACATTGCGGCGGGCTGCACCGAAGCCGCCTGGCGCACCCTGCCGGTAAGCTGCCAGAACGGCGTGCGGTACACGGTGCCCTCCGCCATCCGGCCGGACGCCGCGGGCGAAACGATCACCCTGCGTTTCAGGGTGGGCAATGTATACAAAAACAAAAAGATCGCCGTGTACGCGGGGGACGCCTGCATCTTCAGCCGCAAGCGCCCGGTGCTGGCCCCCGGCGAGATGGAAACGGTACAGCTTAAAACCGCCCTGCTGAAGGAACACCCCGAGGCGGCCGGCATCACGGTGACACTGGAGGAGGCGTGAGGGATGGAAAAAATTGATCTGATCTGCATCGGCTGCCCCCTGGGCTGCCCGGTAAGCGTTACCATGGAAAACGGCGAGGTCAGGGAGGTCACCGGCAACACCTGCAAGCGGGGGGACGCCTACGCACGCAAGGAGGTCACCGACCCTACCCGCATCGTTACCAGCACCGTGCGGGTCAAGGGCGGCAGGCTGGCGATGGTCTCGGTAAAAACCGCGTCGGACATCCCCAAGGGCCGCATTTTTGATTGCGTCAAGGCCCTTCAGGCGGTGGAACTGGCCGCGCCGGTCAAAATCGGACAGGTGGTTCTGCCAAACGTTGCCGGCACCGGCGTTGCGGTGGTGGCCACCAAAAACGTTCCGGCAAAATAAACGCACTTGCCTTTATATGATGCAGGAAGCATCTGAAGAAGCGGTCCTTCCACGTGAAGCAAAATTGGCTTGATGCCGCATAAGACCAAAGCCGTACCTGTGTTTTTGCAGGTACGGCTTTGTGTGTATTTGATTATATTGCACTCTTCCCCGCTAAAACACAAAACCGGACTGCTGATCCATACCGGCTTCAATGCTCTGGTCTGTAATCAGCTGCGCCTGCTCAAGGTCCCTGTCCAGCAACGCCTGATACAACCTCTTTTTTACCCCGCACAGCGCCTCGCAGCCGGTGCGCCGGCAGGAAATCGTCCACAGAT
The DNA here is from genome assembly GCA_910579545.1 of uncultured Oscillospiraceae bacterium. GTDB lineage: Bacteria > Bacillota > Clostridia > Oscillospirales > Ruminococcaceae > UBA7177. Next base: position 3,836 of record CAJTVI010000001.1, on the reverse strand, counting down.
GGACACTCTCCGGTTTGAAGGAATGGTATAGCAGGGGCAGCAGCATATTCCCGCTGAATACCGCCAGCTCGTGATGAAAGGTGAATACCGCCTCGGCGCACCGCTCGGGAGAGGGAGCGGCGGCAATACTCTCAAGCAGGGGAGCCAGCCCGGTCAGCTCCTCCCGCGGACAGATCTGAACAACCAACTCTACACACAGCCGTTCGAGCGCCCACCGAACCTGTAAAAGAGAGGTTACCTCATTGTTCCGCATGGTACCGCCGTTATAGTGCATGATGGCAACCAGCGTTTCCACTGTTCCTTTGCGCCGGTAATCTGAGACAAAAGCCCCTTGGCGAGGCCGTATCTCCACAAAGCCCAGCTTCTCCAGCTCCGTCAGTCCCGCCGAGATCACCGGGCGACTCACACCCATCTGGACCGACAGCTCACGCGCTGGGGGCAGGCGCTCCCCTACCCTGATGCTCCCTGAGAGGATCATATTCTCTACCTGCTGAACAAACAAATCGGTCAAAGAGACATTCGTAATTTTGGAAAATTCCATAAGTCACCTCAATGCATTTGGTATTACCAGATTAACATACCATTCCCTTTTTGTCAATTCTCCAATAAAAAACCTGTTTAGGTGCTTGTTTATTACAGGAAATCGTGCTATGCTGTTTTTATGGAATTCTGGTAATACCAAGAAGGAGGTTTGAAATGGGCAATCCGTTCGATGTCATTGTTGTCGGCGCAGGCAATGCGGGTTTGGTTGCCGCAGCCAACACCGCCAAGGCAGGGCTGAAAACCTTGCTGCTGGAAAAGCACAACCTTCCCGGCGGCTGTGCTACCAGCTTTCGCCGGGGGCGGTTCGAGTTTGAGCCATCCCTTCACGAGCTGTGCAGCGTTGGTACAAAGGAGCGTCCCAACACCGTGTATAAGGTGTTGGATGACCTGGGCGCTAAAATCGACTGGCGGTATGAACACAACATCTTCCGGGCAATCGTCAAAGGGGAAAACGGCTATGACGTTACCCTGCAAGCCGGTGTGGATGAATTCTGCCGCTCGGTAGACCGGGCCGTTCCGGGGTGCGAGGCCAACGTGCGGGCATACCTGGAGCTGAAGCCCAAGGTGGAGGCCGCCATTGCTTACATCTACAAGATGAAGGGCAAGCCCAACGGCCTGACCATGCTTCTAAAGCACGCGGACTTTATGCGGCTGGCGGGTCATTCGGTTGAGGATGTCATGACCGCGCTGGGCATCCCCAAGGCGGCACAGAATCTGATCAACACCTATTGGGGCTATCTCGGCGTTCCCACCGACGAGCTGAACGCAATGCACTTTCTCAACATGCTCTACGACTATGTCAATGACGGCGCAGCGATGCCGCATCATCGCTCGCACGAATTGTCTCTTGCTTTGGCGGATGTGATTCTGCAAAACGGCGGGCAGATCTGGTACAACAGCGAGGTTACGCAATTCCTTTACCACGAGGACGGCCGCGCCGCCGGCGTGGTGGCAAACGGTGAAAAGCTCTATGCCAAAGAGGTTATATCCAACGTCATCCCGCACAATGTCTTTGACCGCAGCGACCCTTCCAAAATCCCGGAGCAGAATTTAAAGCTGGCCAACGCCCGCTCCTTTGGCATCTCAGTGGCCACCGTGTATCTTGGTCTTGACTGCACGGCCGAGGAACTTGGGATGAAAGATTACACCGTTTTCATCCAAAGCGACCCTAACCCCCGGGTCCAGTACGATACCCGGCTTGAGGGCGGGCTATACATCATCAACTGCCTGAACAACGCAGTGCCCGACAGCTCGCCGGAAGGGACCTGTACCCTGTTCTTTACCATCCCGATCTTTGGCGGCGATGTTCCGGCAGAGCTTCTACCACAGGACTATAAACGCTATAAAAACAACATTGCCAAAAAATACATCCAGGATGCCGAACAGGTGCTGGGCATCTCAATCATTCCCCACATAGAGGAGCTCAGCGTGGCCACCCCGGTCACCTTTGCCCGGTATCTGGGCACCCCAGAGGGGACCATCTACGGCTACCGGCTTTCCGGTTGGGACAACCTGATGGCCCGCACGGCGGCAGAAAAAACCGACTATGCGATTCCCGGGCTGAGCTTCTGTGGCGGGCATTATTTGCGGGGCGACGGGTACAGCTGCGCTTATATCATGGGAGATACCGTCAGCAAACGTGTCGTTGCCCGGCTGAAAGGAGGTACCTGATGATGAGCAAGCCCAATCTAAACAAGCTGAATCCCATGGACTTTACCAAAATGACCCCCGCCCGGCAGGCCATAATTGAGGCGGCACCGGCCAAAAGCGTTCCTCATACTGGCTCCTACAAACCCAATGCGCTGGCTATGGCTCTGCATCCCGGAGTACAGTACCTGAAGGTAACCAAAATAACGACGCACACCGGCGGCATGAAGAGTTACGATCTTGCTCCGGACCCCGAACGGGGCACTTCTTCGCTCGCCTGGTTCAGTGCCGGGCAGTATCTGTCCCTTTCGCTTGAAATCGGCCCAATGCGGCTCACCCGGCCCTACTCTCTGTCCTCCTCCCCCCGCGAAAGCCTGCAGGGGCGGTACACCATCACGGTCAAGGGAGTGGAGGGCGGCATTGCCTCGCGGTACATCCTGGACAACTGGACCGAGGGCACCCCGGTCACCGCCTCGGAACCGTTGGGCACCTTTACCTACGAACCGCTGCGGGATGCCCCGGTGGTGGTGGGTATCGCGGGCGGCAGCGGCATCACCCCCTTCCGCTCTCTGGCTCACGCCATTGCGGACGGGGATGAGGATGCCGAACTGATCCTTCTCTACGGCAGCAAAACGCTGGAGGATGCGGCATTTGAGGAGGAACTGAGGGCGCTGGAAAAAGCCTGCCCCAGGTTCCGGCTGATCAACGTGCTCAGTGATGAAGCCCGGGAAGGCTGCGAACACGGATTTATCACGGCCGGGGTGATTCAAAAATACGCTCCGGCAGGAGAGTATTCAGTGTTTCTGTGCGGACCGCAGGCCATGTACCGTTTTGTGGACAAACAGCTTGCCGCCCTGAAGCTGCGGCGCAAGTTCATCCGTCACGAGCTGTTTGGCGAGTACTTCGGCCCGGAAAAAGAACCGGACTATCCTGCGATTTCTGCCAAAAGCTTCCAGCTTACGGTGCGCATCGCCGGGCACGAGCAGACGGTCAATGCCCCGGCGGGCATCTCTCTACTGCGCACGATGGAGCAAAATGGCATCGCCGCCCCGGCTCACTGCCGCAGCGGCGAGTGTGGCTGGTGTCACTCAAGGCTCGTCAGCGGGCAGGTATATACGCCCCGATCCATCGATGGCCGCCGGGAGGCCGATCTGCTGTATGGCTACATCCATCCCTGCTGCGCCTTCCCGCTCAGCGATCTTGTCCTTGAGGTTCCGCCGGTAAAAACATCGCCCTGACATATTCTGTTTGCCGCGTATAAAGTGCGCATCGCTCGAAATGGGGCGGTGCGCACCGCTTTTATTTGCAGTTTGCGCCGGTGTAGGTTTGTCAAAGAGGTGTTACAAAAAAAGGGAAGGAAAGTAAGACCTGTTTGGGGGAGTTCCAGTTGAGGGGACGGATAGGGAAAGCGTTGTATTGGCGCTGGCGAACGGCAAGCTGCTTTTGAAAATCGGCGAAAGAGTAGAACTTGTGAGAAGCATAAAACTCCTCGTTGTCCTTGCGGTGGCTGCGCTCGACCTTGCCATTATGTCTGGGGGTATAGGGACGGATGAGTTTGTGGCGGATGCCCAGCTGGGCCAGGGTGGTTTCAAAGAGGGTAGGCAGATGCTTTTGGCCGGCGACAAGGCGGTTAGTGAACTCAGAAC